>DASWUU010000240.1:0-17398 GCA_036401515.1 Steroidobacteraceae bacterium
GACCTCTTCTCGGTATGCGAAGGCCGCGCCGAAGTAATGCTTCGGCGCGGCGACTGACGCGCTAGTGGTCCAAGTCCAGTTTTAGCAATTCGGCTTGGCCGGCGCCCGAGACATTGTCTTCGGTCACCACCATGAACCCAAGCGCCGGTGTCTTTGTGATTTCGACCGGATCGATCGACACCGGGACATCGGCGGTCGTGTTCGGCGCAACCGGGACAAACATGGCATTCGAGACCGCTGGGGCAAACGCGTTGAAGGACGCGGTTCCCGTCACCGCCTCGCCCGCGCCGGTATCGTCGAACGCTTGCATCGCGTAACTGAAGCGCGGGTTGCTCGGCGCGAT
This sequence comes from Steroidobacteraceae bacterium, assembly GCA_036401515.1. Taxonomy (GTDB): domain Bacteria; phylum Pseudomonadota; class Gammaproteobacteria; order Steroidobacterales; family Steroidobacteraceae; genus Bog-1198. The sequence continues at coordinate 344 of DASWUU010000240.1, forward strand.
GCCTAGGTGAGAGGCATATACCGGCATCAGGACGATTGAGCCGTCCGTCGGCGCATCGGCCAGGAACTGCTCAACGATCGTACCTTTTTTAAGATCCAACAGGAACGTTGCCATCTGGCCGCTCGCGCTCCCGGCCGTGACCAATCCCGCATCCGCCGCGAACAGCACGAAGTCATACACCCCATCGCCGTTCACGTCGATGTAGATGTCGTACTCGCCGGCCGCCGCATTGGAGCAACGGCTGTAGGAATTAACGGCGAATACCAGGACGCTGTCGGTGGCGCTGATGGGATTGGTCTGCACGCCGACGGCGCGCGGCTCGAAAGCTGCCGAGATCGTGCCTGTCTTCGGATTTTTGAGTCCCCAGGCATAGAAATCGCCGTTGCCCGTGATCACACCATTGCGATTATCGAGGCGAATGCTGGGATTCTTCTCGCCGCGCAAGCGCGCTTCCACATTGGACCGTGCCCGGGTCACAACGTAGTACGGCAGAGTCAGCGCCACTCCCTTGTTTGCCGACCCTTGCGGGGTGAGGGAGATGACTCCCGAGGCGTCCTCGAACAGCACATTGCCCAAGGCATCGTGCGTGGCGCCGGCCGTCGCGGCCGGCACGCTCAAGGTCATACGCAGCTCCGTGTCGTCATGGCCACGAACGGATACGGTTGAACTCGACAATTTGACCGTGTGCGGCACGCCGGCCGAAGAGGTCGCGGTTGCCACGAAAGTCGCGGGCAGTTTTCCGTGATCGCGGATGACGAGTTCGCGGTCCTCGTTGAAATCCCGGGTCAGTTCCGCGACTCCGAACGACAGCAGCCCCAATTGGCCGCCGTCCTCGTCATTACCATCGCCGGCCTGCGCCGTGACATCGGTGGCAGTCGCGCCCACCGCTTGCACCACTCCTGAACCTTCGATGCGGGGTGAGAAGTCGAGCAGTGCACCCGGCGATGCGGTCTGGACCACGGCGGCGCGCACGCTCGGCTCTTTCCAGTCCTGATGGGCCTGCACCGCCAGTGCGGCGACGCCGGCGACATGCGGAGTCGCCATGGAAGTGCCTGATTCATACAGGCCTCCGGTTCCCGTGCCGATATTGGTCGAAAAGACGTTGACGCCGGGCGCCGTTACATTGGGCTTCAATGCGCCGTCGCCGAAGCGAGGACCGCCGGAAGAAAAGGACGCGGCCAGCCTGAAGGTGGTATCGGGTACGTTCGCCGAGGCGATGGTGGCCGTTGCCGGCGAGGACACGGCGAGCAGCGTCGCGGTATCGCTCAGCTGCAGCTCGATGAACGGAATGGTAACGCCCGGTATCGAGGGATTGAAGAAACCGGGGCCATTGTTGACCACGCCGACCGCGATAGCACCGTTCGCCGCCGCCAGAATCGCTTTCGCGCTGAATGTGCAAGTACCACGGGAGACAATCACCAGCGCACCGGGCGTTCCGCCGGCTGGGTAGTCGCTTTGGGCACAACCCAACTTCAAGGCGGTTGCCGTCTTGAGAATGGCGGCGGGCACGGGGCCGCTGGGTAGCGGCAGGGAATTGGCCTCGACGCCGTTGACGGCTTGCCCCGAGGAGAAGCTGATTTTAACGCCGTTGGCGAGGAAGGGGCGCGCATTCATGGCGGCAACGCTGATGACGCGCGATCCGGACCCGGGGGTTGAGGTGATGTACGGCGCGGGCCCATTGTTGCCCGCCGCGGCAACCACGATGATGCCGGCCTTTGACGCATTATCCGAAGCAATGGCATCCGCACTCGTGCTTGCTCCGTAGGGAGCGCCCAGCGACATGCTGATCACGTCCATGTCGTTGTGCACGGCCCAATCGATCGCCTCGCTGACGACGTTGGTCGAACCGGTGCAGCCGAAAACCCGAACCATATATAGATCGGCCAGCGGCGCTACGCCGGGACCGATCCCGAAGCCGGCTGCATAGGCCGCTTCGTTGTAGGGGCCATGATAGGTCGCACCGCTGTTCGTGACGCCAAAGCCGGCCGCGGTGCCCGAGACGTGGCTGCCGTGACCCGCGCAGTCGAGCGGATTCGGATCCGGGTGCGGAATGAGCGCGGGTGAGCCTGCCGGTGCCGCTGCGTCGTAAGCGTCGCCCACAAGATCGGTGCCGCCCTTCACTTTGGGCGCGTTCGGTCCAAACATCGTGGGATCCGCGGGCGCGGTGCTGGTCGCGGCGGCTGCGGCGAAGGCTGCCGGCGTACCGGGGCCGCCGAAGTTGGCGTGGGTGTAGTCGACGCCGGTGTCAATGACGGCGATCTTGATGTGCTCGCCGCGGAATCCGGGGATACCTTCCCAAACTTTCGGCGCGCCGATGAAAGGAACGCTGATGGTATTCAGCATGCTGTAGGTGGGTACGCCTGCGACTTGGACGACGCCGGGTAAGCTCGCGAGGCCTGCGATTTCCCCGCGATCGATTTCCACCTTCATGCCGTTCATGGCGTCGTGATAATGCGCCAGCACTTGGCCGCCTCGCGATACGAGCGTGGGCTCGAGCGCCGCATGCTGTTGCGCGATCTGCGCATGGACGGCATCGTGATCATGCTGGCTGATCCGATGTCCGGGTGCGCTGGCGCGGACCTCCGCGACCGAAGGAGCACTCATGATTACAACAACCTTGACCCTTTCTTTGTTGAGTACCGACAAAGGCTGCCGATCGATCGTGGCTCCCGAGTCGGCCAGAGGTTTGAACCGGCCGGCTGCCGCTTGCTGCGCGATCGCGTTCGAGGTACCCACGGCAAGCGCGGCGGCACAGATCGCCGCGGCCGCAATTTGCAGCCTTCTCAGATTTCGCATATTTACCCCTTAAGATTTATACGTTTTATCAAGAAACCAGTACGTCGCAGAATACTGCAGCTCGGTTGCGACCGCGACAATTTTTATGCATGCGACAGCATTTAACATATCTCATCCCAGCCGCGCGCTCGTACTGTAGAAATCGCTGTTATTTGGCGAACACAGGCGAAATGCCCGGTGCAAGCTCACCGGTGCCGCATCATCATGCTGCATGAGCGTTCTGCACTTGCAGCGCGGGGCGGCCGCCGAACAACTCGCCGCCGCATATTTGCAAGCGCGCGGTCTCAAAATTTTAGCGCGCAATCTGCGCTGCAAGTTGGGGGAGATCGATCTGTTGTGTCTCGATCGTGGCATGCTGGCCATCGTCGAAGTAAGACAGCGACAGCACGTAGCTTTCGGCGGCGCCTTGGGCTCTGTCACCCGGGCGAAAAGGCGCAAGCTCATCCGCGCCGCGCAATTTTTTCTTCAAACCCAATCGCTGTGGCGCGGCTACGCCATACGTTTCGATGTGATTGCCGTCGCGGGCTTACCGGACGGTGCGCATCGCATCGATTGGGTACGAGATGCCTTTCGCGCCTAGGAACCCTCGTCGAGTTACTTAACCACCTGCAATTTCGGCCGCTTGCGCGATGCGCTGCTGGGCTTGGTGCTCGGAGTGGCCGGAGCGGGGCCGTCGGTAGGATCGGGATCCGCATCGCCCTCCGGAAATATCATTCCCTGTCCGGTTTCGCGCGCGTAAATGCCTAGAATGGCTCGCACGGGAACCTGCACAGCAAATCCCACGCCGCCGAAGCGCGCTTCGAAGCTGACGAAATCGTTGCCCAGCTTGAGCATTTGGGTGGCTGAAAAACTGACGTTGAGCACGATCTTCCCGTCCTTCACGTATTGGCGCGGAACCGTCACGCCTTCCGCCGCCGCATCGACCACGATATGCGGGGTCTCGCCGCTGTCGGATATCCACTCGTGCAGTGCTCGCAGCAAATAGGGACGCCGTGGCTTCAATGCCGCATGTCCTTTTCGGCGGGGCTCAAGCAGGCCCGGAAAGTAGAGCGCGCGAAAATCGAATTCATGTATTTGGTGATCGGCGCCGCCTGCACGGGAAGCTCGATGCCGTAAGAGCGCAGGCGCCACAGGATCGGCGCAATGCTGGCATCCACCAGTGAGAACTCGTCGCTCAAGAAGAAAGGTTTGGCCTTGAACACTTCAGCGCTGGCGCAGATGGCTTCGCCCAATACTTTGCGGCTGTGCTCGGCAGTCTTGCTCTGCGGATCGAGTTCGATATCGTGCGCCAAGGCATACCAGTCGCGCTCCACGCGGTACAGCGCCACGCGGAACTGCGCACGCGTCACAGGATCGATGGGCATCAAGGGCGGATGCGGAAAACGCTCGTCCAGGTACTCGATAATAACGCGCGAATCGTACAGAACGAGATCTCTATCCACGAGCGTGGGCACGCTGTGATAGGGATTGAGGTCGATCAGGTCTTCCGGCAACAAATTCGGATCGACGTTTACGAGCTCGATGGAGATGCCCTTCTCGGCCAAGACCAGGCGCGCGCGATGACTCCACGGGTCCGCCGGCGCCGAAAACAAGGTCATCACCGAACGACGTGCCACTAACCGGACCTCCTGCCATGTTCAACGGGATCGCCCGTTATCAGTGGACGTCCTTCCAATACTCTTTCTTCAACAAGTACGCAAACACGAAAAACACCAACAGAAACAGGATAACGGGTATGCCCATCGATTGACGCGTGGCCTTGATGGGCTCCGCGGCATAGTCCATGAAGTTGGCGATGTCCCGGACGAACTGATCATACTCCTCCGGCTTCAAGGCTCCGGGCGTCATTGGCTCCACGCCCGCCAAAACCATTTTTGCGCTGCCGTGGGCATCCTTCTCGTTCTTGTAGACCGGCTTCTGCAAGCCCTGTCGCTCATAAAGGACATGCGGCATGGCCGTACCCGGCAGGTACAGATTATTGACGCCCCATGGCCGTGTCTTGTCGGCGTAAAAACCACGCAAATAAGAATAGATGTAGTCAACCCCGCGTTCCCGCGCCATCAGCGTCAAGTCCGGCGGCTGCTTGCCAAACCAGTCCGCCGCATCAGAGGGCATGGCGGTGCCGATTTCCTCGAAGGGTTTTGCGGAAGTAAAAATCAAATTTTTGGCCAGTTCGGCCTCGGGAATCTTCAGGTCCGCGCCCATGCGGTTGTAGCGCAGGTACTTGAGCGAGTGGCAACCCGAACAGTAGTTCATGAAGTTGCGCGCACCGCGCTGCAATGACTCCGTGTTGTTGATATCGGTGCCCGAGTGAAGCAGGCGGATCTCCCCCTCCTCCGCCGAGGCCGTGCCTATGCCCGTACCGGCCCACAGAAGACCAATGCTGATCAATACGCTGGCTTTAAGCATGTCCCGTAACCCTTTCCGGCACCGGCTTCACGCTGTCGAGTTTCGTGTACCAGGGCATTAGCAAAAAAAATGCAAAATAAACGGCAGTGCAGATTCTCGCCAGGACCGGGTAGATGCCCGACGGCGGATTCATGCCGCAAACCGCCAAGATAATGAATGACACGGAAAAAAGCGCCAACATGATTTTATAAATCGGTCCCTTGTAGCGTATCGAGCGCACCGGCGAGCGGTCCAGCCAGGGCACAAAGAACAGCACTACGATGGCGGCGCCCATGACCAACACACCCCAAACTTGCGTTCCGAAAGCGGACGGTATGGCGCGCAACATCGCGTAGAACGGCGTGAAATACCACACCGGCGTGATGTCAGGCGGCGTCTGCAGCGGATTGGCCGGTCCGAAGTTATTCGCTTCCAGGAACAAGCCGAAGAAGTTTGGGGCGAAAAAAATTACGCCTGCGAACAGCAAGAGAAAAACAGCGACACCCACCGTGTCCTTGACCGTGTAGTACGGATGAAAGGGTACGCCGTCGAGCGGGTGGCCTTTTTCATCGCGGTACTTGTGGATATCGATGCCGTCCGGATTGTTCGAGCCGACTTCGTGCAGCGCCATCAGATGCGCGATTACCAAGAACACCAATGCCAACGGCAACGCCGCCACATGCAATGCGAAAAATCGATTCAGCGTGGGATCAGCGATGTTGTAATCGCCCCGAATCCATTCCACCAGGGTACCGCCGATGACGGGCAGGCTGCTGAACAGCGATACGATGACTTGAGCGCCCCAATAGCTCATGTTGCCCCAGGGCAGCACATACCCCATGAAGGCTTCGGCCATCAGCAGCACGTAAATCAAAACGCCGAAGATCCAGATAAGCTCGCGCGGCTTACGAGCCGAACCGTATAACAGCGCCCGGAACATGTGCAAATACACCACGATGAAGAATGCGGATGCACCGGTGGAGTGCATGTAGCGGATCAACCAGCCCCATTCCACATCGCGCATGATGTATTCCACCGACGCGAAGGCCTCGGCGGCAGATGGCTTGTAGCTCATCGTCAAGAAAATACCCGTTACCAGCTGGTTCACGAGCACCACGAGCGAGAGCACGCCGAAGTAGTACCAAAAGTTGAAATTCTTCGGTGCGTAGTACTCGGCGGCCTGTTCCTTCCACAATTTCGTCAGCGGGAACCGCTGATCGATCCAGCCAATCAATCCTTTGCCGGTGCCGGCGGACTCGGGTGCTGCGGCCATCGCTTACCTCTTGCTTTACGAAACGGATTTGGAAGCGTCGTCGACGCCGATCACGATGCGGGTGTTCGCGCCGATTGCGTACGGCGGAACGGTCAAGTTCTTCGGGGCCGGCATGCTCTTGAACACGCGGCCCGACAAGTCGTACTTCGAGCCGTGGCAAGGACAATAAAATCCTCCCGGCCAATTCGCGCCCAGGTCCGCGCCCGCGACTTGGAACGAATCATTCGGCTGAAACGCTCCCAAGGGTGAGCAGCCCAGGTGGGTGCAGACCGCCAAGCCAACCCAGTATTCGGGATTGCGAGCTCGCGTGGCGCCGGCGGCTTTTATATAGGGAGGCTGTGTGGAATCCTCGGACTTCGGATCCGCGAGCATCGCATCGTGACCGCCCAATTGATCCACGACGGTCTTGACGCGGCGTACCACGAAAACCGGCTGGCCGCGCCAAACCACTTTCAACATTTGGCCCGCTTCGAGTTTCGAGGCATCGACTTCGACCGGGGCGCCGAGCGCTTTGGCGCGCGCGCTGGGCTTCCACGACGCTAGAAAAGGTATGGCAGCAAATGCCGCGCCGATCACGCCCGTGCCGACCGTCGCTGCAGTCAACAATCGGCGCCGGCTGTGGTCTACCTCTTCAACCTCTTCACTCATGCGAAACCCTCAAAAAATGGTTGACAAATCTTCACGCAAACCCCTATGGCGGCAGTGTTTCGCAAAGAATATTGGGAGCGCATTATACACAGATGCGTGTCCTCGGTTTCTTGGTCAGAGCGGTCGTCGTCGGCTTGGCCGTGGCTTTTCTCGTGGTTTGGTGGAATCCCACGCTGCTGGGCGCGCACACCGCCCGCGCCACCATCGCCACGCCGGGCGCCGCGCCACCGCCCGCGAGTGCTCCAGCCTCTGCAGCAGTTTCGCCGGCGCCCACCGTAGTTGTGCAAAGCTTCGCCGATTCCGTGGCTCGCGCGGCACCGGCCGTGGTCAACATTTACACGGCGCGCGTCGTTAGGGAGCGCACCCAACCGGCGCCGATGGGACAGCTGTTCGGAGATTTCTGGCCCAGCTACCGCCGCCGCGTCGAGCGCAGCTTAGGTTCGGGCGTGATCGTCGATGCGAAGGGAATCGTCGTCACCAATCAACACGTCATCGCGGGCGCCGATTCCATCCGGGTACAGCTTGCGGATGGACGCATCGCCGAGGCCACCATCGTGGGACAGGATCCCGATACCGATATTGCCATCCTCGACCTGCACATCGGCGATGCGCCCGTCATGCCCATGGGCCGATCCGATACCTTGCGCGCGGGGGATATCGTGCTTGCCATCGGCAACCCCTACGGCTTGAGCCAGACCGTGACCCAGGGGATCGTGAGCTTCACCGGCCGCGGTCAACTGGGATTGGCGACTTTCGAGAATTTCATCCAAACGGATGCGGCGATCAACCTCGGCAATTCCGGCGGGGCGCTCATTGATGCGCACGGCGACTTGGTCGGCATCAACACGGCGGTGCTGAATCGGCAATACGGCGGACCTGAGGGCATCGGTTTTGCGATTCCCGTCAATCTCGTGCGCGGCGTGATGGAACAAATTCTTCAGAACGGCCATGTGGTGCGAGGTTGGCTCGGTTTCGTGCCGCAGGATCTGACCGATGAGCAATCGGCGCAAGTCGGCACTGCGGGCGGCGGCGTGAACGTAGTGAATATCTTGGTGAACAGCCCGGCCTACGAATCCGGCATGCGTCCGGGCGACCTGATTACCAGCTTGGGCGGCGAAGAGGTACACAGCGCTCAGGATCTCGTCGCCCGAGTTTCAGCCCTCAAGCCCGGCGCCGAGGTGGTGCTCGAAGGCCACCACGCGCGCCAGGGCTACAAAATCCGATTGACGGTGCTTGAGCGTCCGACGCGGCCGGTGCAAACGCAGTAGTTGTTAGGGCGTCCGTCGGATTTTCGCTCCCAATTGCTGCAGCTTCTCCTCGATCGCTGCATAGCCGCGGTCGATATGATAAATGCGCTCGATATCGGTGCGGCCATCCGCCACCAATCCCGCTAAAACCAAGCTCGCCGAGGCGCGCAAATCAGTGGCCATGACAGGCGCCGCGGTCAACCGCTCCACGCCCTTGATGATGGCGGTGTTGCCTTCCAAACGGATTTCCGCACCCATGCGCCGCATCTCCAACATGTGCATGAAGCGGTTCTCGAAAATCGTTTCGATGATGGTGCCCACGCCATTCGCCACCGTGTTGAGCGCGGCGAACTGCGCCTGCATGTCGGTGGGGAAAGCCGGATAAGGCGCGGTACGGATGTCGATGGCGGTGGGCCGGCGGCCGCGCATGTCGACTTCGACCCATGAATCGCCCACATCGACGGTGGCACCCGCCTCCCTTAATTTATCGATGACGGCATCGAGATGATCCGGGCGGGTGTTTTTCACCCGGATGTGGCCGCCGGTGATCGCCCCGGCAACGAGGTACGTGCCGGATTCGATGCGGTCCGGCAACACTTCATAGGCGGTGCCGTTCAGACGCTTCACACCTTCGATCACGATGCGATCGGTGCCGGCGCCTTTGATCTTGGCACCCATCGCAATCAAGAAATTAGCCAGGTCCACCACCTCGGGCTCGCGCGCCGCATTTTCCAGCACCGTTTCGCCCATCGCCAAGGTCGCCGCCATCATGAGGTTCTCGGTGCCCGTGACCGTCACGGTTTCGAGCACCAGGCGCGCACCCTTGAGGCGGCCGGCGCGGGCTTTGATATAGCCGTTTTCGATGTGAATATCGGCGCCCATGGCTTGTAAACCGGCGACGTGAATGTTGACCGGACGTGCGCCGATGGCGCATCCGCCCGGCAGCGATACATCCGCGGTGCCGCAGCGCGCCAATAAGGGCCCGAGAACCAAGATGGACGCGCGCATGGTCTTAACCAGCTGATAAGGCGCGAAATACTCTTTGATGCTCGATGCGTCGACTTCGATATGCATCTTTTCATCGATGGTGACCGAAACGCCCATGCGGCCTAGCAACTCGATCATCGTCGTGACGTCTTGCAGGTGCGGAACATTCGACACCGTTACCGGACCGTCGGCCAGCAGACAGCCGGCTAGAATCGGCAGCGTCGCGTTCTTCGCTCCCGATATGCGTATTTCGCCTTCGAGGGCGATCCCGCCATGAATTTGTAGCTTATCCACGTCCTTGCCTTGCGTATTCGTCCGGAGTAAATACCTGCAGCGCGAGTGCGTGGATCTCGTTGCCCACAGCCGTACCCAGCGTCGAATACACCATTTGATGTCTTTGTATCGGTTTCTTACCGACAAAGGCCGGCGCGATCACGATTGCCTCGAAATGCACGTTGTCTGCGCTGGTCACCAGGGCGTGGCTGCCGCCCAATCCTGCCTCGATGATGTCCGCTACCTGCTGTGGATTCATGCCGTCTCCTCGAATATTGCCCACGCTGTATCATTCACTGATGAAGCCCGACTACAGTGACGAGGATCTCGTCGAACTCGGCCGCCAGGCGCTCACCGTTGAGATCGACGGGCTGCGTGCGCAGCTCCCGCGTCTCGGGACGGATTTTGCACGTGCCTGCCGCATTTGTCTTAACTGCCGGGGCCGCATCGTCGTCACAGGCATGGGAAAGTCCGGCCACATCGGTGGAAAAATCGCGGCCACCCTCGCCAGCACCGGCACACCCTCCTTTTTTGTCCATCCTGGCGAGGCAAGCCATGGCGATATCGGCATGATCACCCGCGATGATGCGGTGCTCGCCCTGTCGAATTCCGGCGAAACGGAGGAAATACTTACAATCCTGCCCGTGATCAAGCGCTTGGGAGTGCCCTTGATCGCCTTCACCGGAAATTCAGAGTCCGCCTTGGCACGCATCGCCTCGGTGCACTTGGACATTCGGGTGCCGGCGGAGGCCTGTCCCTTGAACCTGGCTCCCACCGCGAGCACCACGGCGGCCCTCGCAGTCGGAGATGCGTTGGCGGTGTCGCTGCTCAAGGCCCGCGGTTTCACCGAGCAGGACTTCGCCCGCTCGCATCCTGCCGGCGCGCTGGGACGTCGGCTCCTGTACGTGAAAGATATCATGCGCACCGGGTCGCACATACCCACGGTCCGAGTTGACACCACACTGGCCGAGGGCTTGATGGAGGTGACATCCAAGGGCCTGGGCATGACCGCGATCGTCGATGATTCCATGCGCCTGCTCGGCGTGTTTACCGACGGTGATTTGCGCCGCGCGCTCGACCGCCGAGCGGACTTGCAGTCCACCCGGATGGATGAGCTCATGACCGTCGGGCCGAAATCCGCGAGCCCCACCATGCTCGCGGCCGAGGCGGTGCATTTGATGGAAACTCACCGCATCACATCCCTGGTGGTGGTCGATGCGGATAAGAAAATCGTCGGCGCTCTGAACGTGCACGATCTATTGCGTGCGGGCGTATTTTGAAAGCCCGCAAAGCCACGCCGCTCGCTGAGATCGAGCTCCTTATCTTGGATGTCGACGGCGTGCTGACGGACGGCCGTTTGTACTTTGGCGCCCGCGGCGAAGCCTTGAAAGCATTCCATGTGCGTGATGGCCACGGCATCAAGTTAGCTATGGCTGCCGGCGTGCAAGTGGCCGTATTCAGCGGCAGACGTTCCGCTGCAACCCTGTCGCGCATGCGCGAACTGGGCGTGCCGACGGTGGTCCAAGGGTGCAGTGACAAGCTGCTCGCCCTCGTTAAGTTAACTAAACGGCTCAAGGTGGATGCGTTGCACTGCGCCTGCATCGTCGATGACACGCCGGATCTGCCGCTGATGTCTGCGGTCGGATTGGCAGCGGCAGTCGTCGATGCCCACCCCATCGTCCTGTCGGCAGCGCACTGGATCTCGCGCTCGCGCGGCGGATTTGGCGCCGTCCGCGAGTTGTGCGACGCGATTTTGCGCGCGCGCGCCGGACGTCGTTAAGTGCTCTTTCGCTTCTTTACGGTGGTGGCGGTCGCGGCTTTGATCATCATCACTTGGAACTTGACCTCGCCGGCACACCGCCCTATGAGTGAAGGCGGCGGCCAAGGGACCGACCTCCCCGGCTATTACCTCAAAAATACCACTCTCACCGATTACGACATCTCCGGTGCGCCCAGCCTTCGCATCGAAGCTGAGCGCATCGATCAGGTCGATCACAGCAACGAGGTGCAGTTGTACAACGTACGTGTCAACTATGACGCGCCGGGCGGCCAAACTTGGGTGCTGTTCGGCGATACCGCACATGTTCAGCCAGGCGGCAAGATTGTCGATGTTTCCGGCAATGTGCGGCTGCAGGAGGAAACCGCGGGCCGCATAGGCACGGCCGTGATAAGGACAGACACGATGAGTTACGATGTCCCCGAGTCCATTGCCACCACCAAAAGCGACGTGCGCATCGAATACGGAGGCCATATCCTGACCGCTCGTGGGCTGACCGCGAATTTGAAAGCTCGAACGTTGCGCTTGGAACAAAAAGTCAATGGCCGCTTCCTTCCTAAATAAGTGCCTCATCACCCTGGCATTGATCTCGCCCTGGCTGCAGGCAAGCGCGGCTGCCGCCGCTGCGGCCCCCGGCAAGGTGGCGCAGCAGCCCATCGTCTTGGACGCGCAATCCGGCGAGCTGGATCTGCATAGCGGCAACGAGATTTTTCACAAGGTGCGCATCTCCCAAGGCGATATGGTCGTCACGGCCGACCAGGCGCAGGCATCGCAGCCGGGGACGAAGTTAAATTTCAACAACAGCAACTTGGCGTTCCATGGCGCGGTCAAGATCAACACCGACAAGGGAGTGTTGACCGCCGATGAGGCGCAGCTGACGTTTGTAGACAATACCTTGACCAAGGCGGTGGCTACCGGTAGGCCGGCTGCGTTCGAGCAGCGGGTCGGCAAGACGGGCAAGGAGGCTAAAGGCCAAGCGGAGACGATCGAGTACGACGTGCCTAGGGGAATCGTGCGTTTCACCAAGAACGCTTTTTTAAGCCTGAACGATCCGCAGGCCGAAATGCACGCACAGGCGATCAGGTACGACTCGATCAATCAAAAAATCATCGCCGAAGAATCGGAACAGGGCTCGCAGCGCATTCACAGTATTTTTACGCCCCCTCCGGCCAAGAATGCGCCGCCGGCCAATCCCCCTCCATGAGCGTATTGCGGGCCCTCGACCTTGCCAAAACCTATAAATCACGGCACGTTGTCAGGGATTTGTCACTGGAGGTCGAAAGCGGCGAAGTGGTCGGGCTCTTGGGACCCAATGGCGCCGGCAAGACCACCGCGTTCTACATGATCGTGGGGCTAACTCGCTGCGAGCACGGCGAAATTTTTCTCGATAACAAGGACATCAGCCGCCTGCCCATGCATCGGCGCGCGCAACTGGGATTGGGCTACTTGCCGCAGGAACCGTCCGTTTTCCGCAAATTGACCGTGGCGGACAATATCATGGCGATTCTCGAGACCCGCCCGGGGCTGGACGATGTCAGCCGGGCAGCTCGCTTGAAGGAATTGCTGGGCGAGCTGCACATCGGACATGTGCGCGACAGTCTTGGGATGAGCCTGTCGGGCGGCGAGCGGCGGCGCGTCGAGATCGCGAGGGCACTGGCCGCCGATCCGAGATTCATTCTGCTGGATGAGCCGTTTGCGGGCGTCGATCCACTCTCAGTTGCCGATATCCAACGGATAATCAAGCACTTGTCCGACAAAGGTATCGGCGTGTTGATTACCGATCATAATGTACGGGAGACTTTGGGTATTTGCGCCAGAGCGTACATTGTCAGCCAAGGCAGCGTGCTCGCCTCCGGATCTGCGGATCAGATTCTTGCCAACCCACAGGTGCGTGAGGTGTACTTAGGCCAGGATTTCAAACTATAGGGCCTAGACGAAAGAAATATGTTGAAGCCAAGTCTGCAGCTTCGCATCGGTCAGCAGTTGACCATGACCCCGCAGCTGCAGCAGGCGATCAGGCTGTTGCAGCTGCCTTCGCTTGACCTGCAGGCGCATGTTCGCGAGACCCTCGAAACCAATGTGATGCTCGAGGGGGAAGACGATGGGCTGGACGCTGCGCCGGATCCGGCGCGCGATCGCGAAGAGCTGCCCGTCCGCCTCGACGAGAAATATACCGAATTGGACGGCATCAGCACGCCGGCGGATCAGCACGAGACCCCGGAGGTCGAGATTGCGGACGAAGCCTGGGGCGAACAGACCAGCGGCCCTTCGGACCGAGCCTGGTCGGGCGATGATGATCGCAGCAGCGATTTCAGCGATCAGCACAGTCAAACCCTGCAGGAGCAGCTCATCGAGCAACTGGAGCTGGCCAAGCTGTCGCCGATAGACATCGCGATTGCGCGCGTAATCGCCGATGCCCTCACCGACGATGGCTACCTCAAGGATTCACTCGAAGAGATACGGCTGAGCCTGCTGCCGGAAATCGAGGCCGCGCCGGCCGATGTAGAGCGCGTGCTTGGCATCGTTCAGTCGTTGGAACCGGCGGGCGTCGGTGCGCGCACCTTGGGCGAATGCATCGCCCTGCAGCTTAGGCAGCTTGCCCCGGACACCCCGGCCCGGGATGTCGCAATCCGCGTGGCGCTGGAGCACCTGGATTTGGTCGCGGGCCAGCAGCTCGTGCTGCTGCGCAGGCAGCTTCGCTGCGGCGAAAGCGATCTGGAAATGGCGCTGGCGCTGGTGCGCTCTTGCCATCCGCGGCCGGGCGCAGCAGTCAATCCGACCCAAGCGCAATACGTGATTCCCGACGTGTTCGTGCGCCGTACCGATCATGGCTGGATCGTGGAGATCAACCAGGCGACGGTGCCTAAGGTGCGGGTGAATCAGAGCTATGCGAACTTGATCTCACGCGCCCCGGATCACGCCATGTTGCGCACGCAATTACAGGAGGCGCGCTGGCTCATGCGGAGCCTGGAAATCCGCAACGAGACCCTGGTGAAAGTGGCGCGCTGCATCGTGCAGCGCCAGACCAGCTTCTTCGAGATCGGCGAGGAGGCGATGGAACCCCTGATTCTCAAGGATGTGGCCGAAGCGGTCGAGATGCACGAATCGACGATCTCAAGAGTCACCACGGCCAAGTACATGCACACGCCACGCGGTGTATTCGAATTCCGCTATTTCTTTTCCAGCCATGTCGCGGCAGCGGACGGCACCGAAATGTCGTCCACCGCGATCCGCGCGAAGATCAGAAAGTTGATATCGCAGGAGAATCCAGACAATCCGTTGAGCGATGCCAAGCTCGCGGAAATTCTCTCGCAAGAGGGCATACCCGTGGCGCGGCGCACGGTTGCCAAGTACCGCGAGGGCATGCAAATCGCACCGTCCAACGAACGGAAGCGAGCAGCTGCCCGCGCGTCCTAAAGTGAAAGGAGGAAACATGCAATTAGATCTCAGCGGCCATCATGTGGAAGTCACCCCCGCGTTGCGCGGCTATGTTCTGAAGAAATTCGAGAAGATTTCGCGGCATTTCGAACAGCTGATCGACGTCCACTGCGTCCTTACGGTCGAAAAAATGAGCCATAAGGCGGAGGCCACATTGATGGTGCGCGGAAACAAGATCTACGCGGATGCGACCGAAGAGAATATGTATGCCTCCATCGATGCACTTGCCGACAAGCTCGATCGATGCGTGAAGAAGCACAAGGAGAAGATTTCCGATCACCACGCCGAGGAAGTCCTCAAGGCGCGCTAGGCTTAAATCCATGTCGATGCGGCTGATCATCGTGAGCGGACTGTCCGGCTCCGGCAAGAGCGTTGCTCTGCACATGCTGGAGGACATCGACTTTTATTGCGTCGATAACATTCCCGCCGCCTTGCTCAAGCCTTTCATTTCCCACACGGTTCGCGGCATGGGCGATACCTATCCGCGAACCGCCGTGGGCTTGGATGCCCGCAACCGGCCCAACGAGATCGAAACCATTCCCGCCTTGGTGAGCGAGCTCAGGCGCAGCGGCATCGATTGCGAAGTGCTGTACCTGCACGCCGCGGAGGAAGTGCTGCTCAAGCGCTACGCGGAAACCCGCCGCAAGCACCCGCTGGTCAGGGGCGATGTGGGCTTGCGCGAGGCCATCGCCTCGGAGCGCAAGCTGCTGGAACCCATCATCACGGCGGCGGACTGGGTCATCGATACGTCGACTATGGGCGTCCATGCGCTGCGCGAGCTCATTCGCGAGCGCATCGACAGCCGCGGCGAGGGACGGCTCTCCCTGATGTTCGAATCCTTTGGCTACAAGCACGGCATCCCCGGGGACGCCGACTTCGTATTCGATGTGCGCAGCCTGCCTAATCCATATTGGGAGCCCAAGCTGCGACATTTGACCGGCCGCGATGCGCCGGTGATCGAGTATCTCGCCGGATGCGCCGCCGTGCGCGACATGATCGCGGACTTAAGCGCGTTCCTGGAAAAGCGCGTCAGCGAATTTTCCCAGGCTAACCGCAGCTACCTGACCATCGCCATCGGCTGCACCGGCG
This sequence comes from Steroidobacteraceae bacterium, assembly GCA_036401515.1. Taxonomy (GTDB): domain Bacteria; phylum Pseudomonadota; class Gammaproteobacteria; order Steroidobacterales; family Steroidobacteraceae; genus Bog-1198. The sequence continues at coordinate 16,260 of DASWUU010000240.1, forward strand.
GCCAGCATCGCTCGGTGTACATCGCCGAACAGCTCGCGGAACGTTTCCGCAAGACCCGCCCGCATGTGCTCACCCGCCACGACTCTTTGCCTCAAGCCCTGGCCCGGTAGGAGCGGGGTGCCTGCTCCACGCGCAGGAAATCGCGGATCTCCTCCGCGCGCGCCTTGGCATCTTGATATCCCAGCTCGATCATCTCGCGCGTGAAGCCGCGCTCGAACAAGAGGTAGCTCAATAGCAGCGAATTGGGTGCATTGTGCGCTCCCAATGCGTGCAGCAGCGTGCGCATCGCCCGCGGCAATTCTCCGACGTGCCGGCGTGCGATCTCGTTGACATCGCGCGTCGGCGTGATCACCAGCGTCTCGATGGGCTGCATCGAGGCGCTCTCGTTGTAGCGATTGATGCGCTCCAAGTTGGCATTCAGCGTATCCATGAACAGCGAATCGAGCATGAAGCCGAACATTTGGCTAAAACCGGGCTCGACTGCCGGCCGCTGCGGCGGCGCGCCGCTGGGCGGAGGGTCGTTCACCCCGATGATCATCAGGCGTCTCGCGCCGAGCAAAATCGCGGGACTCAGGGGCGATGTTTGGCGCATGGCGCCGTCGCCATAGAACGCGCCGTTCAGCAGCACTGGACGGAACAGGAACGGAATCGCCAAACTTGCCATCAAGTGGTCCAGCGTCAAGGTCGCCCGCACTCCCTTGCGAAACACCCGGGCCCAGGGTTCGGCCGTAGCATCGGCCGCGAAAAAAGTAACCGAATCGGCATCGGCGTAGCACGTGGCGCAGATGCCGATGGCGTGCAGGTGGGTTTTGTACAAGCTGCGCGGAATACCGTCGAAGTGCAAGTGGGTACGCAGCAGCGCCCACAGCGGCGAGTTGTCGAACAGCGCATGCGGCGGATGCACCAGCCAACCGCCGGTGACGAAGGCCAGGAACCAGTGCAAACCGGACTTCAGCATGCTCGCCGCGTCCGCCTTGAACACGTGATGCACCCTGAAATCCCGCCACACCCGCTCGATGGCGTAGACCGAACGGCGAAAGTGCGCCGCGTCCGAGGCCAACGCAATGGCGCTGACGGCGCCCGCGGAGGTGCCGGTGATGATCGGAAATGGGCAGGCGGAGCCGCGCCGCAAGAGATCG
>DASWUU010000241.1:0-26781 GCA_036401515.1 Steroidobacteraceae bacterium
CAAAGATGAGCACAAGGAGCGCACCACTCGGTTGCTGAATGCGATGAGGACGCGCGCCGATGCGGACAAGAAGGGCCTACCGCAGCTGGATGCGGAGGCGAAGAAGAATCCGGCAGGGCAACTCGATATGAAGCTCGGCGAGGTGTATTACGGCGCGGGCGATTATAAGAACGCGGCCGATGCAATCACGCGCGGCTTAAAAAAGGTGCTGATCAACAGGACGAGGCTTACGTATATCTCGGCCGCTCGCACGCGATCCTCAAGAACTATACCGAAGCACACAGAGCATTTGTCGACCTGAAGACGCTGCCCAACATCAGTGCACGGGTGTTGCGGCTGTGGAGTTTATACGCGGACGTAATATCGCAGGGACTCTAAAGGCCGCGTCACCGGTTGGGAAAAGCGACCCTCAATCACCGCAGCCGGCAAAACCTAGCTGACGCCAGGCCTCGAACACCACGAGCGCGACCGCGTTGGACAAGTTGATGCTGCGGTTTTGCGCCCGCATCGGAATGCACAAGGTGTTATCGGCCCCCACAGAGTGCAATACCGCCGGCGGCAGGCCCCGAGTTTCGGGGCCGAACAGGAAGGCATCGTCGGCGCGGTATGCAACGTCGCTGTAACGACGTTGGCCGCCGGTCTCCACGGCGAACAGGCGCGAGTCCCGAAGCGTACTTAAGCAGGCCTCGAGGCTTACGTGAACTTGCATTTGCGCCAGATCGTGATAATCGAGGCCGGAGCGCTGCAGGCTCTTGTCGTCGAGGCGAAAGCCCAGGGGCTTCACCAAGTGCAAAGTCGCACCCGTGTTCGCACATAAGCGAATGGTGTTGCCCGTATTTGGTGGAATCTCGGGCTCTAATAGCACGACGTGAAACACCCGGTCATTCCTTAGTCGTGGGGCGGTGACGCTCCAATAAGACCAGTTGAGCGGGGTAGGCAAACTCCACGCCCAAGCGGCGCAGCTCATCGATGATCCGGAAGTTCACTGCCTGCTGCAAATCCAATACGGGATTGACGCTGGGCTGCATCACGAAGTAAGACAGTTCAAATTGAAATGAGCTCTCGCCCAGCGTCTTCAAATGGCAGCGCTCGAAACGAGCCTGCGCGTGTTCGCGGACGATGTTCTCCATCAGCTTGGGGATGCCCTTCAGCTTTTCGCTAGGGGTGTCGTACGTGAGCCGGATGGTAGCCAGGATCCGCTGATCCGCCAAGCGGCTGAAATTGCGCACCCGGCTCTTCAAGATATCGGCATTCGACAAAATGATTTGCTCGCCGCTTTCGCTGCGCAAGCGCGTGGTCTTGATGCCGATATGCTCGACCTTGCCGATGAAGGTATCGATAGTCAGGCTGTCACCGACGACGAAGGGCTTGTCGAGTGCTATGGACAAGGATGCAAACAAGTCGCCCAGCACATTTTGCAGCGCCAAAGCGACGGCCACGCCGCCGACGCCAAGGCCGGCAAGCAATGCGGTGATGTTCACGCCGAGATTGTCGAGCGCGACCAGTATCACCAACGACCAGATGAGCATGCGCGCGACAAAGTTGATGATGTCGAGGGATCCGGCGAAAACGCGGTCGGCGCCGCGCTCGCGTTCCTTCATTTCAAGGTAGAACCGTACCGCGCGTCCGGCCCACAGGCCGACTTGAAACAAAATGAGGATCATCACCGCCTTCGAGACGGCGTGTTGAATTTGTTGCGGCAGCGCGATGCTCGCTCGCGCCACATCGAGGGCAATGGCGAAGAACAGGATTTGCTGGGTGTTGCCGATCAGGTACGCGAGGAGACGGATCAGCGTGGGATTCTCGGCGCTGGAATATTTCTGGTAGCGCGACGCGATCAGGTCTCGCAGTATCCAAAGACCCGCCCACACCACTGTGCCGATGACACCCGCGATCAGCCACTCGGTGGCGGGAATGCCGAGAAGCAACGATTGTACGTACTTGAGTTTTTCGTCGAGAGATTGGCCCATCCGCCAATTATAGGCTGCGGCGCCTCGAACTGGTCCTAGAAGCTTGTCCGGGGACTCCTAGCTGACGTCTTCCATGCCCAGCTCTTTCATTTTGCGCGTCAAGGTGTTGCGCCCCCATCCCAGCAACTTTGCCGCATCCTGCTTCAATCCGTCAGCCTTGCGCAACGCCACGCGAATTAGAATTCGCTCCACCTCCGGCACCGCGGTGTCCAGCAGGCGCCGCGTGCCTGCGTCCAGTTCCTGTTCCGCCCAATGCGAGAGCTTCGCCATCCAATCGTGGTTGGTACTCTGGCCAAGCGGAACGCCGCCGAGATCGGGGGGGATGTCCTCGGCCCGCACTTCGCGTCCCGGCGCGGTGACCGTTAAGCGGCGGCAAGCGTTCACGAGTTGGCGCACATTGCCGGGCCAGTCGAAGGTCACCAGCGCGCTCTCGGCGGATGAAGTCATGAGCTTGGGCTCGACGCCCAGCTCATGTCCGGCGACCGCCAAGTAGTGGCGCAGCAGCTCGGGGATGTCCTCGCGGCGCTCGCGCAGCGGCGGTATCTCGATGCGGATGACATTCAGCCGGTGCAGGAGGTCTTCGCGGAAGTGCCCGGACTTCACCCGCGTCTCAAGATCTTGGTGAGTCGCGGCAATGACCCGAACATCGACCTTTACCGGTGTCTGTCCACCCACCCGATAGAACTCTCCCTCGGCCAGCACGCGCAAGAGCCGTGTTTGCAATGCCGGCGACATGTCGCCAATTTCGTCGAGAAATAAGGTGCCGCCGTCCGCCTGTTCAAATCGGCCTCTGCGCAACGTATCGGCCCCCGTAAAAGCGCCTTTTTCATGGCCGAAGAGTTCCGACTCCAAGAGGTCCGCGGTGAAGGCCGCGGTGTTGAGCGCGACGAAAGCTTTGCTGGCGCGTGGACTGTGGCGATGCAGGGCGCGCGCCACGAGTTCCTTGCCTGTACCTGACTCCCCGGTGATTAGCACGGTCATGCTGGAGCGGGATAATCTGCCGATAGCTCGGAATACCTGCTGCATGGCTGCGGCTTGACCCAGCAATTCAGGAATGCTGCGGCGGGTGGCTTCCGGATCGATGGAGAGGGTCGCCTGCTGCGCGGCACGCCGCACCAGATCTACGGCTTTGTCGATATCGAAGGGCTTGGGCAGATATTCGAAAGCGCCGCCCTGATAGGCCGCGACAGCTGCATCCAAATCGGAATGTGCCGTCATGACGATCACCGGCAATCCCGGCCGCGAAACTTGAATCTCCTTGAGCAATTCCAAACCGCTGCGGCCTGGCATGCGTATGTCCGTCATGAGCACATCGGGGGCCTCGGTACGCAGCGCCGTTAAGACATTGTCGGCTTGGTCGAAGCACTTGGCTTGCATGCCGCTGCCCTTGAGGGCCTTCTCAAGCACCCATCGTATGGAGGCATCGTCGTCGACGAGCCACACCTTCAGCGGCTTGGAGTTCATGCGGAATCCATCGGCAAAGAAATCACGAATATGGTTCTCCCCGGAGCACTGTCGAATTCGATCAGGCCGCCATGACGGCTGACCAAGTCTTGTGCGATGCCTAAGCCAAGCCCGGTGCCGTCGGCCCGACCCGACACCAGCGGATAAAAAATGGTCTCGCGAATTTCATTGAGCACGCCGGGGCCGTTGTCCTCGAATTGAATCGAAGCAGCCAGCCGGTGGCGGTGCGCGCCGACGCTGACATTGCTCGCCGCGCGGGTTCTCAAAACGAGGCGCGGCGATGAAACCGAAGAGCCCGCGAGCGCCTGGATGGCATTCCGGCCCAGATTGAGCATCGCTTGAATAATATGGTTGGGGTCCACCGTGAGCGGCGGAAGACTTGGGTCATAGTCACGATCGATGATGACGTGCGCCGGCGCTTCACTGCGCAACAAGTGATACACCCGTTCCAGCAGCTCATGCACATTGATCAGCTGCTTGGCGGGTGGCCGGCCCGGACCCAGCATCGAGTCCAACAGATTGGTCAGTCGATCCGCCTCGCTGATGATCACGCGTGTATATTCGCGCAGTGCTGGATCCAGCAGTTCCCGTTCCAGGAGCTGCGCCGCCCCGCGCAAGCCGCCGAGCGGATTTTTGATTTCGTGCGCGAGCTGACGAACCATCAAACGACTGCCGCCCAGCTGCGCGAGCAACGCGTTCTCGCGCGTCAGGCGCCGATGCTGGGTAATGTCTTCGATTTCCAAGAGCAGGCGCGGAAGGTGTTGCCCGATGACGATCTGGGTGACGGCGCAATCGAGTATGCGGTCCACGCCCCCGGGCGCCGGCCAAGCAAGCTCGCGCTGCACGACGCCTTCACCGCCGGTGCGTGCACGCTCGAACATCGGCAGCAAGCTCTCGGCGCCGCGCGTCAATTCCGCGATGGACTTTCCCATGGCTTGATTGGATCCAAGGCCCAGCAAGTTTTGCGCGGCGGCGTTGAGGTACGTGACGTGCAGGTTTTCGTCCAGCAAAAAAACGCTGGTCACCATGGCATCGAGGATCTCGATGCCATCGATGCGCACAGTTTCCAGTCTAAACTCAGCGGACACGCAAGCACCCGCGAGCTGGCAGAAGATCTATTTGTGCTGGGGCGCGAGGGCGGAGGGCTGCCGCACGAAGAAGGTGACGGTATTGCTGGTCTGAGACTCGCCCGTTTGCTGGTCGGTGATGCTGGCGGCCAGCGCGTATGTGCCGCGATCCAAATGCGGCAAAGCAAAGGAAACCGCGTCCGGTGGAAACTCGAGCTGTTTGCCGTTCAAGTGCCACGTAATGGCGTGGTTGATCCGCAGCGAAGGTGAGAGACCCAAATGCACTGCGACCACATCGTCCCCGAAGAATGTTTGATTGCTGACCGGCGCGGTAATGGAAAAATCGGTGTAGTTGAGTCCGCCCCCGGTCGCCGGTTTTGGGGGCGCCAACTGTCCGCCCGCAGTCGGTTGTGCGCGCGTCGAGGAGGCAATATTCGGCGCCGAAGTGAAGATCTTTTCCGCACCCGAAGAGGGCTGGTCCGAGTAGTGAACCACCCCGTCGGCATCCACCCATTTGTAGACCACGGCCGCTTGCACCGCAAAAGCAGTTAACAGGCTTGCCGCCAACCAGAACTTGCGAGGGTGCATGATTCCAAAGCATAGACCTATCGCCTCCGGACCACAAAACCAGGTGACGGCGACGTGACCGCCGTCACCTTAAGGCCCAAGCACCCTTAAGAGCTACAAGCTGTAATACATCTCGATTTCGATGGGATGCGTGGTCATTCGCACCCGCGTGACTTCCTTCATCTTCAAATCGATGTAGGCGTCGATGAGGTCATCGGTAAACACCCCACCGGCCTTCAAAAACCCGCGGTCCTTGTCCAAATAGTCGAGCGCCATGTCGAGCGAGTGGCACACCGTCGGAATTTTCTTGTCTTCCTCAGGTTCCAAATCATACAAATCTTTGTCCGCCGCATCGCCCGGGTGAATCTTGTTTTGGATGCCATCGAGTCCCGCCAGCAACATCGAGGCGAACATGAAGTAGGGATTGCCCGTCGCGTCCGGAAATCGAACTTCGATACGGCGCCCCTTGGGGTTTGATATCCAGGGAATGCGTATGGAGGCAGAGCGATTTCGCGCCGAATAGGCAAGCTTCACGGGCGCTTCGAATCCGGGCACTAACCGCTTGTAGCTATTGGTGCTGGCATTGGTGAAAGCGTTGAGCGCGCGCGCATGTTTGATGATGCCGCCGATGTAGTAAAGCGCAATGTCTGAAAGGCCACCGTACTTGTCGCCGGCAAACAGAGCCTTGCCGTCTTTTTGCAGCGATTGATGCACGTGCATGCCGCTGCCATTGTCGCCAACGAGCGGTTTAGGCATGAAAGTCAATGTTTTTCCGTAGCCGTGGGCCACGTTCTGCAGCGCGTACTTCAAGATCTGCACTTCGTCGGCTTTCTTGGTCAGCGTGTTCGCAGCCACGTTGATCTCGCCTTGACCGGCGGTTGCCACCTCATGATGGTGGACTTCGAACTTCAGTCCCATTTCCTCGCAAGCCATGGACATGGCGGTACGGATGTCTTGCTGCGAATCGACCGGAGGCACCGGAAAATATCCGCCCTTGATACCGGGGCGATGCGCGCGATTGCCGTCCTCATAAGTCTTTCCGGAATTCCACGCGCCTTCGTAGGCATCGACCTCATAGGAGCAGCCATTCATGCTCGAACTGACGGTGACGTTGTCGAAGATAAAGAATTCGTTCTCGGGGCCGAACAGCGCAGAGTCCGCGATGCCGGAAGCCTTCAAGTGGGCCTCGGCACGTTTCGCCAACGAGCGCGGATCTCGGCCGTAGCCCTGCATGGTCATCGGTTCGATCACATCGCAGCGCAGATTGAGCGTGGTTTCTTCGTAGAAAGGATCGATGACCGCGGTCGAAGGATCCGGCATCAAAATCATGTCGGATTCGTTGATGCCCTTCCATCCGGCGATGGAAGATCCGTCGAACATTTTGCCATCCTTGAAAAACCCGTCATCAACCAGCCGGGTGGGGATGGTTACGTGCTGTTCCTTCCCAATGGTGTCAGTAAACCGGAGATCGACGAATTTCGCTTCTTTTTCTTTGATTAATGTCAGAACATCGGCAGGAGTCATTTGCGTCCTCGCAACGGTAAGGTACTTAGGGCCCGGCCAGCCCGGGGGCTGAAAAACCAATGCAGCTAATGTGCCATTTGCGTGCATATACAGATCAAGCACTTGCGCATGGCGTTGCTTGGCTCTGCATCATGGTAGAGCAAAATGCCAAACCTTACGCCCCAATGTGGTGCATAACAGCGTTTATAAAGGTCATTGGCCCCGACGCGATGCAGCGGATCCGGCAGTTACGAGCCAATTGGGTGCACGGGGATCTCACGACACTGGCAGGCCTGCTCGCTATACTCGCGGGATTTCGCAGAGCCACCGATGCCTCCATCTTCCTTGCCGCCGCGCACCTTTCAGGAATTGATTTTTGCGCTGCAGAAGTACTGGTCGATTCAGGGCTGCATCGTGCTGCAGCCCTACGATATGGAAATGGGTGCGGGGACATTTCATTCGGCCACCTTCTTGCGGGCCGTCGGACCGGAGCCTTGGCGTGCGGCATACGTGCAGCCTTCTAGGCGGCCCACTGACGGACGCTATGGCGACAATCCCTTTCGGTTGCAGCATTACTACCAGTTTCAGGTCTGCATCAAGCCTTCGCCCGACAACTTTCAGGAGTTGTATCTCGATTCACTGCGCTACTTGGGATTCGACCCGCTGACCCATGACATTCGGTTCGTCGAAGATAATTGGGAATCACCGACGCTGGGTGCGTGGGGGCTAGGCTGGGAAGTCTGGCTCAACGGCATGGAGGTCTCGCAATTCACTTACTTCCAGCAGGTGGGCGGACTCGATTGTCGCCCCGTGATGGGCGAGATCACGTACGGCCTGGAACGGCTCGCCATGTATATGCAAGGCAAGGAAAGCATATTCGACGTCGTTTGGACCGATGGTCCTTTCGGCGCCGTGACTTACGGAGATGTGTTTCATCAAAACGAAGTAGAGCAGTCGACGTATAACTTCGAGAAGGCCGACACGGACGTACTCGCGAAACAATTCGATGCCAACGAAATCGCCTGCCAGCAACTGCTGAAGGACCGCTTGGTGCTTCCTGCTTATGAGCAAATGGTGAAAGCCTCGCATGCATTTAATTTGCTGGACGCGCGCCACGCGGTGTCGGTGACCGAGCGGCAACGCTACATTCTTCGGGTCAGAACATTGGCTCGTGCCGTGGCCGAGGGCTACCGCGCGAGCCGCGAAGCCTTGGGATATCCACTGCTGAAACGCGCCCACAGTCAGGTGGCGTAGTGAACGTAAAGGATTTGCTGTTCGAATTGCGCACCGAAGAACTTCCGCCGCGTACCTTGCTGAGTTTGTCCACCGCCTTGACCGAGGGCATCGCCAAGGGTATCGATGGCGCGGGAATCGCCCATGGCAAAATTCACAGCTTTGCGACGCCGCGGCGACTGGCCGTATGGATAGAGAAGCTGGGCGAGACTCAGCCTGATCGGCAGGTCGAGCGACGAGGGCCGCCTCTTGCGAATTCCTTCGACGCTCAGGGGACGCCGACACAGGCAGCCGCCGCCTTTGCTAAAAGCTGCGGCGTCGCGGTTGAGGAATTGTCGAAGTTGACGACGGAGAAGGGCGCATGGCTGCAATTTCGCGGCATCGAGCGCGGCGCGGCCACCACAACCTTGCTTGGCAATATTCTCGGCCAAGCGATTGCCGCTCTGCCGATCGCCAAGCGCATGCGTTGGGGGGCGCACAGCGCAGAATTCGTAAGACCGGTGCATTCAGTGGTGCTGCTCTACGGCGAGGAAGTGGTGCCGGTTGAAGTACTTGGCCTCACCGCAAAGCGCGTCACCGCGGGTCACCGATTCCACTCCGCAAAGCCCATCACGCTCAAATCCGCGAAAGGCTACGAGAGCCGTCTGCGGCGAGCCTATGTGATCGCGGATTTCAGCAAGCGCCGCGAACGGATTCGTGCCGAGGTGAACGCCGCGGCGATGGCGGAAGGAGCAGGCTCTAGCGCACTGATCGACGCCGCGCTACTGGATGAAGTCACAGCGTTGGTTGAGTGGCCGGTGGCGCTGGCGGGTCGATTCGAGCAGCGATTCTTAAGCCTGCCCCGCGAAGTGGTGATTGCCACAGTGCAGGATCATCAGCGGTATTTTGCGATCCAAACCGCTGAAGGTAATCTGTCCGGCGGATTCGTTACCGTCAGCAATATCGAGAGCCGCGATCCTTCCAAGGTTCGCGAGGGCAATGAGCGAGTCGTGCGGCCGCGCCTCAGCGACGCAGCGTTCTTTTGGGAACAAGACCGCAAGATTCCCTTGCAGGCGCACGCCGCCAAGCTCTCTGGCGTGATCTTTCAAGCCAAGCTTGGCAGCTACGCCGACAAAACCGCTCGCGTCACAGCACTTTCCGAACTGATCGGCAGTCGAATCGGCGCGGACCCGCAAGTCAAACAAGCGGCCGAGCTGTCAAAGGCAGACTTGATGACGGCGATGGTAGGCGAGTTTCCGGAACTGCAGGGCACGATGGGGCGCTATTACGCCGAGGCACAAGGACTGCCGCGCGATGTTTCGCTGGCGATCGAGGAGCACTATCGGCCGCGCTTTGCCGGCGATGCCTTGCCCGAAACACGGATAGGGCAAGCGGTTGCCCTGGCGGACAAGATCGACACGTTGGTCGGAGTCTTCGCCATTGAACAACGGCCGACCGGGGCCAAGGATCCTTTCGCCTTGCGCCGTGCCGCCTTGGGTATCTTGCGAATCGTGCTCGAGTCCCGTCTGGATCTCGATCTGTTCGAACTGCTGGGTGCCGCCGCCGCCGCACAGCCCGTGCAACGCACCGGCGTGGTCGAGGAGGTCTACGAGTTCATTGCGGATCGGCTTCGAGGCCTGCTGCTCGAGCAACCGGGAACGACGCCGGAGATGCTCGACGCAGTTTTCGCGAATCGGCCGCGCTCGCCGCTCGATGCTGTCACGCGTCTGACGGCTCTCCAGGAATTTTTGCGCTTGCCGGAGGCCGCCGTCCTCGCGGCCATCAACAAGCGCATCACGAACATCTTAAAGAAGGCGCAACTGCGCGCCGACTCGAGTGTCGACTCTCAAGCTCTGACCGAGGATGCCGAAATTGCTCTGCACCGCGCTATACGGGACTTGCGTGAACCGGTGCTGGAAGCAACCAACCAGCGCCGCTACGCCGACAGCCTGCGGGCTCTCGTGGGCCTGGGGACGCCTGTGAGTGAATTCTTCGATCGGGTCATGGTGATGGACGAGGATATTGTCCGGCGCAATAACCGTCTCGCCTTGCTGCGCGACGCGCAAATCCTGCTCGGGGGTGTGGCGGATCTGTCGCGCTTGCCGGGCTGACCGCTAAGCCTATGCAGCTGGTCAAGTCGCTTTTCTTCACCGCTTATATGATGGTGTCGGCGCTTCTGTTCGGCGGGATCATGACGTTGTTGTTCTGGGCGCCTTATCGCACGCAATTCGCGATTGCCCGCACGTGGGCGCGGATTTTGTTTTGGATGCTGAAGAAGGTGTGCGGTCTTTCCTTCACGGTGGAGGGCCGCGGGCGAATTCCTTCGGGCAATCACGTCGTCATGATCAATCACACGTCGGCCTGGGAAACCATCGCGCAATTTTTGATTTTCCCGCCGCAGGTCTGGGTGCTGAAGCGGGAACTGCTGTGGATACCGCTGATTGGCTGGGGCCTGAAGCTTCTGCGGCCCATCTCGATCAACCGCGGCGCAGGTCATCGATCAGTCAATCAAGTTATCGAGCAGGGCAAGTCGCGGCTGGCGGACGGTCTGTGGATCATCATTTTCCCGGAAGGCACGCGGGTGGTGGCAGGCGAGAAGCGCAGGTACGGCGTGAGCGGCGCTCTTTTGGCTACCGCTACGAACAAGTTCGTCGTGCCTGTGTCGCACAACGCGGCGGATTTCTGGGTGAGGCGCGGCATCGTTAAAAAGGGCGGCACGATCCGGGTGATCATCGGTGAGCCCATCGATGCGACCGGCAAGGATCCGCGGCAACTCAACGACGAGGTGCGGCAATCGATAGAGGCGGGTCTGGCGCGCATCGCGCAAGAATCCGCAGGAGCGCGCAGTTAGCATGGCAGGATCTGAGATCCCGAAGACCATCGATCAATACATCAAGGCGTGTTCACCCGCGGTGCGGCCGGCCTTGATCAAAATTCGCGCGACCATTCGGCGCGCGGCGCCTAATGCCGTGGAAACGATCAGCTATCGAATGCCGGCCTTTATGCTGCAGGGAATACTGGTCTACTTCGCGGCCTTCAAGAATCATGTCGGGCTGTACCCGCCGGTAAGAGGGGATGCGAAGCTCCAAGCCGCCGCCGCGAAGTACGCAGGTCCGAAAGGCAATTTGAAGTTTCCTCTCGATCGGCCGATTCCTTACGGGTTGATCGCAAGAATCGTGAAGGCCCGGGTAAGGCAGAACTTGGCCAAGTCAGCCGCCAGAGCCATGCGGTAGGATCGTTGGGTACCCGGCGCGAACTATCGACGCTCGAGCGCATGGTCGCGATCTGCCTGTCGCTTGTTTGGATCGGCGGCGGCAGCATTGTTTTGGCAGCTGCGTTGCTTCGTTCCTGGTGGGTGGAGGCTGCCTGCGCTGCGCTTGGGATTGCCTACGGCGTTGCCTGGGCTCGCGCCGCAATGCTTTCGCGGCTGTTGACTTAATCTGCGCTTTTGACGCCTTGGCGTTCGGCCAAGTAGGCCTGTAATCTGACTGCATGTTCATCGGCCACTTTGCGGTCGGGTTCGCCGCCAAGCGCCTCGCGCCGCGCACGAACATGGCGCTTCTGATTGGCGCCGCCGTGTTTCTGGATATTCTGTGGCCGATTTTCGTGTTGTTGGGCTGGGAGCAGGCGCGGATTGATCCCGGCAATACGCGCTATACGCCGCTCGCATTCACATATTACCCGTGGTCGCATAGCTTGGTGATGTCGATAGTATGGGCGACGGGCTTCGCGCTGATCTATTACGCGGCGACGCGTTATCGTCCCGGGGCGTTCGCGATATGGCTTGGAGTGCTGAGCCATTGGATCCTCGATTGGATAAGCCACCGGCCGGACATGCCGATTTACCCCGGAGGCCCCCGCGTCGGTCTGGCGCTGTGGAATTCGATCCCGGGCACCATGATGGTCGAGATCCTCATGTTCGCCGCCGGAGTGGGTCTTTATATGGCAGTCACCCGCGCACGCGACCGCGTCGGGCGCTACGCGTTCTGGGCGTACGTAATCCTTTTATTGATTTCTTATGTCGGGGATCGCTTCAGCGAGCCTCCTTCAAGCGTGGATCAAATCGCCGCGCTCGGTATCATCGCATCCGCGGTGATGATTCCTTGGGCGTGGTGGTTCGATCGCCATCGCGAACTTGTGACGATGTGATAGCGTGCGAATGCTATGCGAAAAATTCTGATTGCTTGCATTGGTATGGTCGCAGTCGGCACCGCGGTGAGCGGCACTGCGCACGCTGCGGCGGGCGCCCCTGCGGGCGCCCCTAAAACGCATCGGCTGGAAGCGACGCCGGCCACGGTGGCCTACGGTTACTACTGGTCGGACGCGCCGCCGGTGCTGCGCATTGACTCGGGCGACATCATCGATGTCGATACGCTGTTGACCAACACGCCGACAGGGCTCGCGAAAGCTGGCGTACCGGACGACAAGATTCAGGCATCGCTCAAGGCAATCGTGACCGAAGTGACCGGCGATCGCAAAGGTCCAGGCGGGCATATTCTTACCGGTCCGGTCTACGTCGAGGGTGCCGCGCCCGGTGACGTGCTGGAAGTGAAGATCTTATCCATCGATCTGCCGCTGGATTACGGCTACAACGGCTGCAGCGGCTACCTGCCGGAAAATTGCGAGAGCGGCGTACCTTCCAAGATCATTGCGCTGGACCGCAAGAAGATGACGGCGGAATTCTTGCCCGGCATCGTGATACCGCTGAAGCCCTTTTACGGCAGTATCGGCGTTGCGCCTGCGCCTGAATTGGGCCGCCTCAGCAGCAACCCGCCGGGCCGGCATGCCGGCAATTTGGACAACCGCGAATTGGTTGCGGGCAGCACGCTGTACATTCCGGTGTTCGCCGCCGGCGCACTTTTTGAAATCGGCGATGGGCATGCGGCGCAAGGCGATGGCGAAGTGGACCAAACCGCCATTGAAACTTCTTTGCGCGGACGCTTGCAGCTGACCGTGCGCAAGGACATGAAACTGAAATGGCCGCGCGCGGAAACCTCGACCGATTATATTTGCATGGCGACGGACCCGGACCTCACGGTCGCGACCAAGGCGGCAATCCAGGAAATGGTGGATTTTCTGGTCGCCGAGAAAAAGCTGTCCCGCCATCAGGCTTATCAGTTGGTGAGCATCGCGGGAAATGTGGCCATCACGCAGCTCGTGGACAAGCCAAATCTCGGCGTGCACGTCAGGTTGCCGAAAAGCATTTTCGTCGGCAACTAGCGCCGCCTCATCCGAATACGGCCACCATTTGGCGGCTGAGCGCGGCGGGCGCGCCCGTCGGGTCGAACAAGACGCCGGACTCGCAGGAATAGCCTTCTCCGGCGGAATTGACCTCGGCATCGATTCGCCACCAAGCGTCGGGGGCGAAAGAGTAATCGTGTTTCAGAAACTGAACTGTCCAAGTCAACGAGCTTGACGGCGCGGGCGTGCTCATCATTTGTAAAACCACGGACGGTATGCAATCCACGAGTGCTACCACGTGGGATTCGGTCAGCGCGGCGCCGTCCGTGTGACGCACGAATGTTTTGGATGAGGCCAGTGTCGAGCCTGCGAAGGGATGGATGCCTGCGGCCCATCGCAGACCAAAATGCTGCGCTAATGCCGGTTGCATCCCGAAAAAGGCCGGTTCCAGAAAATCCTCCATGCGCACATCGCTTGCCGTCGGCGGCGCAAGGGAAATTGCCGCGCGGCGCGGCGCACCGTAAACGCCGGTGAAAGTCGCGGCGATTTTGTCATCGCTCCACAGCCGCGCATTGGCGATGGTGACGGCCTTTCCGGTGCGCAAGACTTCGGCCTCAATTCGCACTGGGCCCGCGAGTGAGGGCCCCACGAAAATGGTTTCCAGACCTCGCAACTGCCGCGCGGCAGGCACCAAACGGCGCATTGCCTCGTTGCCGAGCGCGGCGACCATGCCGCCAAAAGTCGCGCGTCCCTGGGACCAGTCCTCGCCGATGACGGCGGTGTAGCCTTTTTCGTGCGCCGCGATCGAATTTAGAGTGTCGGAAAATCGCATCGATCCGATGTTAACGGAAAGGGCCGCTTCAATTGATAATTATTCGGGCAACGGGGCGGGACCTATGTAATTCGCGGAGGGCCTCACGATTCTGTTGTCCTTGCGCTGTTCCACGATGTGGGCCGACCAGCCAAAAATGCGCGCGATGGCAAATGTCGCGGTGAAGAAATCTTTGGGCAATCCCAGCGCGAGATAAACCACGCCTTTGTAGAACTCCAGATTGGCCCGCAGCGAGCGCTTCTTGTGCGCGGTTTGTGCAACAAAGGCTTCATCGACGGCCTTCAAGGTTTCGATCAAATGCTTCTCGTGGGGTAGCGACGCGATTTGCTCGGCCAACATCTTGACGATTTTCGATCGGGGATCGACCACGCGATATTCCCGATGGCCCATACCCATCACAAGCCGGCCCTGGGCGAGGCTTTTCGCCACGAATTCGGCGGCGTGCTCAGGGCCTCCCACTTCTTCGGCCATTTCGAGCGCGCCCTGATCCGCTGCACCGTGGAGCGGGCCATAGAGCGAACCCATGGCTGCGGCGAGCGCAGAGGCGGGGGGAGCCAAGGTCGAGGTCACGACGCGCGCGGTGAAGGTACTGGCGTTGAAGCTGTGATCGATCTGCAGAATTTGGGTCTGCTCGAAGATGCCGACTTCTTTCTCCGTGGGCTTGCGATCATGCAGCAGCTCGAGGAAGCGCTCACCGAAGCCGCGGGTCACGGGGTAGCGGGTCGGAGTTTTGCCTGCGCGCAATGCCATCAGCATTGCGTGCGCGGCCGGCAACCGCGCCGCAACCACGAGGGCTTCTTGTTCGTCGGCCGTACGGCCCATCATTCGCGCCGGTGGGGCCAAAGCCATCAACGGCATCAGCGACTGCAGCGTGGCCATGGGATGGCCGCCCAACCCCGCCGATCGCTCCAGCGCACCGACGAAACCTTGCGGCAATCGCCCGGCCTCCCATAAATAATCTTCAAATTCCCGAAGCTGGGCGGGGTCCGGCAAATCGCCGAAGACCACCAGGTGCGCCACGGCCGCAAAAGGATTCTTAATGAGCTTCTCGATCGCATGCCCGCGGTAATACAGCCGTCCGGCATCGCCATCGACCAAGGAAATCGAGGTGCTGTCCACCACCACGCCCTCGAGCCCCTTTTTGATATCGACTACTGCGTTCATAGGTACCTCCGAGGATGAACTTAACGCCGCTCGTGCATTCGGGGCTAGATGGCGCAACTGATGGAAGTATCACGGCGGCGGATAACCTTTGGCGCGGTCGGTTATCCTTCACCGATGCCGATTGAACGTAATGAATTGCGCTGCTTCCACGCGGTCCTCGAAGCCGGGGGATTCAGCCGCGCTGCGGAACGGCTCGATCTTTCGCAATCTGCCGTCAGCCAAACCGTCGCCAATCTCGAACACCGTCTGGGCACGACGTTGTTGCGCCGAGGCAACCCCCCGCAGCCTACGGAGGCGGGCATTCGGCTGTTGCGCTTTGCCGAGGCGACGTTGAACGAGGAACGCGAGACGCTCGCCGATATCAGCCAAATCAAGTCCGGCGCACTCTCGACTTTGTCCCTGGCTCTGTCTCCAGCCGCCAACGCGCGCATCGGCGTCGCGTTGCTCAAGGAATTCTGCGAGCGCAATCCGCTCACGCGGCTCAAGGTCGTGGTCGCACCCAGCCGCGAAATCGTGCACGGCGTCGCCGAGGGCCGCTGGGAGTTAGGCTTCGGACCGTTTCACCACAACATGCCGGCGCATTTTGCCCTGCATCCTTGTTTTTCAGAAACCCGGCGGCTGATGATCGCACGCGATCACTCGTCCCGCACGGCGCTGGTGCGCGACCCGGTGGACACCATGCGTGGACTCCCCTTGCTCACCTCATTTCTCGACGATTCCGCCCGCCGCTCGACGGGCGAACGGCTACGCGATGCGTTCGGTTCGGTGTGGGAAGTCAGCCATATGGAACTGCGACTCGCGCTGGTTGCCGAGGGCAAGGGCGTCACGTATGTCTCGGATTTGCTCACGAACGTGCCCCCGGAATTGGTTCCTGTCGAAGGCCTGCCGTACTCCAACATCGATCGCCAAGTCGGAGCCTACGCCTTGAAACATCAACCGATGTCGCAGGCGGGGACGCGTTTCTTGGCGTTGTGTCACGAGCGATGGCCGAAGGACAGACACGTCGCCTGAGCGAGGCACGTCGGCTGGATCGCCTACGCTTGCGCTAGAATAGATCACCCGCAGCCCTAAGGACCCCCATGCATATCCAGGATTTATTTTCGCTGAAAGGACGGGTTGCGTTGATCACGGGCGGTTCGCGCGGGATCGGCAAAATGATTGCGGAAGGTTTCATCGCGCAGGGCGCGAAAGTGTACATCAGTGCCCGTAAGGCCGACGCGTGCAACCAAACCGCAAAAGAATTATCCAAGGGCGGCGGTACGTGCATTTCAATTCCGATGAATGTGGCGAGCGTCGCAGGCGCCAAAGCGCTGGCGGCCGCAGTCATGGCTCAAGAACCCAAGATGGATATTCTGGTAAACAATGCCGGCGCCGCTTGGGGCGCGGCCTTCGATGAATTTCCCGAAGAGGGCTGGGATAAAGTCCTCGATCTCAATGCCAAGACGCCATTCTTTTTGACACAAGCCTTGGCGCCGGCCTTGCGCAAGGCGGCGAGTGCGGCGCGCCCTGCCAAAGTGATTAATATCGCGTCGATCGACGGCATTTACCTTACGCATCGCGAGACGTATTCGTACGTGACCAGCAAGGCCGGCTTGATTCAGCTGACGCGTCTCATGGCGGCGCGCCTGGTCAAGGACAACATCCATGTGAGCGCGATAGCGCCGGGTGCGTTCAAATCCGACATGAACAAAGATGCGCGTGATCACGCCGACGAAGTCGCCAAGCTTATCCCCGCGCGGCGAGTGGGCACGGATGAAGACATGGCGGGCGCCGCCATATTTTTGGCTTCACGGGCGGGGGACTACGTCATTGGTTCAACGCTGACCGTCGATGGCGGTGTTGCCTTCGCGTCCCCGGCCATGCGCGATCTGCAATTGGAATAAATTCCCTTCATAACTAGCTGGGCGGCCGCGTTCCGCGCTCGATATGCTTTGCCAATTCGTCTAAGTCAACGTCTTCTTCGATCGGTATTTCGAGCGAGTCATCCATTGCTACCGTCACAGTCGGGCGGCGTTGAATTTTCGGCGCGGGGGGAGCGACGCGTTCCTCCGGCAAGGGCGCCGCGAGTGTGGGCGGTACCCAATCCCTCTTCTGGTCGACCCAACGTTGGTAGCGGTCGAAATTCCACATGCCGGCCTCGCCGCCGGATTGAAGGACATTGGCTACTTGACTGAATTGGCCGCCGCGAATTGTTCCCTTGGAGGCTGCACTCGGCAACAGTATCTCGCATACCGGAACGCGCAGCCGAAATTCGCTCAAGAAATCCAGCCGTTGGCAAACCAATCCGACCAGGCAATCCGCAAGTTGCGCGGGAATACCACCCTGGATTTCCGCGGGGAACGACATACACATGCGCGTTAAGGCCTCCGCGCAAGTTGCGGAGTGCATGGGTCGCCAGAACTAAGTGGCCGGTCTCGGCCGCGTTTAAAGTCAGCCGCATCACTTCGGGCGTTCTCATCTCCCCGATGACGAGGACGTCGGGGTTCTCGCGCAACGCATCGATTAGGGCCTGCTCATAGCTCGGGGAGTGGGTTGGGATTTCTCTTTGCCGAATGAAGGATCGTCGATTGGTAAAGAGGTACTCTATGGGGCTTTCGATCGCGATGATATTGCGAGCGCTCACGGCGTTGATTTCTTCGACGAGCGCGGCCAGCGTGGTGGATTTGCCGCTTCCCGTAGGCCCGGACAACACGATCAGGCCACTTGATGCCTCGGTGAGTTTCTTGAGGTCTGGATGTAAGTTGCAGGCGCGAAGATTATTTTGGAACGAACTTAAAAGACGTACTGCCATGGCGACGCCGCGCAGCGTCTGAAAAATATTAATACGGCACCTAACGCCCGCCAAGGTTCTGGACAGATCGGCAGATCCGCGCGTCAGAAATTGAGCCCACCCTTCACTACCCAGCAGCTCGCGCGCGGCCTCAATCACTTGCGCCCCCGCAACGGGCGGGCCAATCGCCGAGAGCTGCCCTCTGATCCGGGCGACCGGCGCGCCGTCGGCTTCCATGTGAAGATCGCTCGCGCCGAGCTCGCGGCCCTTTTTAATCCACTCTTGCATAGGCATGGGAATTGAGACAGCGGAATGCGTTCACCGGTTCATGACGCCGCCCAATTTGCCCCGCCGGCGCCCGCATAGCGGGTAGTCTATGGTCTCGCTCGAGGCATGCAGGTGACTGAGGATTTTATGATGCTGTCCGCAATGCGCTTTCCTTGACCGCGTGGCGGTCTCCTACGGCGGCATAATCGCGATGGCTTACACGGCAGCACACTCAAAGCCACTCATGGATAAGGCACAGACGAGGACAGCAAAATGAAGCGTCTATTCTTGACCGGATGTTCGGTTTTAATGGTGGGACTGCCGCTGACTTGCTTGAGCGCCGATGTCACCGGCGCCGGCTATGCCGGTCTCGTCAAACGTGTGGCCCCAAGCGTCGTCACCATCGTGGTCGAAGAAAAGCATGTCAGCGCCGGCCAGCGCGCTGCCGAATTGGCATCGGCAGAGAATACCAATGACATCGGCGCCGTCATCCGCCGGCTGCTCACCGGGAACCTCGGTGACCCGGAGAATCAAAGGCCCACAGGCGCGCTCGGATCGGGGTTCGTGATTCGTCCCGACGGCCTCATTGTCACCAATCGCCACGTGGTCAACGGCGCCCTGAAAGTGCACGTGCGCATGCCGGATGGACGTGATGTTCCGGCGAAAATATTAGGGGCTGACGCCGTCACGGATATCGCCTTGCTGAAAGTGGCCTTGATCAATTTGCCCGCATTGCATCTGGGATCCTCGCAATCGGTGTCCGTCGGCGATCCCGTTATTGCCATCGGCAATCCCTTCGGGCTCGGTCAATCGGTAAGCGCCGGAATCATCTCGGCCCGAGCTCGCAACCTCGAAGAGGATCCTTATATCGACTTCCTGCAAACCGATGCCGCGATCAATCACGGCAATTCCGGCGGCCCGCTGATGACACCCGATGGATTGGTGGTGGGCGTCACCTCGGCGATTTTTTCCCCAAGCGGCGGCTCGGTGGGATTGGGCTTCGCCATACCTGCTGAAACTGTAACTTCGGTCATCGGCCAACTGGAATCCAAAGGTCATGTGCAGCGCGGTTACCTAGGCCTGTCGGCACAAGAAGTGACGCCTCAGCTGGCCAAGGCATTGGGTATGAAGAACCCTGCCGGTGCGCTGATCACGACCGTGGATCCAGCCGGCCCGTCAGCCGGTACGTTCGCTCCGGGTGACGTGTTGCTGACCATAGGATCCAGCCGGGTAACGCTTAAAACCTTGAGCAAAACGACCGCGCGTCTGCCGCCCGACTCGCTTGTTACCATGACGCGGTTGCGCGCCGGCAAACAGGAATCCGTCGCGCTGAAGATTGCCCGGCTGCCCGATCCACCGTCCGACCCAAACTTGAACGGCGACCCCGATACTTGGGTGCCTGCGCTTCGCTTGGGCGTTGCCAACACCACCGAAGATATCCGCAAGGCTATCAAAGCCTCCGATGAATCCAGCGGTTTGATTGTGACCCAGCTGCGGCCGGCAGGACCGGGCGCGATCGCAGGCTTGAGGGTGGGTGATCTCATCACGCATGTCGGCACCAGGCAGCTGGTCGATGTACGTGACATCACCGGCATCGCGACCCCGAGCCCGCAGGCGCCCTTATTGGTTCGAATCGTGAGAGATGGAGCCGCCACGTTCGTGGCGATGACTGGAGAGGCGGAGCTTTAGCTCGTCACGCACATTGAACGATCGAGAGCAGGTGTACTTTTAAATATCTAGATTCGACACATTCAATGCATTCTTCTCGATGAATTCGCGCCGCGGCTCAACCGCATCGCCCATCAGCGTCGTGAAAATATCGTCAGCCGCCACCGCGTCCTCGATTCGCACTTGCAGGATGCGGCGCGTTTCCGGATTGATGGTCGTGTCCCACAGTTGACTGGCGTTCATTTCGCCCAAGCCCTTGTAGCGCTGAATGGTCTGCCCCTTCTTGGCTTGATCGAATAGCCAATTCATCGCGGACTTGAAACTAGCGACCTCGTATTTGTCCTCGCCGCGCTTCACGAACCCACCGGGCCCGATCAGATCGTTTAGGGTCTCCGCGAGTTCTGCGATCCGGAGATATTCCGCAGAGTCGAAAAATTCTCGCGGCACATGTTTTTCAGACGTCAAGCCGTGCTCGAAGCGCCGCAAATTAATACGGTGCCCTCCCCCGGCAAGGACTTCGACTCCGACGCGGTAACGACGTGAAACATCGTCCAGCGAATTCAAGCGCTGCTCTAGGTTGCGGCACCAATCTCGAAGCGCGTCGATTCGATCGAATGCCTCGGGCGTCAGGCTCGGAACATACAACAATTGCTCCAGGAAGCGGTGGTCATAGCGACGGGCCCAGCGCGTTACGATGCTTTGCACCTCCACATACTTCCTCGCCAATGACTCGAGACCCAATCCCGAGAGCGGCGGCGCTTCAGCATTGACATGCAGTGCGGCGCCTTCAATCGCTGAGTTGAGCAGCAACGCATTTAATTCCAAATCGTCCTTGACATACTGTTCTTGCTTGCCTTTTTTCACCTTGTACAAAGGTGGTTGCGCAATGTAGATATGGCCGCGCTCGATGAGGATGGGCATCTGCCGATAGAAAAAAGTAAGCAGTAAAGTGCGTATATGGCTGCCGTCAACGTCAGCGTCCGTCATGATCAAAATCGTGTGATACCGCAATTTATCGACGTTGAAATCATCGCGCCCGATGCCGCAGCCCAACGCGGTGATCAACGTGCCGACTTCCGCAGAAGCCAGCATTTTGTCGAAGCGCGCCTTTTCGACATTGAGAATTTTTCCTTTGAGCGGAAGAATGGCTTGAGTGCGGCGGTCGCGTCCTTGCTTCGCCGAGCCGCCGGCCGAATCACCTTCCACCAAGAAAAGTTCCGAGAGCGCAGGATCTTTTTCCTGGCAGTCGGCCAATTTGCCGGGCAGGCCCGCGATGTCGAGCGCGCCTTTGCGCCGAGTCATCTCGCGCGCTTTGCGCGCGGCTTCACGCGCATAGGCCGCTTCGAGAATCTTGTTTACGATGGCCTTCGCTTCCTGAGGATGTTCCATCAGGAATTCCTCCAGTCGCCCTGCGACCGCCGATTCCACCACGCCTTTGACTTCGGAGGAGACCAACTTGTCCTTGGTCTGCGAGGAGAATTTTGGATCGGGCAATTTCACGGACAGAATCGCCGTTAATCCCTCGCGTGAATCATCCCCCGTGGTTTGGATTTTTTCCTTTTTCGAAGCAAGTTCTTTTTCGATGTAATTATTCAAGGTGCGCGTCAATGCCGCGCGGTAACCCGCAAGATGCGTACCGCCGTCCTTTTGCGGAATGTTATTCGTGTAGCAATACATGCTTTCTTGATACGAATCGTTCCATTGCATCGCGACTTCCACCTGCGTGTTGCCGTCGCGGGTCTGAAACCACAACACCGATTCATGCACCGGCGTCTTGCTGCGATTGAGGTGCGTGACGAAAGCTTTGAGTCCGCCCTCGTGCTGAAACACTTCGGATTTTTCGTCGCGCTCATCGACCAGTTCGATGCGCACGCCCGAATTCAAGAAGGACAATTCCCGCAGGCGTTTTGCCAGGGTCTCGTAGTTGAATGAGATATGCGTGAATATCTGCGCGCTGGGCTTGAAGCGGATCGTGGTACCGTGATCCGCGGTATCGCCGATAGCCGCGAGCGGAGCCTGCGGTTCACCGAGGCGATATTCCTGGCGGTGCAACTTGCCGTCGCGCCGAATGAGCAATTCCAAAATATCCGAAAGTGCATTGACGACGGACACGCCGACGCCATGCAGACCTCCAGAGACCTTGTAGGACGTGTCATCGAACTTCCCGCCTGCATGGAGCACCGTCATGATGACCTCCGCGGCAGAACGCCCTTCCTCGGCGTGAATATCGACGGGAATGCCGCGGCCATTGTCCGATACCGTCACCGATTCGTCGGCATGGATGGTGACGGTGATGCTGTCGCAGTGCCCCGCCAGGGCCTCGTCAATGGCGTTATCCACAACCTCGAAAACCATGTGATGAAGGCCGCTTCCGTCATCGGTATCCCCGATGTACATCCCGGGCCGTTTTCGGACGGCATCCAGACCTCTTAAGACTTTGATTTTGCTTGAATCGTATACGTTGTCCTGGGCCATGCTCGATCCTAATTGGTGACCCGCCATGTTAACATTTTTCGGCGCCGAAAACCACTCCTTGGAGTGCGAAAAACGCTTGATAATCAATGGGTTGCAATACCAGGTTAACGGCCGTCGTGCTTCCCGGGGTATTTCACTGAATTGAAGGGCAGGAAGGGCTCGTTTCGGGCTCGCAAAAGCGTTTACTCACCGACTTATCCACATGCTCGGCCCCCGCGCACCGGCCTTTGAGGCCCAGCTTGTAGCCATGGCATGCCAGTTCGAGTTCCACGTGGAACCACGCCGTCAATACACCCTGGCGACCTTAGTTCCACGTGGAACGTTACACGGCCTCGATCCGCCCTGCAGCCACCGTGTAGCGGCGCCCGGGCGAACCGAACGCCGCGAATTCCCCGTGCAACGTCGTCACGATGAGTTGA
This sequence comes from Steroidobacteraceae bacterium, assembly GCA_036401515.1. GTDB lineage: Bacteria > Pseudomonadota > Gammaproteobacteria > Steroidobacterales > Steroidobacteraceae > Bog-1198. Next base: position 22,560 of record DASWUU010000241.1, read on the forward strand.
ACGCTCTGAGCCGAGACCTCTTGAATGAGCCCCGCCAATCGCTGGTCGTCCAACTCGGCTGCCGGGTCATCCAGCAACAAACTGGGCTGCACTGAGGATCTCTCCGGGAACAGTTTGATTTGCGCAATAAGCAGCGCTGCGGCGAGCAGCTTCTGTTGCCCACGAGAAATCCGATCCTTCACCGCCGCGCCGTCCAAGCGGATCGCCATCTCCGCTCGATGTGGCCCGATTTGAGTCGCCCCGCCTTCCACATCGGGGCTCCAACTCAGCTTAAGCGCCTCGGCCATGGTGAGATCCTTAGCCCAACCGGGCCGATAGGCCAACGACAAATCCATCCCGAGTAGATTCGCACCGATGGCCTTAGCCTGGGGACTGAGCGCAGCCACGTATCTCGTACGGGCCTCGGTGAGCATTTCGCCGGACCGAAGGAGATCGCTATCCCAAACCGACACCACGGAGCGGGGCTGCCGCGCCTTTAGGGCTGCATTACGCTGCTTCAGCGACTGCTGATAGCGACGCCAGTGGCCGACGAAGGATTGCTCCACGTGGAACGTTCCCCAATCCAAAAAGCGCCGGCGCCGGGAGGGGCCCTCCTCGATGAGGCGATGAACCTCGGGATCAATGATTTGCACCGGGAGCTGCAAGGCCAATTCCGCGAGGGAGGAAGGCGTATCTCCGTCAATCCGGGCTCGGATTCCCGTCCGAGAACCTTCCACTCCCATGGGCACTCGCCGATTGAGGGTATCCACTTCGCCGAAGACCACGAAGCGCTCGGTCCCGTTGCGAATGAGGTGTTCCAAGCGGCGAGTGCGGAAAGACCTCCCACGCCCAAGCACATAAATGGCTTCGAGCAGGCTGGTCTTGCCGGAAGCATTGGGACCGCTAAGCAGCGTGAAGCGTCGATCCAGTTCGATCTCCGCCGACTGCAAGCAGCGGAAGTCCGTTACTTGCAGCCGGCTCAAACTCACGGCCTATAGCCTCATTGGCATCACGACATAACGCGCGGTTGCGTTGCCGGGCGATCGGATCAGGCAACTGCTATTGCTATCGGTCAGTCCCAGCTCGACGTCTTGACCGTCAATGGCCGCAAGAGCATCGAGCAGGTAATTCACGTTGAACCCGACCTCCAGATCGTTGCCCTCGTACCCCACTTCGATCTCTTCCTCGGCCTCTTCCTGCTCGGGGTTATGCGCCTGGACGGTCAGCATATTCTTCTTCACGGTGACGCGAATTCCCCGATATTTCTCATTCGACAGGATGGCGGTACGCTGCAAGGCCTGCCGTAGAATGTCTCGGTCCGCCCTGATGGCCGCAGCAGGCGCCGCCGGTATCACGCGTGAATACTCAGGAAAACGGCCGTCAATCAGCTTAGAAGTGAAGCGAATCTCGCCGATCTGGGCACGAACGTGATTGCTTCCGATCGCTACATCCGCCACGCCTTCAGCGGTCAACACCCGTTGCAATTCGAGCACGCCCTTGCGCGGCACGATGACCTGCTGTGAAGTTTTTGCCCTGCCTTCCAGCGCGGTCTCGCACAGCGCCAGACGATGTCCGTCGGTGGCCACGGCACGCAGCAGCTGTCCATCGATTTCCAATAGCATTCCATTCAGGTAGTACCTGACATCTTGCTGGGCCATGGAAAAATGCGTTTTCTCCAGTAATCGCAGTAATTCCCTGCGCGGCAACTGCACCGACTGCTGCGCATTGATGTCATCGATCACCGGGAAATCCGCTGCGGGCAGCGTCGAGAGGCTGAAGCGGCTGCGGCCCGCTTTGATGACCATTTTCTCGCCTTCCACGCTCAATGACACGGAAACCTTGTCGGGCAGCGCTCGCAAGATATCCAGAAATTTGCGCCCCGGCACGGTGATATCACCCGCGTCTTGAACTGCCACCTCGGTGGCCGCCACCAACTCGACCTCCAGATCGGTGGCGGTGATGGATAGCTGGCCCTGGTGGACACCCAACAATACGTTCGCCAGTACCGGCATGGTTTGGCGCCGTTCCACCACACCGATGACCGCCTGCAAGGGGGTCAATAATTTCTCGCGCTCTACCGTCAGTTTCATGGGCTCACCGTCTTAGCATTCTTAGATTTAGATTCTTAAAGAGATTATTACTATGATTACAGAGGGACGAAATTCCAGTGCATAAGGCAAAAAATTCTATTACTATCAACAGTTTGCAATCTCACGAAAACACCTCAACACTTGTCCACAGCCTCATCGCAACCTGTCGTGAGCCTGTGGATATCTTTATCCACAGATCCATCCACAGCTTCTCCTACCCTATCCAGCTAGGGTTCTCAACAGGTTCATATAGTCCTCCCCGATACGTCTTTCGGTCTCGCGCAACTCCTTCACCCGCCGGCAAGCATGCAGCACGGTGGTGTGGTCCCGACCCCCAAACGCGTCGCCAATTTCCGGCAGGCTGTGGTTCGTCAATTCCTTCGCCAACGCCATCGCTACCTGACGTGGCCGGGCGATCGAACGGCTGCGCCGCTTCGACAACAAATCCGCGATTCGGATTTTGTAGTACTCCGCCACGGTCTTCTGGATATTTTCGATCGTGACCAATTTTTCCTGTAACGCCAACAGATCGCGCAATGCTTCCTTGGCGAACTCGAGCGTGATTGGCCGGCCGGTAAAGTTGGAGGTCGCAACGACGCGGCGCAGCGCACCTTCCAGTTCCCTCACGTTCGAACGGATGCGCTTGGCGATGAAAAAAGCCACCTCCTCGGGAAGATCCACGTTCGTCATCGCCGCTTTGCTCATCAGGATGGCAACACAGGTTTCGAGTTCCGGAGGCTCGATAGCAACGGTAAGCCCCCAACCAAAACGCGACTTCAACCGTTCCTCGAGCCCATCGACCTCCTTCGGGTAGCGGTCGCAGGTCAAAATCACCTGCTGCTGACTTTCGAGCAGCGCGTTGAAGGTATGGAAAAATTCTTCCTGCGACCGGTCTTTGCCGGCAAAAAACTGAATATCGTCGATCATGAGGCAGTCGAGCGTCCGATAGGCAGTTTTAAAATCATTTATGGTGTTGTGCTGCAAGGCCTTCACCATGTCGCCGACGAATCTTTCGCTATGCACATAGGCCAAGCGAGCTTCCGAATTGCGCTCCTTGAGCTTGTTGGCCACGGCGTGCATCAAATGGGTTTTGCCCAAGCCGACGCCGCCGTAAATGAACAGGGGGTTGTACGCCTTGCCGGGATTTCCGGCCACTTGGATGGCCGCCGCTTTGGCGAGCTGATTGCTTTTGCCCTCGACGAAGCCATCGAAAGTAAATTCAGCATTGATGCGGCTGCCGAGACCTAAGGGCGCGAGCTTGTGAATTCTTGCGGCCGCCACATCCCTGGCGCCCGCCGAGGCCGGAGGGATCGTGACACCGGCTCGGGTGCCCACATCCAAGGCCACTTCCGGCGCCATGCCTTCGGCAAAGGCCAAAATGAGTTCCTTGATCCGCGGCAATAGATTTTGACCGAGCCAGTCGATGACATAGCGATTCGGCGCCAGCAGTCTCAGCTCACCCTCGCGCTCGACCGCTTGCAGCGGCCGCACCCAGGTGTTGAACTGCTGTTCCGGGAGCTCTCCCTCGAGCACTCGCAGACAGCGGTTCCACAGCGACTCCGGCAAGAGCGCTCTCCTTGGGTTTGAGGGTAAAGGGACAAATGAACGAAAGGGCACGGAGTCTAGCTCCAACTTGAAGGGGCGTCTATTGACACATCCATGCTCGCTCAGTACCCTTGCCGCCTTTCTTAAATCAGCCAGACCGTTGATTTAACCCGTAGTTTTCGTTCGAGTCGCGCTATGAAACGTACCTTTAACCCCAGTAATCTTCATCGTGCCCGTACCCACGGTTTCCGCGCACGCATGGCCACCAAGAGTGGACGTCGATTGCTGGCGCGCCGGCGCGCCAAGGGTCGTAAGCGCCTCTGTCCCTGACACGGGCTTTCTAGATCCGTAAACTGAAGTTCGAGCCGCGCAAGCGTTTGCATCAGCCGGCCGAATTTCGCGATGTGAAGCGGCGCGGCAAAAAATTCGCCGATGCGTTTTTTAGCTTATCCGTTCTGGCCAACCATGAAACCTATCCGCGCCTCGGCTTGAGCATCGCGACGCGCACCTTCGGCACCGCAGTCGCACGCAACCGCATCAAACGCCTCGCACGAGAGTCCTTTCGTTTGAACCAACATGCATTGCCTCCGGTCGATGTCACCATCTCC
>DASWUU010000242.1:0-5823 GCA_036401515.1 Steroidobacteraceae bacterium
ACTCGAATTTTTAAACCTTCTGGGGAAGAGCACGAAATTCTTCTTGCCGGTGCGGGTAGAGCTGAAAAGCGCACCCCCGAAGCCGGCGAGCGAGAGCAGGTGCCCACACAGTTGCGAATTGGCGGGTGTATTTCTGATCACGGGAAACTCGCGCCAGTTCTCCACCAGGAAGCAGCTCTCCAAGAGTTCCTTGGCAGATTTAATCAGCCGCAGCGGGGTGGCACCAAGTCGCCTTTCGGCATCGCGCACGGTCTTGGATACCGTGAATCGTGCGATGATTGCCGACAGAGCTTCGAGTCCCTTGGGATGAGTTAGATCAATACATTGGAGACCGAGCCTTCCACTGTCACCCACGCCACGCCCTTTGCTGCACATAAATTGAGCTCCGCCGCGCTTAATCCCGCGCTTGATAAGCGTACGGGAATGCATCTGTTAGGTCGGCGGCAGAAGCCGTTGGGGCATGCCAGCAGCCGGGTGTGTCGATAGCAGCGATTGCGTTAGACCACGGGCTCAACGCCAGCGTGTTGCGCCGTTGGGTCAAAGAGGCTGAGCGAAGCGGGACACCCATTGCGATACAAGGCACGGCGCGGAGCGTTGCCATCGAAGGTGACGAGAAGTTCATGCCCGTGTCGCTGCCGTCGAATCCCGCCGAGGGAGCGATCCGAATTAGAGTGCGTCGCCGAGGCGGGACAGTGAGCATCGAGTGGCCAGCATCGGCAGCGCATGAATGTGCACTGCTGCTGCGCGAGCTGATGAAGTGATCCGAATCGACGCCGCCTGGTTTGCAGTAGATCCGCTCGACATGCGCGCTGGCGTCGACAAAGCGTTGGCACGCGTCGTGAGCGTGTTCGGCAAAGCACGAGCTCATCACGCCTACGTCTTCATCAATAAACGCGCGAATCGTATGAAAGTGCTGGTGCACGATGGCTTTGGCCTCGGCTGCGTGCCAGAAAACTCTACGAAGGGAGCTTTATCCGCGCCGGCAAATATGGCAAGATCTAAGCCATAGAGTTGTCGCCCGAGCTCGCTCAGATGGACGCAGAGGCACTGCGGAATCTGACCGCGACGCTGCTTACGCAGATGGCAGACAAGGATGCGCAGCTCCTCGAGAAGGACGAGCAACTCAAGCGCGACCGGGAAATCAAAACCAAGCAACTGAAGATCGACCAGCTCACGCACGAGATCTTCGCCCGCGCCGGGCTCGCACTGCCGCGCTCAACGCTGGCGCAGTGGGTTGGCGCTTGGGGCGTGAGGCTTGCGCAGCTGGTGGAAGCGATGACAGCGCAGCTGCTGACGCGAACCGTGCTGCATGCGGACGAAACGCCGGTGCCGATGCTAAAGCCCGGCTGGGACGCACACATCGTGCGTATTTGTGGAGTTACGCGGCGAGCGAATACGATGAACTCAAGACCGTGGTCTACGACTTTGCCGACGGCCGCGCCTGTGTCCCTGCTCGCCGGTTCCTCGGCGACTGGTCTGGAAAGCTCGTCGGCGATGACTACTCGGGCTACAAGGCACTGTTCGAGCACGGGGTGATCGAGTTCGGCTGTCTCGCTCACGCGAGGCGAAAACTGCATGATCTGTACGCCAATCACCGCAGTCAAATCGCCGAAGAGGGCTTAAGGTACTTCGCCGCGCTCTATGAAATCGAGTGTGAAGCGCGCGAGTTCAAACTCGATGCCGTCGGTCGACAGCAACTGCGCCAGCAGCGTTCGAAGCCGATCGCCGAGTCATTGCGGCAATGGCTGGCCCGCCAACGCAATCAAGTTCCGGATGGATCTGCGACGCGCAAAGCCGTCGAGTACAGCTTGGGACGCTGGGCCGCATTGACCCGCTATATCGATGACGGCGATCTACCGATAGACAACAACCACATCGAAAACCGGATCCGATCGCGCTCGGCCGAAATAACTGGCTCTTCGCTGGGTCCTTACGCGCTGGCCAGCGCGCCGCAAACGTCATGAGCCTGATCCAGCCCGCTAAACTCAACGGGCAAGGTCCCGGTCAGGATAAAGCTCTCGGCGCTATGGACTGTGCTGATGTTCTGCTACGTCTATGGCGACTACTTCGGTCTTCATCCTCCTGGTCAACTCAAAGGCATGCTGGAAGGAAATGGCCCCATCGGCCCGACGTCACAGGGAACCCTTGTTGCGGTCTCGCTGCTAATGATGATCCCAAGTCTGATGAGCTTCCTGCCTCTTGTGCTCCCACCCGTGCTCAATCGCTGGCTCAATGTCATCTTCGCGGTTGTTTATGCCGGCGTCGTGGCGATCACAATGCCCGGGGGTTGGATCTTCTACCTGGTGTTCTCGACGGTTGAAATATTACTAAGCCTTCTGATCGCCTGGTATGCATTGAGATGGCCGAAAATATAGACGTCGCCCCGGTTCAATGTCGGCTTGGCAAGGTGTATCAGCCAGGCGCTTACGATATACAATTCCAGCACAAAGGTCGACAGGCGGAAACGCCGCGCGTTCCATGGCGGCGTCGCCAAGTTCGGAGGACTCCGACCGAGGGTAAAAGATGTTCACAGGTCTTCGACTAATCCTGAGTGTTCTGGGGCTTACCCTGGCTGCTTCGTGCGTTGCCGCCGAACTGCGAAGAGCCATCGATGCCGACTACCCGTCGCTGGAGGTGCTTTACCGGCAATTGCATGCGCATCCCGAATTGTCGTCCCACGAGATCGAAACCGCCAAGATCATGGCGCAGCAGGCCCGCGATGCCGGACTGAGCGTAACCGAGCATGTCGGCGGAACTGGCGTTGTCGCGCTGCTGAAGAATGGCCCCGGGCCGACCGTAATGATCCGCACCGAGCTTGACGCTCTGCCTGTGGAGGAAGCTACCGGCCTGCCTTTCAGCTCGCATGTCAGAGTCAAGAATGCCAACGGCGCAGAGATTCCAGTCGCCCACGCCTGCGGCCACGATCTGCATATGACAGTGTGGATCGGCACGGCGCGGCGGCTGGTCGCAGAGAGAGACCTATGGTCGGGCACGCTGATCATGATCGCCCAACCGGCCGAAGAAACCGCCAGTGGCGCCAAGGCGATGCTGGCTGATGGCCTGTTCACCCGCTTTCCCCGACCCAACTACAATCTCTCGGTGCATGACATCGTCGGGCTTCCGGCCGGCACCATTGGCTTGCATGCCGGACCGCTGAAGTCGGCAGTCGACTCGCTCGATCTTGAGATCAAGGGCGTGGGCGGGCACGGCGCCCTGCCGCAAAACACGAAGGATCCGATCCCGCTGGCGGCGGCCATCATCAACGCGCTGCAAACGCTGGTGTCGCGCAACAACAACCCGTTCGAGCCTGCGGTAGTGACCGTCGGTTCGATCCACGGCGGCGTCAAGCACAATATCATTGCCGATTCGGTGAAGCTGGAGATTTCGGTCCGCAGCGTCAACGAAGCGCAGCGCAAGATGCTGCTCGATGGCATTCAACGCATCGCCATCAATGAGGCGCGTGCCTACGACATGCCCGGAGACGAAATGCCGAGTCTGAAGATCGTCGAATCCACCAAGGTCACCTATAACTCCCCCGAACTCGTGGAAAGGCTACGCCCGATACTCGTGGCGGCGATGGGCAGCGCGGTGGTGCGCGAGGGCGAGCCTTTGATGACCTCGGAGGATTTCTCCGAATACGGCTGGGCGGAGCCGCGAATTCCTTCGGCACAGATATGGCTTGGTGCCGTTGATCCCGATATTTATGCCAAGACCCCCGACAAGAGCACGCTGCCAGGGACGCATTCGCCGAAATGGGCGCCTGATGCCGAACCAACCATCAAGACTGGCGTCATGACACTGACTCTGGCTTCACTAGGTCTAATGCCCAAATCGAAATAATCGATCGCCGCGCGATAACACATGCGCCCCGGTTGTCCGTCCCCGGAAGACGATCGTCAAGGTGCCTTCACCGGACGCTTACCGCGCTTATCCTCGCGCGTCAGTCCTTGCATTTCTCGTAAGCCAGTCTCCATGTCCTCCGCAAGACAGGGCAGGAAACGGTGCGAATCTGGAGCTATCGATATCGACGCCATAGTTGAAGCGTCCACCGACAATCGTGTTGTTCACATTGATAAACTTGTTGCCGCAATCGGCCGTTGAGTGGCTTTTGAAAGATTCCCGGCTTTATAATGTTTGTGTTAGCTCGTTGAGGAAGTAATTTAACTTTAAAGCGACAGCAGATCGGTTTGTGCTGAGATTAGCAATTATAAGATTATTTAGATGAAACTCGTTCAAAGCGTCTCCGAAATCGTCTCGCCAAACGCCATCAGTGGGCCCGCGGTATTCCCAGGCACAAACCCGAGTTCGGCGCGCGTTGTAAGTTTGCAAGCCGCCGCTCGGTATGCACGTAACGCGCGACAAAACGCCGAGGTGCGGTGGAGCAAAGGCGGTCTCCACGCCTTGTCGTCGCAGATCGGCGGTAGGCAACAATTGCGACATGGAGCGTTTCTGCGCTCGTGTCGCCTCCCTTAAGCGAGGCCAGATCCGGCCGGCGAGGCAAATTCCTTGCGCATGCGATCAACGATCGCGTGCACCCCGTCGATGAGCGGATCTACGCACGGAAGGCTCGTACTGCCCGCATATTTCGCCAGCATCGAGCCACGCTCGCTCGCCGGCACTTTCGAGGTATTCAGGGCGATGCCGACGCAGCGAAAAGCGGGATTCGTAAGCCGGCCCATATCCAGGTACGCTCGATGAGCGCCTCAACGCTGGGTAGCTTGAACGCCGGCCAGCCGAAAATGTGGTTCGCAAAGGATCGTGGCACACTACGAAGGCGTCCGGCTGCGAGCCCACCAACAGACCGACGGTTACTTGAAGATAGCCGGGATGAAAAAGGGCGCCGTGACCCTCTACGATGTCCAAGTGGTCGCTCGAAGCACTCGGAGACAACGCTTCCGCGGCACCGGTTACAAAATCGCTCACCACCGCATCGATCGGGATTCCTTGGCCGGCAATCATTATGCCGGTCTGGCCGGTCGCGCGAAAATCAGAGGGCACTCCGCGCCGGCGCTATTCTCGATTGAGCGCGAGCGCAGTGTATTTCTTGCCGCAGGCGCAATCGGTACCGACGGTCAGCAGCCGCATTCCTCGTCTCTTGAGGCCGGTGCACACCGGAGCTTTGCCGGCGGCACGCACACGTCAATGAGACGGGCGCCACCCGTTTGCGCCGCCGCGGCTAATCCCGAAAGTGTGGATAGGCGCACGTGAAGGCCGGCGACGATGTCTATTCCGAGAGAAGCCGCGTCGCAAAGGGTTGCGATCCAACGCTGGGGGATTTCACCGCCAACCGCCGCCGATCCTACGATGAGCGTGCGGCAACCTGCGGCCTTGGCCTGCGTAATATCGAGGTCCGGAACACGTTGTCTATTGTGCACCGGGGCAGTCTTACTTGCCCCACACACTCGTTCCTGCGCCACTCGACCAAGCCGAGGCCGGTCTTGCCATAGGTCTCTTCGTCAATATCCCCAAAGAATACAGCGAAAGGAGCGTCGAATTGAACGACGGGCGGATTCACGATTAAATTTCCCACTATCTCGCTGGCGCGAGCCATCGACCGATCGGCACATATAGCGCACTTGAGTGAGCGGAGTCGTGCAGCAGCGTCACGGTGACGGGTCGTGCATCAGCCACGCTTTCCTCGGATATGAGTTTTCCGGAATTGTAATTCTTTTGGGCATAAATCGAGTTGACGGGACCCGAAGCAAAGTACATGCCGCGATCGTGGTAGTTGTCGGAAACGTAGGGTGTCAGCGTGAACACGCAAGGCGGGGGGCCGTGCTGCGGCTTTGGGCGGTACACGGTGGCATTGAGTTCAATTCCATC
>DASWUU010000243.1:0-2703 GCA_036401515.1 Steroidobacteraceae bacterium
CGGTAAGGCGATTCGGCTGATCGATCAACTCAACAATACGCTCGATATGGAGCGTGGCCAAAGCATCGCCCAGAATCTTCGCGCCCTGTACATATATATGCTGGCCCGCCTGACTCTTGCCAATGCCGCCAACGATGCGCAGATCCTGGTCGAAGTCGGCGGGCTGATCCAAACCGTGAAGACCGGTTGGGACCAAATCGTGGAAAGTCGTTGATGGGCGCGCAAGACTCGTCGATCCTGGCGCGCGCGTTGGCGCTTTCACTAGAAATGCTCAGCGCGGCCGAACAAGGCCGGCTGCCGGTCCTGCAGTCGCTCGACGCGCAGCGGCTCGAGCTGCTAAAGTCATTTCGGATCGATGCTCCGCGGCCGGCCGCCGCCGATCAGGTTTTGCTGCAGCAAATCTCCCAGCTAAATGATCGGGCGATTGGGCTCCTTGAACATCATCGGCGCACGAAGGGGCGTGAATTGGATATGGCCAGCGTCGGCCGCCGGGCGGTAGCAGCTTACTCCGGGGTTCGGCTGCAGCGGCTGTAGCGTTAGGGGCAGTCAAAATTCTTGAGGCTGGAAACCATGCCTGAGTCGTTTCTGGGCGATGGTCTGATATTCGAAGAGTCGCTGCCGGTGTCCTGGGCGCCCGGCCCGCTCGCGGACGGTTTGACGCTGACACGTCTCAATGCGGACAACCATCAGCTTCTCGGGGCCGAATCCTCCTTGGACGAGGTCCGGGTGCACGAGGCACTCAAGGACGAATCCCCCGCACTGCTGCACGAGCTGCAGCGCCTCGAGTACAAGGTCAATATCTTGCTGCGCCTCACGGCAGAGCTCGCGATGCGCAGCAGCGGGCTGCCTGCCGCAAAGCGCGTGCGGATGTCCCCCCGGGCCTTAGAATGGTTCGGTGACCCCAACACGCCCGGCGGGTTATCGGATGGGTCACCCGAGGGGGCGCCCGGAGGAGTTACCGGCTTGCTGTCGATCTACATCAACGCGGCGTTGCCGCAGCCGTTGCGAATTCCGTCGGTAATTGTTGGCCAACGCATTATTGATGACAGCCGAGCAACGCAGCTGCGCTTCATGGGCTTGAGCGATGCGGTCGTGGATATGCTGGAGAAGCTTATTTTTCGCCACCATCGTCGCTTGGTGGCGGGTGCGAGACTCGCCGCAACGTAACGGCTTCGGTGCTCCTAAGGGACAATCACCGCACCTTGTTTTAAGGTATCTCCCTAAGCTCTTTACGGGGGTTTGCCATCTGCTTATCTATCAACTTCCTCAGTTAGTATGCGCTCGAACTCAATATTGATTGAACAATGTCAAAGGGTTACGAGCAAAGGTTAAGACGGAACCCGAGATCTTTGAACTCCGTCACACTTTTAGAAATGGGAAGGAGTCCCGTGTAGTGCTTGAAGCCAAAGTAATTGTGATCGAACCCTCAGATCCCGAGGCGGACGCCCTTCTGGCGTTGCTGCGATTTTTGGATTTGGAGCCGCTGCATGTGCACGACCTCCCCGAACTGCGGCTACTGGGATCGGCACCTGAGTGCCTGGCGGTCATTGCGCGGCGCGAAACGGTAAGCGCGCTGGGATCGGCTCTCGTCGCCCAAATGCGCTCGATGCGTCAGCCGCTGCCGGTCATTTGCATCAGTAGCGACGGGCTACCCAAGATCGCGGAGACCAGCAGCGACTTGGCTTGGCTATATCTGGAAACGCCGGTCAAACAACGTCGGCTATCGGCCGTCTTGGATCAGGCCCAAAACGTGCGCAGCGGCCACCCCACGCAACCGGGCGCCCATCGATTTCGCCCCAGCGGCGCCTCAAAAGCCATGCGAGCGGTGCATCGGCTGATCGAACAGGTCGCGCCTTTCGACAGCAATGTGTTGATTCTCGGAGAATCGGGCACCGGCAAGGAAATGGTCGCGCGGCACATTCACGAGCTTTCCGGGCGCACGGCGCATCCCTTCGTGCCGGTCAACTGCGGCGCCATCCCGGCGGATCTCTTGGAAAGCGAATTGTTTGGTCACGAGAAGGGCGCATTCACCGGAGCGTTGACCACGAGGGTCGGCCGCTTCGAGTTTGCCGAGGGCGGCACGCTATTCCTGGATGAGATCGGCGATATGTCGCTGCAAATGCAAGTCAAACTGCTGCGTGTGCTGCAGGAGCGGACATTCGAACGCGTGGGCAGCAACAAAGTGATCCGCTGCGACGTGCGAATCATCGCAGCCACGCATCGCGACCTGGACGCCGCTATTGTGGCGGGGCGTTTTCGCGAGGATTTGTATTATCGGCTGAACGTGTTCCCGTTGCAGATGCCGCCGCTGCGTGATCGGCTCGACGATTTGCCGGTGCTGATCGAGCACTTGGTGCAGCGTCAAGGCCATTCGGCGGGGCGGCCTATCCAACTTGATCGATCGGCGATGGATTGCCTGGCGCGCAACCGCTGGCCTGGCAACGTGCGAGAGCTCGCGAATCTGCTGGAACGTCTGGCGATCTTGTTTCCGTCGCAAACGATTCGCGCGGCTGATTTGCCGGAGCGCTATCGCAGCAGCGCGGCGGCGTGGCCGAGCGCGGAAATGCGCATCGAGCCTTCGCATCAGCCACAGCCGCCGGAAGCCGAGCCGGAGCCGGCGGCGTACGACATGCTCGACGGCGATGCTGACCTCCCACTTGGCGGCCTCGACCTGAAAGATCACATGTCGGCGATTGAAATAGG
>DASWUU010000244.1:0-24014 GCA_036401515.1 Steroidobacteraceae bacterium
GCCGGCAGAGATTTCATCGATTCGCTCAGTAGTCCCTCAGACGTGGTACAGCTGGGTGGCCCCGGGGCGCTGGACGTCGTTGCCGGCCGCAATGTCGACCTCGGTTTTTCCGATGGGATCGCCACCATCGGCAATTTAAAAAATCCGAACCTTGCCGCGGCCCAGGGGGCTGCCTTGACGGTGGTCGCGGGCTTAACCCAAGCAGCGGACTTCGGTGGCTTTTTGAAAACCATCATCGAGCCCTCGAGCGTCGATCAGCAAACACTGGTCGAATACGTGCAAGCCCAAACAGGCGAGTCTGGTTTGACCCCGGCGCAAGCGGACGCCGCATTCGCTTCCTTTACGGAGAATCAGCAGCGCGCGTTAATTGACCAGGTATTCTTCAACGAGCTGCTGCTGTCCGGCCGTGAGGCAAACAATACGCCTGGCGCAGACTTCAAGCGTGGCTATGCCGCCATCGACGCGCTGTTTCCGATGAGCAGGTCCAGTACGCAGACGTCGGGCGACAATCCGTATGCCGGCGACTTATCGCTGACGTTCAGTCGTCTTTACACAATCAGCGGCGGCAGCATCTCGTTGCTGGTTCCCGGCGGTCAAATCGATGTGGGATTGGCAAATCCCCCGGCCGGCGTGCCTCTGCGGCAACCCTCGCAACTTGGCATCGTGGCGCAGGGAGCGGGAGACGTCGACATATATTCGAAAGGCGACGTGTTGGTAAACGCATCGCGCATCTTCACGTTAGGCGGCGGCAACATCTTGATTTGGTCGGATGAGGGCAGCATCGATGCCGGCCGAGGCTCCAAATCGTCCCTGTCGGTCCCGCCTCCGCAGATCGTTTTCGATGCGCTAGGCAACGCCACCTTGAGCCTGTCGGGTGCCGTCGCGGGAAGTGGTATCCGAACGATCCAAATCGATCCGAGCGTTGCTGCGGGCAATGTCGACTTGATCGCTCCTGTCGGCACCGTGAATGCGGGCGATGCGGGAATCGGTGCCGCAGGCAACATTAATATTGCTGCCCAAGCGGTGCTGGGGGCTGGCAACATCAACTTCGGCGGCTCGGCCAGCGGCGTTCCCGCGCAAGTGAGCAATATCGGTGCATCGCTCGCGGGTGCCTCGGCTGCAGCGGGGAGCACCACCAACGCCGCAACCGCTAGCGCCAATCAGGAGGCCAGCAAGGCGACGACAGCACCGCTCGCACAAACCGCGCTCAGCTGGCTGGATGTTTTCGTCACCGGCCTAGGCGAAGATAACTGCAAGCCGGAAGACTTGGAGTGTCTGAAGCGGCAGCTGCCATCGAAGTAGTCTCTCACGCGAACTAATCTGACGGCGCCTGTCATGGAATCTTCATGCCTTGCCGTCAAGCTTGTCGGTGCAATGCTGAGCGGCGGTGCGTGAGCCCGGCAAAGACAGATGGAAGCGCAGGTAAAAGCGCGATTTGGGAATCATTATGCAGTGTCGAAAGCTGATCTTAGTGTTGACGGCGATCGTTGTTCCTGCGGTGGCGCTGGCGGCCTCGTGGTGGAATGGCGATTGGAAATATCGCAAGGAGATCAATTTCGATATGTCGCCGACCGGTGCGGACGTCGCGGGTACGGCGCAGGATATTCCCGTGCTTTTGCGGCTATCGCTCGCCAACTTCAATTATTTCAATGACGTCAAGCCGGACGGCTCGGATTTTCGAGCACTCAACGGCGATGACAAGACGCCGCTAAAATTCCATATCGAGCGCATCGACGCGCAGAACCAGCTGGCTTACGTCTGGGTGGCGATGCCGCGCATTACCGGCGGATCCAAGTCCGACAAGTTGTTTCTCTATTACGGCAATCCGTCGGCTGCTGCTGCAGGAGATACTCCGGGCACCTTCGACGTGAACCAGGCTCTCGTGCTCGAATTTGGCGAGACGAGCGGGTTGCCTCTGGATGCGACTGCCTACAAGAACAATCCGACCGCATCGACCGCGGAGCATGTGCCGGCCTCGCTGATTGCCGGTGGCGCGAAGTTTTCGGGAGGGCAAAGTATCACCGTCCCCGCTAGCCCGAGTCTGCGGCTACTGCCCAACCGTGGACTCACATTGTCAGGCTGGGTCAAACCGGGCGGCCCCCAGCAGTCTTATTTTTTGGCGTTAAGCGAAGCAGGGCACGAATTGGTGCTCGGCATCAACGGCACGCATGCCTATGCGCGCTACAGCGGCGGAGCCGCGCCGGTACTGGTTGCGCAGTCGGGCAGCGAACTCTCGAGCGGCGACTGGCACCATTTGGCGCTGACAGCGGGCGCGGGGCAATTGACGCTGTTCGTCGATGGCGTTGCAGCCGGCCAGTTGCCAGTGACGCTGCAGGAGATCGGCGGCGCGTTGACAGTGGGCGCGTCCTCAATCGGTGCCCAGTATCTGGCGGGCGAGGTGGATCAGGTCAGCGTCGCCGATAGCGCGCGCAGCGCGGATTGGATCAAGGCCGTCGCGCGCAACGAAGGGACCACAGGTAATTTGGCGGTCTACGGCGCCGACGGTCAAAAGGAAGGTGGCCAGTCATCGTACTTCGTGACCATCGCCAAGAATTTAACCGTCGATGGCTGGGTCATCATCATTATCTGCATCACCATGCTGATCATCGCCTTGGGTATTATGCTGATCAAAGCCCTTTATCTCGGCCGCGTCGAACGGGCTAACGGGCGGTTCCTCGAGCAGTATCATGAACTCTCGCCCAGCCACGATGCGCCGCCGGAGAATGAAATTGTGGGCGGCGAGCAGAGCGCGATTGCCGATCGTGCGCCGGCGATGGCCGCATTGGCGAGATCGGAAGACAAGTACCGCGCTTCAACTCTGTTTAGCTTGTTTCAGATGGGCATTGCGGAACTTAACAAGCGCATGCGCGGCCGCGCGGTCGGGGCGGACCGCGCCTTGGTGCTTTCGCCGCAATCCATCGAGGCGATTCGGGCGTCCATGGACGCCACCCAGACGCGCCTTCAGCAGCGACTGTCATCGCAAATGGTGCTCCTGACCATTGCCATTTCCGGCGGACCGTTTCTCGGTCTTCTGGGGACGGTGATTGGAGTCATGATCACCTTTGCGGCAATCGCCCTATCGGGCGATGTGAATATCAACGCCATTGCGCCTGGCACCGCTGCTGCGCTGGCCGCCACCGTCGCGGGACTTGGCGTCGCCATACCGTGCTTGTTCGGCTACAACTGGCTCAACACACGCATCAAATCGATTGCAGCGAACAACCGCGTTTTCCTCGACGAATTCGTGGCGCGGCTCGCTGAGCAGTACAGCTAACCGCCTTCTCGTAGCAATCCTCAAGGAAACGTCATGTCTGGATCGGTCGATAGCGGCGACAAAGATGTCTATGACGACATCAACATCACCCCCATGCTCGATCTGGCGTACGTGCTGATGATCATTTTTATCATCATGACCACCGCGACCGTGCAAGGCATCAAGGTCAATCTGCCCAAAGCAAGCGCGGCGCCGACTTTGGCGAAGCCCCAGACCAAAGCCATCACCATCACCTCCGACGGCACCATCTTCCTGGACACTTTTCCGGTGACGCTTGCCGAGCTAGAGAGCCTGTTGCGCCAGTACAAAGCCGCAAATCCCAATTTGCCTGTGATAATCAAGGGTGATGCCACGGTCCAATATCAAAAGGTTATTGACGTGCTTGATCTGGTCGGCCGGCTGGACATCACTCAGCTAGGTCTCGTCACCCAACGCATTGTGAAGTGAGCGAGCGCCCTATGGATCGCCGTCCCTGGTATAAAAAAGCTCCAATGTTGACCGGCGTGCTGGTGGTGCTTTTGCTGGTGTTGGGCATGGTGTGGATAGCTCGTGGCCTCATGGCGAGCAAGCAGCAAAAGCCGGAGCGGATGGTGCAGAACATCACGGTCATTCGGCCGCCGCCGCCACCGCCCGAGCAACCGCCGCCGCCGCCGCCGGAAAAAGTACAGCAACAAATTCAGCAGCAGAGCGAACCTGAGCCCACACCCGACAACGCGCCGGCGCCGACGCCGAATCTGGGTCTCGATGCCGAAGGTGGCGCCGGCGATGACGGCTTTGGCTTGGCGGCGCGCAAGGGGGAAAGCGGCATCGGCACCGGGGGAGCCGCATTTGCCTGGTATACCGGCAAGCTTAAAGATGAAGTGAATGATCGGCTCGCATCCGATCCGAAGTTACGCGCCAAGAAGTACACCGTGGGGGTACGCGTTTGGATTGAGTCCGATGGGCGCATCAAACTGGTGCGGGTCAGCACGAGCAGCGGTAACCATGACATTGACAGCGAAATCGCCGCCGCGCTGGGGCAGATAAGCCGCCTGAGCGCCGCACCGCCGTTGGAAATGCCCCAACCGATCACTCTACAAATCGTGTCGCGCTCATAAGGCGGCATTGCAGCAGGAGCAGCAAAAGAATGTTGATTCGGAACATTATATGCGTCGTTTGCGCAGTCGCTACGGCGCTGGTGGTGAGTGCGCAGCCGGCCTCGGCGGATAGCGCTGCCGAGCAACGCTCGCTGGAAGAGCTGCGCAATACAGTGGTGAACTTGTTGCAAGCGTTGGTTGAAAAAGGACTCATGACGCGAGAGCAGGCGCAACTGCTCGTCAAGCAGGCGCAAGACAAAGCAGCGGCTGACGCCGCGGCCAGAGCGGCGCAGAATGCCGCCGCGGCCAAGGACGATGCCAATGCGGTGCGCGTGACCCAAGTGCCGCAAATCGTAAAAGACGAAATCAGCAAGCAAGTAGCCCAAGAGGTTCAGCCCGCCGTCGTCGCTGACGTGGTGAGACAGGCAAAACTGGAAAAATGGGGCGTCCCCGCTGCACTGCCGGAGTGGTTGAGCGCTGTGCAACCTTTCGGCGATGTGACGATTCGCGCGCAGGCGGACATGCTGCCTTCGGACAACGCGTTCAACCAGATACTCAATTTTCAAGCCATCAACACGGCTGGCGGCCAAGGTAAACTCGCCAATCCGTTTCTTAACACGACTGAAGACAGCGATCGGCTGAGATTGCGTGCGCGTCTAGGGCTCTTGGCCACGCTTGATCCGCACTGGAGCGCAGCAATCCGGTTGTCCTCGGGATCCTTAACCGATCCTGGCTCGGAAAGCCAAACCCTGGGAAATTATGGTGCACGATATACGATCGGCCTCGATGAGGCTTACATCCGTTGGGCGTCGAACCCTGTTGGGCAACTTTCCTGGATGAGTTCGCAGGCCGGCCGCTTTTTGAATCCTTGGTTGTCGCCCAGCGAACTCATCTATGCTCGCGATTTGACGTTCGAAGGCGTTTCGAGCACCTGGCGGCTCCCACTGCCATTCGGTGTTCAGGATGGCGCTGAGCCCACTCATGTGTTTTTCACGGCCGGCGCTTTCCCGCTCCTGGATCAACCAACTTATCCTTCGCAAAATAAGTGGATGGTCGGGGGGCAACTTGGCGTCAACGCGCCTTGGGCGCAAAACACACAGCATCTGCGCATGGCGGCGGCCTTTTACGACTTTCTTGACATTGAAGGCCGCAGGAACGCACCCGATTCGACGCTGCTCAATTACACCGCTCCTGCTTTCCTGCGCAATGGCAATTCCGTGTTCGACATTTCCAACTCGACCACCGACTCCACCGTCAATCTCTACGCGCTGGCGTCGAAATTCAGGCTGATCAACCTAAGCGCCAACTATCAGTGGGACGTGGGTCGCCACCAGCTATTCGTCGACGCTGACGCGGTGCGCAATGTGGGCTATCGGAAATCCGTAGTCGATGCGCTGACTGGGCAGGTCGCGCCGAGGGCGGAAAACATCGGCTTCGTCGGTGATGTCGGATTCGGTGATCCAGCGGTGGCGCAGTTGTGGGATTGGCGGGCCCGGATAGGCTATCGCTACGTCCGTAGCGATGCCGTGATTGATGCATGGACGGACGCCGATTTTCATGAAGGCGGCACGAATGTGGCGGGATTTTTCATCTGGGGCGAATTGGGTCTCGGGCACAATGTTTGGACGCGTGTGCGTTATTTGAGCGGCAACGAAATTGACGGTCCTCGGTACGGCCTCGATATCGTCCAGCTCGATTTGAGCACTCGGTTTTAGTGAGAGGTCCTCGCGATGCGTAATATCAGCGCCTTGGCCACTGTGCTGGCTTTGTGGCTTTGCGTTATTCACGGCGCGTTCGCGCAAGTGGAGCGCAGCGGCGGCGCCAATGCGCAGCTGGCAATGCAGTATCAGCAGCTACAGGCAGAGAAAACGCAGCTGCAAACTGAGAACAGCAAATTAAAGGCAGACCTTGACGCCGTTAAGAAACAGCTCGATACCCAGGCGCAACAGCTACGCGCGCTCAAGGCAAGTGCAGGGGGGGCACAGACGGCGCTAATTACGGCACAGTCCACGGTCCAGCGGACTGAGCAGAATCTGACACAAACCACCGCGAAGCTGCAGGAGCTCATCGCGCGCTTTCGGGAAACGGCGACGACGCTGCGGCAGGTCGAGACCGATCGCACGGACCTGCAACAACAGGTGAGCCGCGGCACGACCGCGCTCGATCAATGTGCTCAGCGCAATGAACAGCTGTATCAAATCAACGCCGAAGTGTTGAGCCGCTATGAGCACGAAGGTGTCTTCGGCCGTCTCGCCGCCGCCGAACCTTTCACGCGTCTTAAAAGAACCCAAATCGAGAACATCGCGCTCGAAGATCGACAACGCGCGGAGGCGCTGCGGATTCAGCGTGCAGTGCCGGCGACGCCTCCCGCCAAATAGCGTTTTTCAAAGGCGGACTATGCAAGTAACCGTCATCACACCCACGATTGGCCGCGCATCTTTGCAGGGGCTGATCGAGTCCATTGATAATCAAAAGGAGCCATTAGTGGCGATGCATTTGCTGCTTTGGGATCAATTCCGCGATGCAGGCGCGCGCTCCCCCGAATCCTATAACAGCGAACGTCGGCACAGCATCGTCCTGCCGGCCGGCAGCGGACGGAACGGCGAAGCACCCGGATCGCCGCTGAGGGCCATCGGACTTATGTGCGCACGCACACAGTGGGTGACCTTTGCGGACGATGATGTGAGCTGGCAGCCCGAACACCTAGGGCATCTGCGGCTGGCGCTGAGAGGTAAACGCTGGGCATCGAGCTTGCGCACGGTGTGGTCTCCCACCGGCGAGCGGCTCGGCGTAGATCGGTTCGAATCAGTGGGGGACGATCCGACGCGGCGCGTGCCTTATGAAATGATCGACAATAACTGCATGATCTTCGAAAGAACGCTCGGCGTCGGGGCAGCATGGCTCTATCGCGAAACAGTGCAGTACAATGACGATCGGCTGATGTATGATTTCTTGAAGAAAAACGCAGGCGCGCGCGGTCGCACGAACCTCGCGACCATCAACCAGACCTGCCCGGAACGCCTAATCGAGATGTTCCGCAGTTTTTGCACCGTTACTTGATTGAGCCGGCAAACGACTGCTTTGCCTACCATGTCTTTCGCGGATCCATTGCAGCAAGCGCACCACTTTGCAGATCAGGGCCACTACCAAGAAGCGTGGCGCTTGCTGCAGCAGGTGCTCGACATCTCGCCGCAGAATCACCGCGCCTGGACCTTGAGAGCGCAGCTGGCTCTGCGGCTGCAAAGAAAAGACTTGGCATTGACAGCCGTGAAAACCGCCTTGACTCTCGCACCCCAAGATGCCGCTGCACACTACGTCTACGGACGAGTACACAAGGCGTGCGGCGATCTACCGGCGGCGATCGACTGCTACCGGTACGCGACGCTGCTCGAACCGGACAATGCCGACATGCTGACCAGTCTCGGGTTGCACTGCGCCAGAGCGGCCTGCTCCAGGAGGCCATCGCAGCGTATCGGCAAGCGCTCGCAGCATCGCCCCGGCACGCACAAGCTAATCATAATCTGGCCAATGTGCTTGAGACGATGGGCGTTGCGCAGGACGCCGAAACTTACCGCACCCGAGGTCTCGAAGGCGTGCTGCGAAGACTCGATGATTTGTATGACAAGGCGCTTGAATTACGAGGCCAAGGGCGCGTTGCTGCGGGAATGGATTTGCTGAATGAGGCACTCGGCGTCGCTCCTCGCGCCGCCAAGCTTTTGCACGCGGCAGCGATCCTGTCCAACGACGTCGGTCGCGCCGATAAGGCGCTGGATTTCCTTGATCGCCTGATCCAAACGGAGCCCGAGAATCACAAGGCCTGCAAGGATGCCTATCAGATCGCCGTCGGCATCGGGCTAACCGATCGCGCCGGCGAGTACGCGGATAAGATTCTTCGCTTGTCCCCTGGCGACGATGCGCGTATTTCGCGCCGATTGCTTCTGCCCGCGGTGCAGGAGTCGCGCGAATCCATCGACTCCACTCGACGAGCATACGGCGAGGCGCTCGCCGAACTGCTGAGAGGCGAATGGTCGGTGGCGAATCCCTACGCCGTCTTCGGCAACATATCCTTTTTTCTGGCCTACCATGGCCAACCCGACCGCGATCTGCAAATCAGCGCGGCCTCAGTTTACGCCAAGGCACTACCCGCACTGCTCTATGTGGCGCCGCACTGCAGGAAGGGTAATCGAACGCAAGCACCACGCAGTTCAGCCAGAATACGGATCGGCTTCATCTCGAGGTTTCTGTACACGCACTCGATCGGTAAGACCACGCGCGGCCTGGTTGAGCGGCTCGACCGCGAGCGTTTCGAAATAGTCGTCATCCGCATCGCACCTAGCGAGGATGATGAAACTACAGCCCTCATCCGTGCGGCCGCCGATCATGTAATCAGCATCGATAGCGCAGCGGGACTCACGCAGGCGCATGCGCAGATCGCTGCGCTCGAACTCGATATCTTGTTCTATCAGGATATCGGCATGGATCCCATGTCGTATTCATTGTCGTTCGCACGTTTGGCGCATGTCCAATGCGTCTCCTACGGGCACCCCAACACGACGGGTGTGCCGAACATGGACTACTTTGTATCGAATGATTTGTACGAAACGCAGGAGGGAGCGCAACATTACAGCGAACGGCTGTTCTTGCTGCATGATTTACCGACGCTCGCTTACTACTATCGGCCGACCGTTTCGGCCCAAAGCGCATCGCGCCAGGATCTTGGGCTGCCGCACAAGGGCACTATTTACCTGTGCCCCCAGGTGCTGTTCAAGCTGCATCCGGACTTTGATGCCCTAATCGCCGGTATATTGGAGCGCGACCCGTTAGGCCATGTTGTGCTCATCCGCAGTCCGTACGCCGAATGGAACGACAGGCTGGCCGGGCGATTTGAGCGTCATCTGCCGCGGCATAGCGGCCGAATTGTCTTCATCCCCGCAGTCACCTCCGCCCAATTCATGCAGATGCTCGCCGCCAGCGACGTCATGCTGGACACCCCGCATTTTAACGGCATGAACTCTTCGTTGGAAGCCTTGGCCGTCGGGCTGCCTGTGGTGACGCTACCCACGCAACTGCAGCGCGGCCGCCATACCCGCGCAATGTATCTTAAAATGGGGATCGCGGATTGCGTTGCCTGCAGCGAAGAAAACTACATCGACATCGCGGTGC
This sequence comes from Steroidobacteraceae bacterium, assembly GCA_036401515.1. GTDB lineage: Bacteria > Pseudomonadota > Gammaproteobacteria > Steroidobacterales > Steroidobacteraceae > Bog-1198. The sequence continues at coordinate 9,514 of DASWUU010000244.1, forward strand.
GGTTGGGGACCGATGCCGACTATCGCCGGACAATTCGCGAACTCATTCTTAAGCGCAATGGCGTGTTGTACGAAGATGGGCGAGTTGTGCGGGAGTTCGAGCGGTTTTTTTTCGCGACGCTGAGTGAGCTCGACAACCCGAGCACCGACTCGCCATGATCGACACACATCAGCCGTTCGCGGCCTTCTCAGACGCGGATATCTGCGGGGGGAAGACCGGCTTGATGCCTGCGACAGAGTTCTTGGTAGCCCGCTTCGAGGTTCTGCGTGAATGCGCGAATGTCGAACAGACGCGCGCTGCCTCGATTCGACAATAATTGTCTGAGCGTGCTCATGCGCTGAGGGTTCGTAGCCAAGGAGACCGCGGTCTCGACGTATTCCTCCTCGGTGGCGGCGACAAGCTCCGGAAGACCGACGGCCATTAACAAGCTGGCCGCGACTCGACTCGCGAAGCCCTCGCCTGCACACGTCAACACCGGAAGGCCTGCCCATAACGCATCGCTCGCAGTCGTGCCCGCATTATACGGCAGCGTATCAAGGAACAGGTCCGCCGCTCGGAAGCGGGCGAGATACTCGGGAGCAGGCAGCCGCCGCGCAAACACAAACGCTCGTGGTGAATTCCTCGAGTTGCCGCTTGGTGGCGCAAGTTACGCTCGACGGTGTCATTGTCCGCATGCAGAAGCAGTACGCTACCGGCTACTCGATGGAGCACCCGCATCCATGCTGAAAACGTACGCGGTAGAAGTTTGTAATTGGCATTGAAACAGCAGAACACGAAGCCGCTCGCAGGCAGGTGTAACTCTTCGCGGCTGAAAGTTTTGTCTGCGATGCGCCGCTGCGAATCATTGGCTTGATAACTCTTCAAGTACAGAATGTTTTCATCATAGTATTGTCGATATTCAGACGGCACGATTGTGGCATCCGCTATCAAATAATCCATATAAGGCGCCGCCATCGTGCCAAGATAACCAAGATAACTGATCTGAAGCGGAGCAGCGCGCAGGGCGAAGACCTGCGGTCGGCAATTTTCCGTGAACCCTGCCAGATCAACGGCGATGTCCAGTTCCATGCCGCGCGCGAGCAGCGCGACCTCGCGGTCGGTTCGATCGCGAACATCGATGAATCGATCGAAGGCTCGCCTTAGGCGAGCGCGCATGGCGTCCTGCGTGTCAGGCCCAAAGGAGAATGCTGACAACTCAAATCGAGAGCGGTCGTGCGTCTCGAACAATTCCGTTGTCAGCGCGGCCACGGGGTGCTCGCGAAAATCTGGGGAGAAGTATCCGATCCTGATCTTGTCGTGCGGGACGTGCTTCGGAATCTCGCCCAAAGATAAATCAGGAGGACATTGGGCTCTCATCCAGAGCGCGGCGCACTGTCTCTGCAAAGCTGCGCAGTCCGATAGAGCGAGGAAAGCGAGCGGAGGGCAAATGTGCACGCCCCGCCGGACACCTTCGGCGATTTTCGCGATACTTGCATCGGCAGCTTCCCAGTCACACTGGAGCATTTTCACGTGTTGCCGCTGACCAAAGACGTAAGGCAAGTCCCCCTGAGCCTGAAGGGCGCGGTCATAGGATTCGACGGCGGCGTCTAGATTGCCCAGATGCCGCAGCGCATTGCCACGATTAAGATGTGCGATGGCATAATCTGGCTTCAACGCGACCGCTTGGTTATAGCTGTTCAGGGCCGCATCCCAGCGTGACAATGCGCTGAGCACCAATCCACGGTTGTAGTGCGCCTCGGGATCGTTCTTCATCGCAATCGCAACATCCAAGCTGGCAAGCGCCTCGTTGTACCGTGCCAGTCGGCAAAGAGTTATGCCCCGCGCGTGATGCGCCGCGGGGAAACGTGAATTCAGTGCAATGGCCCGCTCAAAGCTGTCCAGTGCCGCTTCGTATACCCCGAGCGCGTGACTTACCAAACCACGCTGATGGTGGGCTAGGGCGTAAGTGGGGTTGAGCGCGATGGCCTGATCAATGCTGTCTCGCGCGGCGTGCAGCCGACCCAAATCGGCCAGAATCATGCCGCGATCGTTGTGCGCGGCCGCGAAATCTTGCTTGAGTCCGATCGCTTGATCATAGCAGGCGAGCGCGGCTTCCCATTCCTGCAACTGTCGCAACGCAGCGGCCTTGTTGCAATAGGCAGCTGCATCGGATGGCTCCAAGCTAACTGCCTTGTCAAACCACTGGAGTGCGGCCGCGGCGTCGCCGCATTGCATGGCGATCAGCCCTAGCAAGTTGATGGCAGGCCGATGCTTTGGTCCCGCGAGCAGTATCTGATCGCAGATAGCTCGCGCACGCGCCGCGTCGCCGCGCTCCAAGGCCGCTGCCGCCTGCTGAAAATCCAAGGCGCCACCCTGCGGCGGCTTCAGCGCTGTCACATCGAAGCGATACGTAAATTTCAGGTCCATGATCAAGCGCCCAGGTACCCCGATGGCTGAGGGCGTTGCGCTAGGGAGTAGCCTTGCGCGCGACGCGTTCCAATTCATCTTCGACCAGCGCTCGCCACTGAAACAGTGGCAGAGCGCCACCGACGAATCGTCCGTTGAGAAAAGAGGCGGGCGTCGATGCGATGCCCAAGTGCTCGCCCGCGTCCACATCGGCCTTAACAGTGGCGCTGCCGTGGCCCGCATCCAGGCAATCATCGAATGCGGAGGAGTCCAGACTCAGTCGCTTGGCTTTCTCCTTGAGCGCATCGGCGCTCAAAGAGTTCTGCTCGGCGTATAGAAGATCGTGCATGCTCCAAAACTTCCCCTGCTGGTCCGCGCATACCGCCGCCTCCGACGCCTTCTGGGCATTCGGATGAACACCGGTGAGCGGCATGTTGCGAAAGAGCAGGCGCACTTGCGTGGGGTATTCTTTCAGCAGGGCTCTTAAAACGGGTGCCATCCGGCCGCAGAAAGGGCATTGAAAGTCGGAGAATTCCACGATCGTGATTACCGCATTGTCCGGGCCGCGCTGGGGACCCAGAGCTTCTATTTCTTCGCGCACCGGCTCCCACGTCACCACCGCCTGATATTTTTTGCGCAAAACGCGCAGGTAGCCATCCTTGGCTTCCGCTGCGGCCTCTTTGTCCAGATATTGTTTGATCTGCGGGGCCACATCGTCGTAAGGCTGACCGATTTGCGATTGCTGCGACTCGTAGAAGGCGTGCACCTGGTCTTCTGAGACAGCGCGCGGCTTAACAGATTGCAGCAGCCCCGCCAGGCTGCTTTTGCGGGCCGTCGCTTCCAGCCCCAGCACCTGTTGATCGACGACGTCCTGAATGTGGTTCTCCAGGAGTTCAGAGCGCGATCGCGCGTTGCCGAGCGTCAGCTGCTGCAATTGCACCTCATATTTGTGCTGCATCTGCGCAAGCTTTGCATCGATATCGCTCGACACTTGCGCGTACGCGAGTGGTTTTCCATTCACCTTCGCTACCACTGCACCGGTTGAGGGTCGGGCGACTGCAGGCTCGAGCCCCCAGCAATTGCCGGCATTAATCAACCAAAAGCACGCTGCGGCGAGGGAAAAAAAATTTCTCAATCCGGTCATCACTGCTCAGGCGTCTAGTTAGCGGACGGCGGAGATTACGGCAGTGTTGTGACGGTAAGGTGACTTCGGCTGCGCAGGGGCAGGGACTCCGACCTGCGTCGAGGAGCGCAATTCGGCGCCGTCTGTCGGGCTAAGAAAGAATTAGTTGTTGGGCCTTCCAACACATTCCGTAATCAATTTCCGGCGGAATGTGGGGAGGAAGTGGGTAATCTGTCATATTGCCGACATGCCCACGTTACACCTTTGCCCTACGATCCAGTGGCAATATCGCACTGGCTAGGGAGGGATGGAGTGGTCGATCATCGAAAACAGGCTGTATCCATACGGCTCGGGGAAGGAGATATTCGAAATATCAAGCGAATGGCTACCCGCTTGGGTGTGCGGGACTCGGACATCATTCGCTACGCCATAAAAAGCATGCTCAGCCGGATGTCGCCGTTATGCGATGAGGCGATCCGCGGCCGGAATTTGGTGCCCATGCTCGTGGAGTCAGGCGATGAATTGATCCGATTCTTCGATCTCGATGCGTTTCGCCTGGACAGCATCATCAATGCAAATTTGGCCGAAGAAGCTCGGGTGGATCGCGACGACATCGCACTGTTGACGATGAGCGGTTTGCGTGAGCAGTACCTGCTCATGCGCATGAACGATGAAAGCGTCGTGACCTTGCAGGAACCCGCCGCCCTCAGCCGGTCCCTGCGCCATTACTTGTATGACAAATACGTATACCGCAACCAGGCGGCGCGTCAGCCCGAGCCGGACGCCCGCCTCGACAAAACCGAGGCGCAGGCCGGTCACCGGCCCGCGGCATGACCATTAATTGGAAGGAGGCCTTATGAAAAATCGATATATTCGCTCGACGATCGCCAGTGCTATTGTCGGACTAGCCGTGATGTCAGCCCATGCGCGAGCCGCAATTTTGTATGACGGCGCAGGATTTCTAACCGGCACTCAGTCGTTCAGCGATACGCTTAATTTGCCGTCCGCAGGAACTTTGACCGTGACTCTGGGCGATATTGCGTGGCCTCAGTCTTTGGCGAGCTTGAACATGGTTGTGACTACGCCGAGCGGCGCGCTCGGGCCGGAAATGGGCATCGGCACTTCTATTTTTAACGTTACCGCGGGCGGCAATGTGACCACTCAGTGGTTTGGAACAGCGCAAGGGCCGATGGATGCCGGCGTGTACACGCTGGAAATACAGTTCCAGCCGTTAGGCACAGTGGTGCCCCTGCCAACCTCGATTGGGTTGCTGCTATCGGGTCTCGGCTTATTGATCTGGCAGCGCCGGCGCCGCGGTGAGTCTGCGCCGCCGGCCGCCGCCGAGGCCACGCTAAGCAGTTGACAGCGCGCGAGCCTCGCTCTGACCCCTATGGGGTGCTCTGCGGGGGTCGAGCGGTTCGCGCCCGGCCGTTTCAGCAAGGTCTTACTTTCGTGTGCGAATTGTCCACGCTTGCAATGAAACTCTCACAAACGAGCCTTACACTCACGACCCTTCGCCCTCAAAAGCCCAGCGGGGCCGGTCCCCAAGAAGAGGTCTGTGCGCTCGATGAACCGCCTCGCCCGTCTGCTATCGATGCTGTTGCTTCTCAATGCAGGTGGCCTTGCCGCTGATATGACCGATGCTGCCGGGTACAGGCTTCAGCCGGGGGACCTGCTGCAGGTGGTGGTCTGGAAGGAAACCGACCTGCAAAGCGAGGTTCTAATCCGCCCGGACGGTGGCATCTCTTTCGCGCTAGCAGGCGATATGCAAGCCGCCGGGCTCACCACCGATCAATTGCGCGCCGAGCTGGAAACCCGAGTGCGCAAATTGGTGCCTGGAGCAGTCGTGACCGTATCGGTCAAAGCACCGAACGGCAACCGTGTATTCGTCATTGGCAAGGTGAATCGACCGGGTGATTTTGCGCTGTTGCGTCCCATCGACGTGCTTCAGGCCATCAGCATGGCCGGCGGCGTGACACCCTTTGCCAGCACCAATCGCATCCGGGTTCTACACCGCGATGGTTCGCACCAAAGCTCGCTCCGATTCCGCTACGGCGATGTGGCAAAAGGCCGGCACCTCGAACAAAACATCCTGTTGCAAAGCGGAGATACGGTAATCGTGCCGTGAAGGCGCGGCTGCTTTTAATTATGGCGTCTGCCTTGATCGTCCGCCCCGCCGCAGCCGGGCCTTGGAACATCGAGCCACGACTCGGAGCGTCCGTCGATTATGAAACCAATCCGGCACTGCATGAATTTGATACGCGGGCGGAGGAGCATGTGGCTGCGCTCATTTATCTACCGCTGCGCTACGATGCCGATGCGGTCGAGTTCTCGTTAATTCCGAATGCGCGCTTCAGCAACAGCCAAGGCTATTCGACGCTCGCTTCGAACTTCGTGCATATCGATTCGAGCGCTGTGTTCGTAAATGAACGCGGGTCGACCACCCTGCAAGCGGGTCTCGCCCGAGATTCCTCCCTTTATTACTTGGGCGCTACCCTAAATGGTGCCGGCGTGCGCCGCGATACCGCAACGACGGCCATTGATTGGACGCATTTTTTTACCGAGCGTGCGCAAGTCCAGCTGGACGGGAGCTGGGCGCAAGTGCGCTACGCTCAACCCGCGAACGACAATTTCCTCACAGATTATCGTTACCCGAACGCCGGTCCGACATTTTCCTATGCGGTCGACGAGCGCGATACGCTCAAGGTCATCGGTAACGCGGGATTCTATCAATCGCTCGACGGCCGTACTTCCAGCAAATCGCAGACCGTCCAGCTCGCGTTCGTACGTCAGCTGAGCGAGTTGTGGACCCTGTCGAGCGCGGCAGGGTATTCAAAATCCGCGAACATCGAAAAAATCTTCTACGGTCCAATTTTATTGGGCGACATCAACTCAACACAGAACAGCACGGTGTATTCGGCCAACCTAAACCGCCAAGGCGAGACGTTCGGCCTTAACGCTGGATTCGCCCGAGCCTTGCAGCCCACCGGGTTTTCCTATCTGTCGCGCCAAGACAGCGTGACATTAAACGGCACCTACACTCGTTCCGAGCGCTGGGATTTTTCCCTCAGCGCTGCCTGGCAGAAAACTCGTAATCCACTGGTGAGCGCGGGCGTCGCACAGCTGGGTGGCGGAGGCGTGACCGTTCGTTATTTAAACGCGCAGGCGACGGCCAACTGGCATTGGACTGAGCTATGGGTGGTCTCCTTGCATGCGACACGAATCATGGAGCAATATGGGCCGCCCGCCGCCAGCGGCGCCTCAAGTGGCGTCAGTTTGGATCTCACCCGGCAATTTCTGCGTACAGAACTCTAGATGAACGCCAACACACAAAAGATGGTTTATTCGCCCGCGGGCGATCTGCGCAGCAAACTGCGCGCCTATTGGCGCCGGCGCGGCATTTTTCTCGTCATCGCCGGTATCACGATGTCGCTGACGGTCGCACTCGCACTGTTGCTGCCGCCGACCTACACATCAGGCGCCACCATCTTGATCGAGCAGCAGGAAATTCCACAGGAATTGGTGCGCTCGGCGGTGACATCCTTCGCCGATCAGCGTGTTCAGGTCATCAGTCAGCGCGTGATGACAACGCAGAATCTACTAGGGCTGATCGAGCGATACAATTTATACCCCGATATCCGTCTCACCAAACCGCGTGAAGTGCTCCTGCAGAAAATGCGCGACGATATTTCGATGAAAATGATCAGCGCGGACGTGATCGACCCTCGCAGCGGACGGCCCACGCAAGCGACCATCGCCTTCAGCGTCAGCTACAAGAGCCATTCTCCGGAACTGGCGCTGAAAGTAGCCAATGACCTGACCTCGCTGTATTTGAATGAAAATCTAACATCGCGAACGCAAATGGCGGAGCAGACCGCATCGTTCTTTTCCGAAGAAGCGGCGCGGCAACAAGCACGCATCATGGAATTGGATAAGAAGCTATCCGCCTTCAAGCAAAAAAATCAAGACCGCTTGCCCGATCAATTGCAGCTCAATACGCAATTGAGCGAGCGCACGGAAATGGACGTGAGAGACGTCAATAACCGCCTCGCGGCTATCGATTCACAACGGGTGCTGCTCGAAGCACAGCTCGTTCAGTTGAATCCCACGATGCAGGTATTTTCCGATACCGGGCTGCGGGTCATGAACACCCAGGACCGACTCAAGGCGCTCAAGTCGCAACTCGCCGGCTACAAGGCGCGCTATGCGCCTGATCATCCAGACATCGTCAATACCCAGCGCGAAGTCGACGGCCTCGAAAAGCAAGTAAAAAGCGAGGATGGCACCAGCGACCTTGCCCGACAACTCGATGAAACGCAAGCGCAACTTGCACGAGCCAAAGAGAAGTACGCTCCTGAACACCCGGATGTCGTGCGATTGACCCGGCAGCTCGAGGCTTTGCAAAAGGCGGTGGCCTCCGCCCCCGCGGACACAGCATTCTCCAAGGAACGAGCGCATCCGGACAATCCGGCCTTCGTGCAGGTCAAGGGGCAACTCGATGCCCTCAGCGTGGAGCGTGAGAGCACGCTTCGCAAAAGGGACGAGCTGCGCGCCAAGTTGGACGATTACGAGCGGCGCTTGGCGCAGGAGCCCGCAGTCGAACAGCAATACCGGGAATTGGCGCGGGATTTGGAGAGCGCGCAACTGAAATATCAAGAAGTCCGCTCCAAGCAGACGGAGGTTCAGGTGTCGCAGAATCTGGAGACCGAGCACAAAGGGGAGCGGTTCACCATGATCGAACCGCCGCTGCCGCCGGAAAAGCCCATCAGCCCCAACCGGTTCATGATTCTCGTCATGGGGTTGGTGTTGAGTCTCGGTGCCGGGGCGGGAGCCGCCATGCTTGGCACCGGGCTGGACCTCTCGGTACGCGGCGCTCAAGACGTTCGCGCTCTGCTGAGCGTGCCGCCTCTGGCTTCGATACCCGTGATCGTGACGCGGGCCGAGCAAAAGCGGCGCCGGCGCGCAATCCGCTTTTCGTGGCAAGGCGGCATTGCCGCGCTGGGAGTCAGCCTGACGCTGTTTCACTTTTTCATACGCCCCTTGGACGTAGTTTGGATCGGCGTATTACGCCGCTTTGGCATATAAGCCATGGACCGAATCCGCAAAGCTCTGGACCTTGCTCGCGAAGAGCGCACGCGCCCGGCGGATCCGGCGATCGATGAGCCTCGTGTGATGGAGGCAAAATTTGCCAGACGGGTGCCCGCGAAAATCGAGTACACAAAGACCCGCGTTTTCCGTGCTTCGGCTGCCTTGCTCGAATCGAATCGCATCATTGATCCGGGGGGAGCGAGCCAGGCCGCGGCGGCATTTCGCATGCTCCGCACGCAAGTGCTGCAGCGCATGCTGGAACGCCAATGGCGATCGATCGCGGTCTTAAGTCCGGCGAGCCATGACGGCAAAACCACGACCGCCATCAATCTTGCAATCAGCCTAGCCAACGATCAGCGACATACGGTTCTACTGGTTGATTTTGATTTGAAACAGCCGGCCATCGCAGACAAACTTGGGATCGCACCGGAAAGAGGCGCGGACGACATTTTGCGCGGCCACGCAAGTATCGAAGATTGTCTCTATCATCCGGCAGGTTTTGACCGGCTGGTGGTCTTGCCCGCGCGAAATGCACTCGAAAACTCCTCTGAAGCGCTTGCCGGCCCTGTGTGCCGCGAACTCGTCACCGAGCTGCGCGATCGCTATCCGGATCGGATCGTAGTCTTCGATCTACCGCCCGTGATGGGCGCCGACGACGCGCTCGCCTTCGTGCCCCTGGTCGAATGCGCGCTGGTCGTCGTGTGCGAAGGCCTCACGAGGCGCGAAGATCTGTCGCGCTGCATGGAATTGCTGCGAAATACGCCGGTGGTCGGGACCGTCTTGAATCGCGCAACCGAAACGGTGGCGGCGTACGGATATGAGTAGGGCGCCGTGATGTATCTGCGCCACTTCAACTTCGCTCGAAAGCCTTTCGCGATGAATCCTGATCCTTCGTTTTTGTACGCTTCCCAGCAGCACGCGGCTGCACTGACCATGCTGGAGTATGCCGTGGAGTCGCAGGCATCCTTTTGCCTGCTTACGGGCGAAATCGGTTCCGGAAAGACCACGGTGATCCGTCGGCTGCTGCGTTCGTTGGGCGAATCGGTGACCGTCGGCCTGGTGAGCAATACACATGACCGTTTTCAGTCCATTCATCCTTGGGCATTGTCAGCACTGGGCATCGTCCCGCGGGATGCATCCGAGATCGGCAAATACGAGGCGTTGATTGACTTCTTCATCCGCGAATACGGTGCAGGGCGACGCACGCTGCTTATTTTCGATGAAGCGCAGAACTTGTCGGTGCGTACGCTCGAAGAGTTGCGCTTGCTATCGAACGTCAATTCCGAGGAAGATGTAGCGCTGCAGATTGTGCTCGTGGGACAGCCCGAATTGCGCTTGAAGTTGGCGCGGCCGAAACTGAAACAGTTCGCGCAGCGTGTGACCGTTGATTTTCATCTCGATGCGCTGACCCTTGCGGATGCGGACGCCTATATCAGACACCGCCTGACCACTGCCGGCGGCGATGGCGCGCTCTTTCAGCGCGAGGCTATCGAGTTCATCCACCAGTTCAGCGGCGGCATTCCTCGCGTGATGAATCAACTCTGCGATCTGTCTTTGGTATACGCCTTTGCGGATCGCTATCGGCAGGTCGATGGTGCTGTGGTGCTCAAGGTATTGCAAGATCGCGCCGTGACCGCGCCTCCTCCTGGGGATTCACTCTTGCCTGCGGAAAAAGCCTCCGGCGCTGTATGGTCGCAGGAATGATCGCGTTGAGCCGCTGACCTTGAATTTATTCGGCTGGTTCTTCGCGGTCGTGGCACTTTTGATAACTACCACGAGCGCCGCCGAAGGCTTGACCGCCGCACGGCTTGGCGTCATCTACAGATTGGATGACCCGGTAAGCGAGCGGGTAGCGCTCGAATATGCGGCGCGGCGGGCGGTGCCAGCTGAAAATGTCATTGGAATCCATTTGCCGAATGAATCCATCATCTCTCCGCAGGCGTTCTCGCCCCTGCGCGCGCACTTGCTGACGCGGCTGCCGTCAGCGGTACAGTCTTTACTGCTCATATGGTCGAGGCCTTACGCCGTCGGCTGTATGTCGATCACGACGGCGTTCGCCGCGGGATACGACGACGCGTTTTGCTTGACGGGGTGCGTGCGCACGCCTGTTAGTCCGCTTTTCAACGGCGATGGGTGGCTGCCAGCGGACACGGTAGGCTGGTGGCCGGCCATGTTGCTGCCCAGCGACGATGTGCCCTTGGCATTCGCCGTGATCGAACGCGGAAAAGCGGCCGACGCCAGCCGCCCGCCCGGCACTTTGTATCTGATCAAGACCGACGATGCCGCGCGCAACGTGCGTGCGGAAGATTACGCAACGGCACAGTTATTGGTTGCGCATCGACTGATCGTCACGCAGATGCACTCACCGATCGAGGGGGACATTTTCAATGCCATTGGCTACTTCACCGGAGTACCCCAGGTGGAAGAGCTGCCACGCATACGGTTCCGGCCCGGCGCAGTGGCGGATCATTTGACCTCTACCGGCGGAATTTTGGAGGGGGGTCACCAGATGTCGGCGTTGATGTGGCTGAAGCAAGGTGCGACCGCCAGCTATGGCTCGGTTTCGGAGCCTTGCAATCTGCGCGAGAAATTCCCCGACGTCGCCGTGCTCTTCGAGCATTACTTGCACGGCGAAACCATACTTGAGGCTTATTGGAAAAGCGTCGCGATGCCGGGACAAGGATTATTTATCGGTGAGCCATTGGCTCGTCCATTTGCGGGCGATGGCAAATGACGTGTGGACCCGCAAAGATAGTATTCGTAAATCGTTATTTCTACCCCGATCAATCGGCCACCAGCCAACTGTTGACTGATCTGGCCGCCGCGCTGGTCCAAGCCGGGGGTCGCGTCCACGTAATCTGCTCGCGCCAGCGTTATGACGACGCCAACGCACGATTGCCCGCGACTGATGTGATCCGAGGGGTGGTGGTGCACCGAGTCTGGGGCACGTGCTTTGGACGGGATCGCCTATGGGGACGTGCGTTAGACTATGGCGCGTTCTACCTCGCGGGCACGGTCGCCATGATGCGGCTCCTGAATCGAGGCGATATCATCGTCGCAAAAACCGATCCGCCGCTCATCTCCATTCCCGCAATGGCGGTGGCCAAAATCCGCGGTGCCAGCCTCGTTAATTGGCTGCAGGATATCTTTCCGGAAGTCGCCACGGCTCTGTCCGCCAATCCACTTCCCCGGGTGCTGGATTCGCTGCTGCGGCGCTTGCGCGACTGGTCGCTGCACAGTGCACGTTTCAATGTGGTGTTGGGCGAGCGCATGCAAGCAAGGTTGCAACAGGCGGGCGTGTCACTGGCCAAAATCCGCGTGATCCCAAATTGGGCTGAGGCGGCGCCCGCTGCACCGAAAATGGTTGAATGCAGTGATCTGCGGGCACGCCTTGAGCTGTCGAATGCATTTGTCGTCGGCTACTCGGGAAATCTTGGACGGGCGCACGATTTTAGGACAGTGTTCGACGCGGCGCAGCTGCTGCGCTCCGAGACCGACATCGTATTCCTGATGATCGGCGGCGGCGCCACCATGGCGCAACTGCAGCGCTCGGTGACGGATGCCGGACTGGACAATTTCCGCTTCCTGCCCTATCAATCTCGGGAACTGGTCTCTGATAGCCTCGCTGCGGCCGACGTGCATTGGGTCACTTTGGTGCCCTCGCTCGAGGGACTCATCGTGCCGAGCAAATACTACGGAATTCTAGCCGCGGCGCGGCCGGTGGTATTCATCGGCGATGCGGATGGTGAACTGGCGCGCGACATTCGCTCCGCTGTTTGCGGAGACGCCGTGGCTATCGGCGCGGCGCAAGAGCTCGCAACCCTTTTGCAAAAGTGGAAGGCTGATCCACAACGGCGCTCGCTTATGGGGCGAAACGGCCATCAGAGATATCTCGAGCAATATTGCGCGGCGCGCGCGTTCAAACAATGGAGTCTCGTCATCGAACAGACGGTGAAGTTTTGAATCCTGGGCATGCCAAGCGCTGACGAACTATTGACATCAACCTGTGTGCGAGCAGACCAGACTGGACGCCATATTCAGCACCTTCTCGGTCGAACCTTCTAGCGCGAGAAGGTCGTGCAGCAGTTGGATGTCGCGCGATGCAGCACTTCGCGTCAGCGAGGCGATTGCGGCAAAGAAGTCGGCGCCGCGGCTTAACCACGTATCACGGTGATACTTCGTCGCATGAACATAGTGTAGTGCAACGGGCTGATTGAGCGGCAGGCGCTTTACCGGGAAGCCGGCCGACAGCGCCACGAGCGGCAACAAGTAATCCCACCAGGGCTCGCCAATTCGGAATTCAGGGCCTATCGGCAGGGATTTGTGGGCAAAGCGCACGAACTCCGCCGGCAGGACGAAAAGATCGAAACCCAATTGATACACGGATTGCACTTCGATTGCTTGAGGATTTGTTGTACTGACCTGCACCTCGAACCGATTGGCTAGATACAACGTCCGCGGATCAAGCTGCTGACGGAGTTGGGTTAGTAGATCGCCGATGGCAATGTCGGCGTTGCACAAAATCGTCGGTCGGTCGTTGTCGTGCGGAATGGCGGCAAGCAGGTCGGCGATTGCCGGGCGATCGGCTGACGGCACCCATTGAACGCGCATGTCGTTGGGCGATACCTCGGATACGGATATTATACGGTTCGATTGTTGCTGCCACGTCTGTACGCAGTGCCTCAGCCAGCCCTCTCCAATCTCTGCTCCGGACGGCGTAACACGCGACGGTTTCCCATGCATCGAGGTTACTATTGCAGAAAATCCGGCAGCAATCGCTGACGGTCGCTGCAGAGGGGGGGATTTCCGAACGTATATGCCATCGAACTGCTGGACGACGCCGACTCGGTCATCGTAGAAGGAAGGTTCGATCGCCACCCGGTTGAATCCCAGTTCATTGACCAACACACGGTCTAAAGTGAAAAGGTCTGGAGCGCCCACATAACACTCGACCAGAGACATCTCAAGCAATACAAGTTGAATGCCGTGCATAGACGATCGAAAACCCTCGATAACCTCAAGTTCATAACCCTGAACATCTATCTTGAGCGCATCAATCTCCTTCATAAGCGGCTCGCGTAGCAGGGTCGCTGTGCTTGTCACGAACACGCTTTCGTGCCCGACTGTTCGGGTATCAGGAGCGGCGCGCAGATGATTTTCGTGCGTAGGAAAAAACGAAGAACTCCAGGTGTTCGCCGCTAAGTTGAGCGTGAGTCGGCCGCGAGCGCGCCCGACCGCCTGCCTGGCGAGCGGTATCCAGCGGACATCGGCATGGGCGTTACGCATCAGAGCCGTGTGGGCTCCTGCCTGTGGCTCGACCGAGTAAATCATGCCTTCAAAGCCGAAGCGCCGCATTTTCATGGCGAACTGACCGTTGTTGGCGCCGATGTCCAGTAGCCGGTTAATGCCAAGCCGCTGTGCATGAAGCGCGAAAATGCGCTCGGATCTTTCTCCCGCAAGAAGCGTGCGATTGAGGCCCGATTCTAGGCCATGGCGGCGCCCGTCATTACCGTGTATCGCCTCCGGACTTGAGTCTTTCGAAACATTGTTCCGTGCCAGCGCAGCGAGATTGACTAGGTCGACGCCGTGGTTGCGGCCATATGCCACTACATCATCGGCGATGTTTCGGGGCGCGTAAATCACGACGTCATTGATGACCCAAAGTTCGTGACGCGTGCTGATCAGCTTCAGCGCCTCAATGAGGTCAAGAAGGCGCGGCCAATCCTGGGGGCGGTGAGGAGCCGGCGGCGGTCCTAGAAAATAGCGCGCATCGTCGATCAATATGACTGATTGCTCATTCAATTTGCCAACGGCGCCGATCTCGGCCAGAAGCGGGCACTCCTGTCCGGCACCGCCGGTGGACCCGCCGCGCCAATGGGTCAACCAGTACATCACGCTGGACGTG
>DASWUU010000245.1:0-8798 GCA_036401515.1 Steroidobacteraceae bacterium
AGAATCTCATTTACGGTTTCAGCGGATTGCGCATCGAAGAGAAGGGACTGGTCGGGGCTTATGCACCCGTGCTTCCGGCGGAATGGAAATCCATGACGCTCAAAGGTATCACGGTGCGCGGGCAGCGCTACGACATCATCGTCGATCGCGACGCCGGTGGACGCGTACGCCGCAAAACCGTGGGCTCGCCATAGCGCCCTGCACGGGGGCGCCGTGCATTAAATTTTCCAGCCCGCGCGATATTCCCGGGTCAAGTATTGGTTTGCCTCGGCAACATTGGTGATCTGACCAGCCTCGCCGTCGTACAGAATTTTCCGCCCCTGTCCCGCGCGCAGTGCGACATTACCGAGCAGCATGGTCTCGGTTAGCCGAGCTGCGTATTCAATGGGGGAACTCGCCTTGGCCTCGCCTCGAATTGCCTTGGTCCAGTTGAGCTCATGACTCCACGCTATCCGCGGGATACTCTTGGGCACCGCGGCGGCGGCATCCATCAGGTCTTGCGGATAGAGCCGCGGGTTGGCGCCGTAAGTATCGTGCAATAGAATCCCTTTCTCGCCCATGTAGATCACGCCGCCTTCGCTTTTGAGCACAACGTCATCGGGCAATAGGTCGGGGCGTGGCGGATAGATTCCGCCGTCGAACCAAGATAGTTTGACGGGCGGCGATGCACCGCGCGCGGCGAATTGATAATGCACGCATGTCGATATCGGAAACGACACGGGTTCGCGAGGCGACCGGCCGGTCGACGCGGCACCGGCAGCCGCGGCATCGGGCGAGGCCACGGGCGAGGTGCCAAATGGGGTCGAGGTCGCCTCGATGCTCGACGGGGCATTGAGCCCCAGTGCCCAGAACGGATGATCGATGAGATGCGCGCCCATATCTCCCAGGGCGCCTGATCCAAAAGCCAGCCAGCCGCGCCAGTTGAATGGGTGATAGATGGGATGATAAGGAACATTCTCGGCAATGGGCCCGAGATACAGGTTCCAGTCGAGGCCTGCCGGCGGTTCGCCGCCGCTGCCCATGGCTGCGGCCAACACATCCTGCACATGGCGGTACGTCCAGATATTGCCGAATCCGCTGGCCACATCCGCCGGCGCTAAACCGGTCGGGCGCGCCAAACCTTGCGGCCAGTAGACAACGGGCCGGTTGGTCCACACGTGCACTTCGTGCACCGCACCGATGACGCCCGCGGCGATCCATTCGTTGATCAGGCGCGCATCGTCGCTTGAGTGCCCCTGATTCCCCATCTGAGTCACGAGCTTCGGGTGGGCGATCGCCTGCGCGCGCAACATTCGGGCTTCGTGCACCGTGGCGGTGAGGGGCTTTTGCACGTAGACGTGCTTGCCGGCATCCATCGCTGCCTTTGCGATAACCGCATGCAGATGATCGGGGGTCGCGATCACGACTCCGTCAATGTGCTTTTCCTTCGCCAGCATTTCGCGAAAGTCGGTATAGCGCTTCGCTTTGCCAAACTGCTCTTGAAGCTTCAAGCCCTCGGGCCGCGGCTGCCCATGCGCATCGGTCAGTCTTTTCGTCACACACTTTTCGCTGTATGCGAGGTCAACATCGCAGACCGCGCCAATGTGGTCGGTTTGTGCCAGCACCAGCGCATTCTGAGCGCCCATCCCACCGCATCCGACTATGGCGACTTCCACCAGATCACTGGGGGCGCGCTGACCACGCCCGAGCACGCGGCGGGGAACGATCAGCGGCGCACTCGCAGCGACCATCGCCCCGAGCGTGACTTTGCCGGCGCCCGCTACGAACTCACGGCGGGTCAGGTCTTTTGTCTTCGACATCCGAACTCCTTCAACGACTTCATGGCGGTTTCGACAATATTGATGCAATTGCAGCAGGCTGGAAAGGCACTTTGACTTCGAGGTGTGAACACACCACGATACCGCGGCTTTAGGAGGGATCATCATGGGAGAGAAATTGAATCGCCGAGCTCAATGGGTATGCCGCGCGCTGCTCAGTGTCGTGCTGGGTCTCTCGGGACTGCCGGCTGTCGCAGCGCAGCCGCGGTCGGCAACCGCGCCTGCCATTCCCGAACCTCCCCAGGTCTTGTTCAAAGATCTGTTCGTGGCCGTGGAGAGCGAGCAGGTATTCCCCGACAGCAAGACCTTTGCGGACGCCATTCCGAAGTCAGCGCCTGCAGAAATTCTGGCGCGCTTCCGTGCTGCCAAGCCGGCCTCGCGCGAGGCGCTGAATGAATTCGTCGCGGCGAATTTCGTATTGCCGGGGCTGGTCACTGCGTCGGAATCGCCTCCAGAGAAGGTGAGTATTGACCGCCATATCGACTTGCTGTGGGATCAACTGACGCGATCCAGCAGCACCGCTACGCGCTATTCCTCGCTGTTGCCGCTGCCGGAACCTTACGTCGTGCCGGGCGGGCGTTATCGCGAACTGTACTATTGGGATTCGTACTTCACGATGCTGGGATTGGCGAAGAGTGGGCGACATGATCTTGTCGAACACATGGTCCGCGATTTTGCGTACCTGATTGACACCTATGGTCACGTGCCGAACGGCACTCGGAGCTATTACCTGAGCCGCTCGCAGCCGCCGTTCTTCTACGCCATGGTGGGATTGCTGAATGCGGAGGACCCGGCAGCTTCATTTGAGCATTATCTGCCGCAGCTGCGTCGTGAGTACGCTTTTTGGATGGAAGGCGAGGCGAGTCTGAAACGCGGCGTGGCGCACCGTCGCATCGTTGCCATGCCAGATGGCGCGAAGTTGAATCGCTATTGGGATGATGCCGACACGCCGCGGGACGAGTCTTATCGCGAAGACACCGAGCTCGCTCGACGCAGCGGGCGAATTCCGAAACAGCTATACCGCGACCTGCGGGCGGCGGCGGAAAGCGGTTGGGATTTCGGTTCTCGTTGGTTCGCTGATGGCCGGAGCCTCGAGACCATTAATACGACGGAGATCATCCCCATTGATCTCAATAGCCTGCTGTTCGGTCTTGAAGATGCCATCCGCTTAGGTTGCGCCCGGGCGCACGATGCAGCCTGTGTCACCGAGTTCGGGCAGCGGGCGGCGGCGCGGCGCGAAGCGGTCAATCGCTATCTGTGGGATGAGGCCGCCGGCGTCTATCGGGATTACAGCTGGGTGAAGCACGCGCAAGTGCTGCGAATCTCCGCAGCCACCCTTTATCCGCTGTTCTCAGCCCTCGCCAGCCAGCCCCAGGCGGCAGCCGTGGCCACCGCTGTTTCTCGCGATCTGTTCAAACCCGGCGGCATCGTCACGACCCCTGTGGTAACGGGACAGCAATGGGATGCGCCGAACGGCTGGGCGCCCCTGCAATGGATTGGCGTCTCGGGTTTGCGTCGGTATTCAATCGTGGCCGAGGCAGAGACGCTGGCCTGCCGATGGATGGCCAACGTCAATCGCGTTTACGGTGAGAGCGGAAAGTTGGTGGAGAAGTACGATGTCGTCGCCACCGGCCGCCCCGGCGGCGGCGGCGAGTATCCCCTACAGGACGGCTTCGGCTGGACCAACGGCGTGATGCGCGAGCTGATGGCGCTTTATCCTACAGTCGGCTCCCTCTGCGGGGGATAGTACCGGGGTAACGTTACATTCAATATTGACGCAGTAGCCCATAAAGCCATGCTTATGGGTTAATAGCCCCGACCTATCACCCACGCGGATCGGTCTATCATCCGCTGAATCAATGGACACATATATCAGGTA
The DNA here is from genome assembly GCA_036401515.1 of Steroidobacteraceae bacterium. GTDB lineage: Bacteria > Pseudomonadota > Gammaproteobacteria > Steroidobacterales > Steroidobacteraceae > Bog-1198. The sequence continues at coordinate 3,697 of DASWUU010000245.1, forward strand.
ATACCATACTGACAGGTATCCTTAGAGATTGGAGTTGAGCAGTGACGAGTCCGGTGATTCCCATAGCACGTGCGGGTGCAACAAAAAAGCGAAAGCGGCAGGCGCCGCGCGGGCGGCAGGTGCTTCCCCAAGCGTTGGCCGAGGTTGAAGCGCTGGTAGGCCCCGGGCCGTACCGGCACGACCTATTGATTGAATATCTGCACCTGATCAATGACCGCTACCGCCAGTTGGGGGCGCCCCACTTGGCCGCCTTGGCGCGGCTGCTCGGATTAGCCCAGACGGAAGTCTACGAGGTGGCGACGTTTTATCATCACTTCGACGTGGTGAAGGAAAATGCGGACGGCTCGCTGCCCGTGCCGCCGGCTTTGACCGTTCGGGTGTGCGATGGACTGAGCTGCGAGCTTGCCGGCGCAAAACAGTTGCTCGAGAAACTCCCCGCACTGCTCGGACGCGAAGTTCGCGTGATAGGCGCGCCTTGCGTAGGCCGCTGCGAACAGGCGCCCGTGGCTGTGGTCCATCAGAAACCCGTTCCGGGTGCAACCTTGGAATCGGTGCTGGGGCAAGTTCAGGCGCAGAATTGGTACGACAAACCTCAAGACTACATCGGCTTCGAAGAGTACATGGAGGCGGGGGGCTACTCGCTGCTGCGCGATTGCATCGAGCATCGGCGCGATCTGGAAAGTGTTTTGAAAACGATGGAGGATTCCGGCCTGCGCGGTCTGGGCGGCGCAGGCTTTCCGTGCGGACGCAAGTGGCGCATCGTGCGCGGCGAAGCGGCGCCGCGATTGATGGCAGTCAATATCGATGAAGGCGAACCGGGGACCTTCAAAGATCGGGTTTACCTCGAGCGCGATCCGCACCGATTCTTAGAGGGCATGCTGATTGCGGCATGGGCGGTCGGCATTTCTGCCATTTACATTTATCTGCGCGATGAATATCACGGCTGCCGGGCCTTGCTCGAGGCCGAGCTTGCCAAGCTGCAAGACGATCCTCCAGTGCCCTTACCGAAGATCGAATTGCGGCGCGGCGCGGGTGCCTACATCTGCGGTGAAGAGTCGGCCATGATCGAATCGATCGAGGGTAAACGCGGCATGCCGCGTTTGCGCCCGCCCTATGTCGCTCAAGTTGGATTGTTCGGGCGCCCCACCCTCGAACACAATATGGAAACGCTGCTGTGGGTGCGCGAGCTGCTCGAGAACGGCGCCGAAGCGTTTGCCTCGAAAGGACGCAACGGCCGCAAAGGATTGCGCAGCTTCTCGGTCTCCGGTCGCGTCAAGGAACCCGGTGTGAAGCTCGCGCCCGCGGGTATCACCGTGCGGCAGCTGATCGATGAGTATTGCGGCGGCATGAAGCACGGCCACGCGTTTTACGGCTACTTGCCGGGCGGCGCGTCAGGCGGCATTTTGCCGGCATCGATGGGCGATATTCCGCTCGACTTTGATACCTTGCAGCCCTACGGCTGTTTCATTGGGTCGGCGGCGGTAATCGTGCTCTCCTCGCAAGATACGGCCAGAGCCGCGGCGCGCAGCATGATGCGTTTTTTTGAGGACGAGTCCTGCGGCCAATGCACGCCATGCCGCGTCGGGACCGCCAAGGCCAATATGCTGATCGCCAAAGACAAGTGGGACCAACCACTGCTTGCAGACCTCTCGCAGGTCTTGCGCGACGCCTCCATCTGCGGCTTGGGTCAAGCCGCACCGAACCCCGTCGATACGGTAATTAAATACTTCCCTCATGAAGTGAGTTAAGGGACCATGAACGCCATCACCCGCGCGCAGCGCGCGCACGCCGACGCACCCAGCGTCACCTTCAAGTTGGACGGCCGAGAAATCACGGCCGTGAGTACCGACACTCTGCTTGAGATCGCCGATCGCGAGGGCGTGGAAATACCGCGCCTTTGTTACATGCCCGGCATGGACGCGGTAGGAAATTGCCGCTCTTGCATGGTCGAAATCAAGGGTGAGCGGGTACTCGCCGCCTCTTGCTGCCGTTCGCCCACCGCCGGCATGGAAGTCACCACGAACAACGAGCGCGTTCGCAAGTCGCAACAAATGGTCATTGAGCTGTTGCAGTCGGACATGCCGGAAAAAGAATACACGCGCCACAACGAGGTCGATGAGTGGGCGGAGAAGCTCGACGTGGGCAAGCCGCGCTTTGCCCCGCGTCGTGCCGTGCAAGCGGACCTATCGCATGCCGCCATGTCGGTGAATTTGGACGCCTGCATCCAATGCACTCGCTGCCTGAGGGCTTGCCGCGATGAGCAGGCCAATGATGTCATTGGCTTGGCCTCGCGCGGTCAGAACGAAAAGATCGTGTTCGACATGGACGACCCGATGGGCGCTTCGACTTGTGTGGCGTGCGGCGAATGTGTGCAGGCCTGTCCGACCGGGGCGATTATGCCGGCGCGAGATGTGGCGCTGACGATCCCCGATAAGTCGGTCAAATCGTTGTGTCCGTATTGCGGCGTAGGGTGCCAAGTGACGTATCACGTCAAGGACGATAAGATTCTGTATGTCGAAGGACGCGACGGTCCTGCGAATCATTCACGTCTTTGCGTGAAGGGCCGCTACGGCTTTGATTATTCCCGCCATCCGCAGCGTCTCACCGTGCCGCTGATCCGCCGCTCCGATGTACCCAAGCGCCGTGATTTCGTCATGGATCCGGACAGCGTCATGGAGGTGTTTCGCGAGGCCACCTGGGAAGAAGCCATTGCGCTCGGCGGCGGAACGCTGCGCAAATTGCGCGATACCTTTGGACCTAAATCTCTCGCCGGCTTTGGCTCGGCCAAAGGCAGCAATGAGGAAGCGTATTTATTTCAGAAATTGGTGCGCTTGGGATTCGGCAGCAACAATGTCGATCACTGTACCCGGCTATGCCATGCCTCGAGCGTCGCAGCCCTCCTCGAAGGAATCGGCTCCGGATCGGTGAGCAATCCCGTCATGGATGTTACGCAAGCAAAAGTCGTCATTCTGATCGGCGCGAATCCCACCGTGAATCATCCGGTGGCGGCGACATTCATCAAGAACGCGATGCGCAGCGGCACCAAACTGATCGTCATTGATCCGCGTCGCAGTGAATTGGCCCGCACCGCCTATCGGTATTTGCAATTCAAGCCCGATACCGATGTGGCTCTCTTGAATGCGATGATGCACGTGATCATCGAAGAGAATCTGGTCGATGCGGGCTTCATCGCCGATCGCACGCTCGGATATGCAGAACTTGTGAAAAATGTTCAAGGATACAGTCCTGATCTCATGGCGCCCATTTGCGGCGTGCCTGCCGAGACCATCCGCGAAGTGGCGAGGTTGTACGCAACCAGTCCCGCCTCCATGATCCTGTGGGGCATGGGCATCAGCCAGCACATTCATGGCACCGATAACGCGCGCTGTCTGATCGCGTTGGCATTGATGACCGGCCAAATCGGCAGGCCGGGTACCGGCCTGCATCCGCTGCGCGGGCAGAACAATGTGCAGGGCGCCTCGGATGCCGGGCTCATTCCCATGATGTATCCGGACTATCAACGAGTCGACAATCCCCAATCGCGCGAGCGCTTTTCCAAAGCGTGGGGCGTGCCCATCGAGCAACTTGATGAGAAGCCGGGTCTCACCGTGGTCGAAGTCATCAAGGGCATTCTCGCCGGCAACGTCAAAGGGATGTACATCATGGGAGAAAATCCCGCGATGAGCGATCCGGATGCTGATCATGCGCGCGAGGCCCTCGCCAAGCTCGACATGCTGGTGGTGCAGGACATTTTCCTGACTGAAACTTGTTATCTCGCCGATGTGATCCTGCCGGCATCCTCGTTCGCCGAGAAGACCGGGACCTTCACCAACACCGACCGTTATGTGCAGCTCGGGCGGCAGGCGCTCAATCCTCCTGGCAAGGCGCGCCAGGACCTCGAGATCATCATCGACCTGTCGCGGCAGCTCGGGCTGTCATGGCAGTACGGCACCGGCGAGAAGGCCGTGGCAGCCGTATTCGATGAGATGCGGCACACCATGCCCAGCATCGGCGGCATTACCTGGGAGCGGCTACAAGCCGAAGACAGCGTTACGTATCCTTGCGAGAAGGAGGGTGATCCCGGCGAGGCGGTGGTGTTTGTCGATTCCTTTCCGACGCCGACCGGCAAAGCGCGTTTCGTGCCGGCGGACATCATACCGGCAGACGAGCGGCCGGATACCGAGTATCCCATGGTGCTCATCACGGGCCGACAGCTCGAGCATTGGCACACGGGCAGCATGACGCGCCGCTCCGGCGTACTTGATGCGATTGAGCCCGATCCTGTGGCATCGCTGAACCCGGTCGATATGGCCGCGTTGGGTGCGAAACCTGGCGATCTCGTCACCATCCAGTCACGACGCGGCACGGTCACCTTGTACGCGCGCGAGGATGAGAGCTCGCCGCACGGCGCCGTTTTCGTGCCGTTCTGTTATTACGAGGCTGCGATCAACAAGCTGACCAACTCGGCGCTCGATCCATTCGGCAAGATTCCTGAATTCAAATACTGCGCAGTGCGCGTGACGTTGGGCGGCACGAAACCGGCTCAGTCGAGCTTCGGCGGCGGCCAAATCCTCGAACCGGCTATGGCCGAGGATTGACTTGCAACTGCGCGAGTTCGCTTGATGTGTTGGCGTTGGCGAACGCCGCAGAATTGTCGAAGACTACCTTGGCGCTGTGATGATGTGCGGCGAACAGGCCGGTTTTGCGTTCGCCGCTGTCGATGAAGGCTCTGAGGCTCGCGCGCAGCGAGGTTTTCATGAGACAAAACACCGGCTGCGCTCGAAGCTCGCCGTCCTCGCGGGTATAGGCGGTCGCCATCTCGCCATCGGTGGATTCGAGGGCCTGCGCCAGGCGCGAGACAAAGTCCATGGGAAAGTTCGGCGTATCGCAGGGCACGGTCGCCAGGTAGGGAGTGCCGCAATTGTTCAGGCCTGCGAGCATGCCGGCAAGCGGACCTGGAAAATCGCTGATTTCATCGGGCCACACCGGAACACCCATGGCCTGATACGCGGCTAGGTTGCGATTGGCATTGAGCATCGCTGCTCCCACTTGCGGATTCAACCGCTTGAGTGTGTGTAGGGCGAGCGGAATGCCGAGATGCA
>DASWUU010000246.1:0-5272 GCA_036401515.1 Steroidobacteraceae bacterium
CGCCTTGGGGTGACTCGCATCAAGTGCCAGCGCATTGGCGATATAGGTCTCCGGATCACCCGCCAATTTATTGTTTTGCAAGACACCGGCCGTATCTGCGTAGTCCGCCCAGGCGTCGGCGTTCATTTGTTTCGCAGCGGCTAGCTGCTGATAAATCTTGGCTGCGGCCGCGTATTGCTTATCGTGGCGCGCCTGCGCCGCTTTGCTCAGCAACTTGAGGGAGTCGGGCGAGAGCGGCTTTGCGCCGGGCGCGGCTGCGCCGGGCGCCGTTGCGCCAGGCGCCATCGCACCGATCGCCGCCGCGCCGGGCTCCGCGGCGCCGTCCTGCGCAGCCGGCAACTGATGCGCGCGTGCCTGACGCGCATCGTCGGGCCGTCCGATAAATTCATAGGACTTCGCGAGCAACTCCCAATCATCGGCACTGCCGCTGCCCTTGGCGATCCGGGCGCGTAATGAGTCGATCGCAGTATTCATCGATCCCGCAGCGGCCTTGCCGCCGTCCGCAGCAGCGCGCGAGGGTGTGCCCATGGCATTCGACGCTTGCGACATCGCGGCCGGCGGTTGCGCCAGATCCGGACGTCCCAGCCATAGATACATGCCCAACGCCGCGCCCACGACCAGCAGAGCAAGCAACGGCACCTGCCACGGCAGTGCAGGCAGCGATTCGAAACGAGGAACCGTGCGCAACCACGGGAGTATGACGACGAGTGCCGCAAACATCGTGAGCATGCCGGCTAGAAACCAAAATATGCTCACCCTTGGCTCCCGAGGTTTGTTGATCTTCCTAGGCTGCCGCAGCAGCGAAAAATTGCCGACAAAGTCTTAACAAAGATTTTCCAGACTTTGCAGGGAAAAGGAGTTTAACTCCTTGACTTAACACTTATATAGTGTGCCCGAAGTGCGACAGTTTGCGGCGATCCGCAGACACAAGTACATCACTGAGGGTATAACTCGCCCAATACTGGCCATTACTGATTCGAACAGTTTTTACAACTGAGAACTAGTGCACATTTGACCGAGTCTAGGAGTCGAAATTGTCGCTCGCCATTTATGCATTTCCTTTCGCGCTAATCCTCGCCGTATACCTCTTCCGGCAGTGGCGCGTCCAAAAACTACATAGTATTACCCATAAGGAGGCCATTGCCGCCGGCCTCACCGAACCCGCCTCGCTGCACCCCATCATAGACGCGGCCAAATGCCTGGGATGCGGCGCCTGCGTCAAAGCGTGCCCGGAACAGCCCGCCCACACGGTTCTGGGTCTTATCAGCGGCAAGGCCGTGCTGGTAGGCCCGACCGATTGCATCGGTCATGGGGCCTGTAAAACCGTGTGTCCGTTTGACGCCATTACCCTGGTGCTCGGCACCGAGCGTCGTGGCATTGATATCCCGGTACTTAAGGCGACGTTCGAATCGAACGTGCCGGGAGTGTATGTCGCAGGCGAATTGGGGGGCATGGGCCTCATTAAGAATGCGTTGTCCCAGGGCCAACAAGCCCTTGAGGCCATTGCCAAAGCAGGAGTCAAGCGCCAGGGCGCGCTGGATGTGCTCATCATCGGGGCGGGTCCGGCGGGACTGGCCGCATCGCTCGCTGCCAAGAAACTCGGAATGAACTATCAGACCATCGAGCAGGATTCACTCGGCGGCGCGGTGTTTCAATATCCGCGCGGAAAACTGGTCATGACCGCGCCGGTGGAACTACCCCTCATCGGCAAGGTGCAATTCCGCAATACTTCTAAGGAAGAATTGCTGAAGTTCTGGCAGAACGCCTGCAGCAAGCACCGCCTTCCAATCCGCTATAAAGAACGCGTCGAGAGTATCGTCGCTAAGGAAGGCGTGTTTCATATCAAAGCGAGCTCCCAGGAATATCGTGCCGCAAGCGTGCTCTTGGCGATCGGCCGTCGAGGTACGCCGCGCAAGCTGGGCGTACCGGGGGAAGAGATGTCGAAGGTGGTATACCGGCTCATCGATGCTGAACAATATCGCGGCCGCAACGTTCTGGTCGTTGGCGGCGGCGACAGCGCGCTGGAAGCGGCTGCCAGCATTGCGGAACTGGGCGACACCCGCGTCACCTTGTCGTATCGAGGCGATGCGTTTCAACGCGCTAAGCAGCGCAACCGCGAACGTATCGCCGAGGCCACGAGACTCAGCAGGCTGACGGTGATGCTCAAATCCGAGGTTAAGGTGATTCGCGAGGATGCCGTGTCCATTCAGCAGGAGTCGATGAACGTGCAAATTCCCAACGATGCCGTTATCGTCAGCGCAGGAGGCATATTGCCTAACGATTTTCTCCGTTCCATCGGCATAGAAGTAGAAACCAAGCGCGGCACTGCACTTGGTATTTCAGAGGCGCCGAATAAAAAAGCCGCCGGGAAAGTTGCGGTGGAAGCCAAGAAAAAATCGGCATGAGGCACACCCGGGGGATCTGCGCACTCATTGCAGCGGCTTTGGCGGCCAGCGCCGCTGTTGCGGCGACTCAATCGCCACGGCGCCCGCCCGCGGCGGATCCGTCGGGCGCCGTCGCGCTGGCTCCCGCGCATGCGGCGCTGCGCTCCTTGCAATTCACCAAGGCGATACAGTTGCTCACCGAAATGCGCGCCAATCCCGACGCGCAATACTTGCTGGGGCTCATGTACTTGAACGGCGTGGGCGTGCCGCCCGACTCCGCCCGCGCCCGCACATTACTCACCTCTGCGGCAGAGCACGGCCAGGGCGCTGCTGCCTTCGTTCTCGCCGGGGAAATGGCCCGCGATCCCCACGCAGCGCCCAATGCGGTGCACGAGCTGTTGCAGCGGGCCGCGCAGCTTGGTTATGTGCGCGCCATTGATTTCTTGAAATCAGACAGGCCGCTGTGGGAGCGCGAATCGGCGGGCGCAGCGGATCCAGCGCTTTTTACCGCGTGGAGCATTGATTGCGCGCGCAAGAACGACGCCGCTGAATTACAACGGCTGGGGGCCAAAAGCGCCGGCGTGCGCGACGACTTTGGCCGGGGTGCGCTCCAGCATGCTGCCGCAGCCGGCAGTGTTGCGGCTGCCGCGGCATTGCTCGATCTCGGTGCGGATGCGCGCGCCGCCGATTCGCAAGGAGTGACGGCGCTGATGACAGCCGCGGAATCCGCCGGCGCCGATATGACCTCGCTGTTGCTGGAACACGGTGCGGACGTGCACGCAGTAGATGCCGAGCGTCGAACGGCCGCGTTTTACGCCGCGCGGGCCAACCAAGTTCAGTCGTTGCGCGCGCTGGTTCAGGCGGGCTCAATGCTTGATGCGCGCGATGCGCGCGGCTACAACGCCTTGGATGCGGCGCTCGCTGTGCAAGCCGATGCTGCCGCGACGGAATTGCGCGCGGCCGGAGTGCGCGCTGACGTGACCGTGGCATCGTCCGGCCGTCAGGCCACAAAAATAGATCCGGCGCATCCAGGCGATATTTATAGAGGCTGGTCGCCGCTGGCACTGGCACTGGCTCGCAACGACACAGCCGGCGTTCGCCAGCTGCTCGATGCCGGCGCCGATGCACGCGCACGCACACCTCAGGGCGATACGCTGCTGCAAGTGGCGGCGGACGCGCACGCCCTGCAAAGCATTCCCATCCTGCTGATGCATGGCGCGGATCCGGTCGCCGCGGGTCACTCGGAGCACAGCGTTCTGTGGCTGGCAGCCGTTCGTGCGGACTTACCTTTGGTACAAGCGTTGCTCGTTTCCGGCGTGCAGCCCGATGCGCATGTCGCAAGCGAGGAGGCGCCGTTGCTGGCCGCGACGCGGGCCGTCCACGCCCCCATCGCGATTGCATTGCTTGACGCCAGGGCCGATGTGGCGGTCAGGGATGCGCAAGGGCGAACGGCGCTGATGATTGCCGCCGCAAGCGGTCAACGCGCACTGCTCGAGGCGCTGCTTGGGCATCATGCCGCTGTCGACAGTCAAGATGGGCGCGGGCGTACGGCACTCTGGCATGCAGCCGCGGCCGGTTCTCCCGACGAGGTCGCATTGCTGCTTTCCGCGGGCGCGAAACCATCATCCACTGATGCGGCAGGTCTTGGGCCCCTGCATGCCGCCGCGACGCAAGCCAACGCGCACGTTTTGGACGCGCTCATCAATGCGCACGCGCCGGTTAACGGCCGCGGCAGCGGCGGCGACAGTGCGCTCATGATCGCCGCCGCCAATGGCCGGACCGATGCGGTGCGAACGTTGCTGGCGCAGAAACCCGCGCTTGACCTGCAAAATAACGCCGGCGACACCGCGTTGATCGCGGCAAGTCGCGGGGGCCACTCAGAAGTTTGCCGCCTGTTGCTGGACGCCGGTGCCAACCGGGGTTTGCGAAACCATTCGGGAGTGGCGGCGGCGGACGTTGCCGCCAGCCGCGGCTTCGCCGCGCTGGCCATCAACATTACCGGCAAGAGTTAGCGGATTAGCTCAATGCGTATCAATACGCGTAGAAGGGGCCGGTGATGGTGCCGGCGCTGCGCTGATCGAAACCGAAGTACACCTTTCGCCCGTAAAAGAACGGCATTCCCCACGTGAACTTAGTTGAGCCGCCGCCGCCGCCGAGTTGAATGAACGCCGCTGCGCCCGCCACAAAGGAATTCGGATCGGCGATGGCAAAATCGATGGTGCTGCTGGCGTTATTGACGCCGACGCCGGTATTGACGGCGTGCGCGCTTTGCGGCGGGACTGCGGGGCAGTAGTAACCGATGAAGGCGCCGGCCGAACACACGGCCATGGCCGGATCGTCGAACGCATAGGCGTCTGTGCCCGAATCGATGAGCGCCGGCAACGCCGTACCGGAACCGTTGTAAGTGGCCGTGAAGTGGCCGCTGCCGTCAGCGCCGAGGACTGTCAGTCCGGCGGCCGGCATTAAATTGTCGGATTGAGTCGATAATCCAAAGATCAGCTCGCCCTGCACCACGGCGTCGCCGTTGGCATTGACGAGATTCGGCAAATTCACCAGGATTCCGTTGTTGTCCGCCGTGAACATGGCCGCCACATTGGCCACCTGCCCGGTGAGTGCGACGTTTTCAGCGTTGCACACGCCTGCAGCCGTACATCCATAGTAGAACGGCAGCGGCGTGGCGGGTGCCACGCAGGATTGTCCGCAATCCTGAATGAGGACACCCAGCCCCAACACGCCATTCGCGCCGAAGCCTGAGACCGTGTTGATCAGGGAGCCGTTCGCACCGCATGTGGCCGGCGGCGGCGCACCGCTTCCCGTGTCGTCCATGATTTGGACCGGCACCTTGAGCGCGCTCTCGCCGGCCAGCGTGACATCCGCGAGCGCCACCG
>DASWUU010000247.1:0-5904 GCA_036401515.1 Steroidobacteraceae bacterium
GGCGCCAAAAACGTTTTTGTCAATTGCCAAATGGAGCAATCTCTATGAGTCCCGCTTGCCTAGCGGGCCCAATCAGGAACGCTTGCAATCCGATTTTCTGGGCACCAGCACCACCGGTTCCAGATAATGAATGTCCGCCGGCTTAGCATCGCCGCGGATGAGTCTCAGCAAGCTTTGGCCGATATGACGGCCATTGTCGAACACGGCATGATCGATAGTGGTCAAAGGAGGGTCCGCAAAAGCAGAGGCACTTGAGTTGCCGTAACCCACTATGGACATGTCTCTGCCGACCGTGATTCCGCGTTCGCGACACGCGGCAATGGCTCCTATGGCCATGGCGTCCGTCGCACAGACCAAGGCGGTCGGCGGCTGCGCCGAAACGAGCAATGATCGACACATCGCGTAGCCGCTCACTTCGCTCAGCTCCCCGTTCAGCATGAGCAGCCGATCCAGCGCGATTCGATGTTTGCTCAGCGCGCGCGTATAACCCTTCTCGCGCAAGCGCACGAAGTTATATTCAAGCGGGCCATTGAGCAGTGCTATCCGCCGATGACCGAAATCAATTTGGCGTAACGTGGCGAGGTAGAATGCCTTCTCGTTGTCCGTGTCGACCCAGGCGTACGGCTCGTTGGTTTCAGTTCGCCCATACGTCACGAAAGGGATGTGGGCCTTGCGCACCAGTTCCACGCGCGCATCCGCAATGCGGGTGCGCACCAGCAGCAATGCATCCACCCAGCCTCCCTTGATGAAGTTTTCATAGAGTGCCGCCTCGCGTTCGAGGTCATTGCGGGTCTGCATGGTGGCGATGAGAGAATATCCGCCGGTTTCCAATTCGATCTCCACCCCGCCGAGCAAACTCGACGCCACCGAGTCGACGAAGCGCATGCCCTCGGTGCCCGCGGGCAGGATCACCCCGACCATTGAGGTCTTGCCGGATTTGAGGCGGCGAGCGCCCGGATTAGGCCGATAGCCAATCTCACGCGCGCGCTTTAGGACGCGCTGCTTCGTGGCCGGCGATACATCATCATAGCCATTGAGGGCCCTCGACACGGTGGAGATCGAAAGACCCAAATCGTTGGCAAGCAGCACTATGGACATAGCAGCGCCAGTTTCGCACGCGCGGCGAGCCAGCAGTCAGCCACCTTGCGCGACGGCACGAGCGGCATCTCCCGAATTGACAAAAACGTTTTTGTTCGCATATTCTTTTGACCTGGCTGTCATTCGGGAGAATCCTATCGCGGCGCGCATTATCGGCGGCGTGCTGCATGTTCATTTTCGCGCTATATCTCGGCTGGCGCAAAACGGCATGCAATGCCAGCCATGAGGGATGAGATGTTGCAAGAAAAGCTCGACCAACGAGCCCGCGCAGTTTTGAAGCAGAATGACCGCGGCGATTACACCGTGCCGAATGGAATGGTCTACCCGTTTCAATGGAATTGGGATTCTGCTTTCGTCTCTCTCGGGTTCATCGCCATGGATATTGAGCGTGCCTGGCTGGAGCTTGAATCCCTGGCACGCGGCCAATGGACCGACGGGTTCGTGCCGCACATCATCTTTTGGAGCGACGATTCGCGCTACTTTCCGGGGCCTGATGTCTGGGCGACTCATCACACCCCGCCGACCTCCGGCATTACCCAGCCGCCCGTCGCCGCCAGCGTCCTACGTTCGCTATGGCAGCGCAGCGACCCCGAGAAATACAGGCCGCGCCTCAAAAAAATGTTCTTGAACTTGTTCGAGTGGCACCGTTGGTTTGCGCGCGTGCGCGACCCCTTCTGCCAAGGAATTGCCGTCATTGTGCATCCTTGGGAGTCCGGACGGGACAATTCGCCGGAATGGGACGAGCCCTCGAGCGCGATCGATATCTCGGGGATAGGCGCTTATGAGCGACGCGATACTGGCCAACTTAACCACAGCATGAGACCCACTAAGCTCGACTATGACCGGTATCTGGCGTTGCTGCAGTTCGGCAGAGCACTGAACTGGGACCATGGGCGCATCGGACGAGAAAGTCCCTTCCGGGTCGCTGATGTCGGTACCACAATGATGCTGCTGCGCGCAAATCGTGACCTTCTGGCGCTGGCGCGGGAGCTCAATTTGACGCCGCAGGCGGATGATCTGGCACGCGACGTCGAACGCGCGGAGCAAGGGGTTTCCTGGTTATGGGATGAGACGGCGGGCGCGTATTGCTCTCGCGACTTATTGACGGGACGCTCCTCAGGGATCCTGACCAGTGCTTCTTGGCTGTCTTTTTATGCCGGCTTGCGCCACGAGGCGCGGGATCGCAAGCTGCTCGCGCATCTGGAGCGCGTCGCGAAACGCGTCAAGTATCTGGTGCCTAGCTTGGATCCGGATGATGCCCGCTTCGAGCCCATTCGCTACTGGCGAGGTCCGATCTGGGCGGTGATTAATTACCTCATCGGCGAAGGCCTCCATGCGGCTGGCCACACGCAATGGGGAGAGCGCATTCGCCGCGATACGGGCAGCTTGATCGAACTGCATGGGATGTATGAGTATTTTTGCCCTCTAACCGGCCGCGGTGTCGGTGGAGACGACTTCTCGTGGACCGCCGCGATGTGGCTGCACTGGGCCCGCAGCGGCGCAGAATAGCGCTTCTGTCTCAGCATGCGCGTCGAAACACCCGAATTGCTGATGCAACCGCCGCCGAGAGTCGCAGCGCGCCGCGATCGGTACCCGTGGTTACTGGTGGCACTCTTGTGGTCGGTGGCTTTCCTCAATTCGGCGGATCGCTCGGTGGTCTTCGCCGTGATGCCGCAGATCCGTGCGGAATTTTCGCTGAACGCAACGCAGCTTGCGATGGTGAGCTCGGCGTTTTTTTGGATTTACGCGTTCGCCTCATTCTTCTCAGGGCGCTTGGGCGATCGGGCCAGCCGCGCCAAGGTCATCATCGGCGGTCTGGCGTTTTGGAGCATAGCCACCGGCGTCGCGTCACTTTCCACCGGATTCGCCATGCTGCTGGCGCTGCGAGGCATTGTTGCTCTGGGTGAGTCCACCTATTACCCGGCCGCAACTGCACTGATCAGCGATTGGCACGCGCCACTGATGCGCAGCCGCGCCTTGTCGGTGCATCAGACTGGGGTCTTTGCGGGCGCCGGAATCGGCGCGTTCGCCGCGGGCCTGTTGGCTGACCGCTTCGGCTGGCGCATTCCGTTCGTGGTGTTTGGGCTGGCGGGGCTGTGCGTGTGCATGCTGCTGCACCGCTTTTTGCGCGACGCCCCGAAACGCGCGCCGGCTCAACGCGAGCCGCAGCAAGGTCCCCCAGCGAGTCCGCTGCAAGTAGTGCTGTCTCGTCCGCCGGCACTGTTCCTGTGCGGGGTTTTTTTTCTGGCGACGGGGGCGGCCACCGGCATCACCGTCTGGGCTCCCACCTACGTCCACGATGTGCTGGGCTTGAACCTCGGCGACTCTGCGCTATACGGTTCTACAACCATCAACGCCGCCGGGTTCATCTCGGTGCCATTCGGCGGTTTATTGGCGGATTGGCTGGCGCGGCGCAGTGTGCTCGGCCGTTTCTATGCGCTGGCAATCGGGCTTACCATCGCCGCCGTGTGTCTGCTGCCTTTGATGCAGGCACGTTCTGCAGTGGCGGTGGGGACGGTGCTGCTCGCCTCCAGCGTGGGCAAGGGGATGTTCGATGGGTGCGTGTATGCCGCCCTGCATGATGTCGTGCCGCCGGAAGCTCGCAGCACTGCGGTAGGAATGATGACCATGGTCGGTTTCCTAGGCGCGGGGCTGATGCCGATCATGGTCGCCCGGGCGGCAGGACACTATGGCATGGCAATCGGGCTGACCTCGCTGACCGTCCTGTATTTCGCGGCGGTGGGGATCCTGCTGGCAACTCGGGGCACGACCGGCCGCCTGGTCCTGGAGACGCGGCAGCGCGAAGAGGAACGTCATGAATGAACTTGAAGCAGCCTTGGTCCTCACTGCGCCGCGCACACTGGCATTCGAACCGCTGCCGGACACGCGGTTGCAGAGCGAGGAAGTACGCATACGGACCTTGTTTTCCGGAATCAGCGCCGGCACGGAGTTGTCGCAGTACCGCGGCTCGAATCCCTTCATGAATCGCCGCTGGGACCCTGAGCTTCGCCTCTTTATAACCGACAGCACGCCGAGCTGGAGCTACCCGGTGCGCAATTTAGGCTATGAAGAAGTGGGCGAGCTGATCGAGGTTGGCAGCGGCGTTGCCGATCTTCGAGTGGGCGAACGGGTATTCGGCACCTGGGGACATCGAACGCATCACATCGCCCATCAAGATACTGTGCGCGATCGCCTCCTGCCTGAGGGGGCCGATCCGCGCATCGGCATCTTCTCGCATATCGGAGCGGTGGCTTTGAATGGCGTGCACGACGCGGGTATCCGCATGGGTGACACGGTGGTCGTCTTCGGGCTCGGCGTGCCAGGACAAATCGTCGCTCAAGCGGCCCGCGCTTCAGGCGCCACAGTCATCGGTGTAGATCCGTCGGCGGCGCGCCGCGAGATGGCAATGCGTCTTGGCGCCGATCGAGTTTTGGACCCAGCGGCAGTATCCGTGGCGGAAACCATCAAGGCAGAAACGGCGGGGCGCGGCGCCGATGTGTGCATCGAGGTGTCGGGCGCCGTGTCAGCACTCGCGGAAGCCATTCGAACGGTGGCGTATGCAAGCCGCGTCATCGCCATGGGATTTATGCAGGGTGAGGCGGTTGGCTTGCGCCTCGGGGAGGAATTTCACCATAACCGCATCGAATTGATCAGTTCCCAGATTTCCGGTGTCGCGCCTGCGGCTAGCCATCGCTGGAACAAATTGCGGCTCTGGCAGAGTGCAGTGCGACTTCAATTCGAAGGACGATTGGATTTGCTCCCGCTCATCACCCACAGCGTCGGCTTTGCGGAAGCGCCCGAACTGTTCGCGCGCCTCGACAAAGGCGAGACGAGCATCCTTCAAGGGGTGCTGACGTTCGGACCCGCGCCATGAACCCGCTGCGTGTCGGCATATGGGGATGCGGTAGCATTGCATCGCGCCATGCCGAGGCCATAGCGGCGATTCCAGACGAGATGCGGCTCGCGGCGTGTGCCAGCCGGGACGCAGCCAGCGCTCAAGCGTTTGCGATAAAATTCGGCGCCACCGCCTACCGTGATTTCGATTCTCTATTGCGCAGCGCAGAGCTCGAGCTTCTGATTATCGCCATTCCGCCTTTTGCCCACAATGGCGAGGTTGAGAAAGCGGCAGCCTTAGGTATTCACCTGCTGGTCGAGAAGCCCATTGCGCTGACGTTAGAGCGCGCCACGTCCATGGTCAATGCAGCGGCCGAAGCGAAGATCGTAGCCGCCTGCGGATTTATGTATCGCTTCGGCGATGCGGTGCTGCGCTGGGACCGCGCTGCGGCTGCCGGCGAGACCGGTCGCGTCGGCATGTTTATCGGCCAGTTTCACAGCAACGCCCTGCATTCCGCGTGGTGGCGCGAGCAGGGCCGCTCCGGCGGCCAGATGGTCGAGCAACTCATCCATATCGTGGATCTGGCGCGCCACCAGTTGGGGATGCCGCAGTCGGTGTATGCGCGCGCGTCCAACTTCTTCCATGCCGGAGTCGAGCGCTACGACAGCGATGACGCGAGCGCGCTCATCCTTGGGTTTGAGGACGGGCGCATCGGGGTGTTGAACGCAACCAACGGCGCGGTGCCTGGAAAGTGGGACAAGCACTGGCAGCTCGTAGCGGAACGGATGACCGCTCGATTTACCGGATGGAACTCCGGAGTTTTCACGCATACGGGCGCTGAGCCTCGGATCGAACACATCGACACGCAGACCGATGTATTCATCGCGCAACTGAGGGATGTATCGGGCGCTATCCGCGAGCGGCGCGCGCCGCGCGTGCCGCTGACCGATGGCGAACAATCATTGCGCATC
>DASWUU010000248.1:0-6265 GCA_036401515.1 Steroidobacteraceae bacterium
CAGCGAAGAGCGAAAAATATCGCGCGTCCGTAGCACCGTATCTCCGTCACTGCCATTCAGATAACCTATCTAAATCGCCAGCGATGTGTGCGAACCATTATTTGAAATGTGAACCCGATATGGCGGAGATTGCGCCGCCATACTTCGTGAGCAGCTTGATGGTGGTGGGAGAAACGATGAGGATACTCGCCCTCTGATCGTGCGCCGTTTTGCGGCGGATCACGACACCCTGATCAATCAGACTGGCAAGCTTGCGGCGCAGGGTATTGCGCGAACATATGTCAAGCAGCAAGAGCTGCTTCAACGTAATGGCCTGTCCTTGTTCCTCCCGATACCCGATCTCGACCACTATGTCGAAATCGAATACGGATTTGAGAAAAGGGAGTTGCACCTTCTCGAATTCCCTGAGTTTTCTCAATCCCATGAACAACTTCATCATTGTCTTTCTTGTCGCAAGCAACCCATGATAATGTGTTTGGGATACGGGTATGGCAAGCGATATTGGGGCCCAAATTGGGTATTAGGATGCTAGGGCTGCATAACCCACGACCTCGCCAACGACGCTAATAGACAAACGTCTCGAACGTAATTGTACGCTTGGCCGCGCGAATCGCCGCCAGCATGGATGGAAAAATTTCATCGCCGTTGTTCAACACGAGATTGCCGCCGCTCGATGCGCGCCTTGTCGCTCAAATGTTTCAGCGCCTTAATTTTCCCATAACGATCCGGTGCCATCATGCAGCTTAAGGGCTGGCAGAATCGCTTGCTGAAATGATGATTCGCGCCGCGTAAGCCGCCATAAAGTGAAATGTATGTTCAGATTCCCGGGCGCGCCCCTGATGGTGCTTGCATTGGCGTGGGCGTTCGCGTATGCGTGCGTCGCAGAAGCCGCCGACGAGCCGCCGCCGACGCCTACTCCTACTCCTGCCCCTGAGGTTGCGACCATCGTGGTCACCTCGGAGAAACTGAACGTCGAAACGTTGATCGACCGCAAGGTCTACAGCGTGGCCTCGGATGTGCAAAGCACCTTTGGTTCCTTAAGCGACATATTGAGCGTCATTCCCTCCGTTGATGTCGATCCGGATGGGCTCGTCTCCTTGCGAGGCGACAGCAATGTCCTCATCTTGATCGACGGCAAACCCTCGACCCAGTTCTCGGGTCCCTCGGCAGGGGACAATCTGCAATCGATCCCGGCCAAGGATATCGAACGCATCGAGGTACTCACGACGCCGCCGGCGCAATTCAAGGCTGACGGGGCTGCAGGGGTGATCAACATCATCACGCGCAAGAAACGTCCGCAGGGTGTCGCCGGTTCGCTGCAAGGTAGCTTGGGCAACGGAGGGCGCTATGTCACCGGGGCGAACGGCAGCTACAGCTCCGGGCCGTTGACGGCTTCCATCACCGCCGGTTATCGGCAGGATTACAAGCAGCGGACTACCCGGTCGGACCTGAAATCCCAGGACCCCGTGACCTTGCTGGTGAGCGACAGCGGCAGCACGATCAACGAACGAATTCGCCGCGAAGTGCCGACCGTCGGGGTTTCCGCTGAATATGCATTGAACGAACGGCAGTCGATCAGCGCGTCGGCTAGCTGGGCGAATCGCGGCGGCCTGCGCACCTACACGGAACTCAATGACACCAGCGCGCCATCGGGAATACTCACGAGTTCCTCGCGGCGCTTAAGTTCCGGGCACGACCCGGAAAACGACTACGACCAAAAATTAGGATTTTCGCAAAAGCTGGGGCGGCCGGACGAGACGCTGGAATTTTCACTGCATCGGTCCGCGTCGCAACAGCACGAACATTACGATTACACCAACGACTCCTTCATCCCCCCATCGGCCACCTTCTACAATAATTTGGATTTCCATGAAGATAAAAGCACCACCGAGTTTGACGCCGACTATGGGCTGCCGCTGTCCAAGACGCGCTCCTTAAAATTAGGCTATGCCTTTGAGCGGGACGACTACCGCAACAACTATGTCGGCAACAATATCGATCCTGTGACCGGAGCGCAGGTACTCGACCCGAATCTCACCAACGATTTCAAGTTCCGGCAACAGATCAACGCGACCTACGCGAGCTATGAGGCGAGTGCCGGTGCGTGGGATTGGTTGGGCGGTCTGCGCGCTGAGTTCACGAGTACCGATGCGCAGCTGTTGACCACCCAAATGTCGACCGCCGGCAGTTACTTCGACCTCTATCCAAGCCTGCATGTGGATCGCAGTCTATCGGAGCAATCGAAGCTGTCATTTGGCGCGAGCCGCCGCGTCATGCGCCCGGATCCGGACAATTACAATCCGTACATCGATCGGGAGTACACGCCCAACCTACGTGCCGGCAACGCCAACCTCAGACCCCAGTTCACGCAGTCTTTTGAAGCCGGCTACGGCTATGAAGGCCATGGTTTGAGCTACGGCGTAACCGGCTACTACCGGCGCAATAAAGACAGCGTGACCGATGTGACTGAGTACCTCGGCAACGGCCTATCGCTCACGACCAAGACCAACCTGCCAAAAAGCGACTCGGCCGGGTTCGAGTTCCAGTCGAACGGCCGTCTAATCCCTAAAGTCACTTACAGTGTCAGCGGGAACCTGTTCTACAGCCAGATCGACGCCTCGGCGCTCGGATTATCGGGATTGCAATCGACCACGGGGCTTAACGCGAAACTCAAGCTGGATTACCGGCCGACAGGCGACGACTCAGCGCAGATTACGATAACCCGGACCGACAAACGGTTGACCCCTCAAGGGTACGTGAGCGCCATCAATTTGGTGAATTTCGGCTATAAGCGCCAGCTGAAGACCGACTTAACTGCCGTCGCCACCGTGTCAGACATTTTCAACGGCCAGCGCTATCGGCGTTTTGCGAGCACACCAACATTCACTCAAGAATACCAACGCATAACCCAAGGACGAATAGTCTACGTCGGGTTGGTGTATTCCTTTGGATCCGCAAAGAAAGATAAGCAGGGTTTCGATTACGACAAACCTGAATAACGTTGCGCTGTCGGACAGAGCGGCAACAAGTTTCCGCCGTGGCGCCGTCAGTCGCTGGGGCGCAGGGCCTATAAAAGCAACCGGACCCATCCAGAGGATTTGCCGTCGCAGATTCTGTCCGTCTCGAGTGACCAGTCCTTTTTCAGGGTGCCCCAGTTGTCATTCTGCAATGCTACCAGCTGCACGGATTGATGCGGCTGTGACGCCGGCGCTGGCTCCATCGCCGTCAGCAACAATAACGTTGTCATTGATGCGCTGATGATCACGCCGATCGCGGTCACCATCAAGATCGCGAGCATCGCGTTGCCCTTGAGGTTGCGCACTGCAAAAATTATGTAACGATCGATTTTGTTCATACGCTTATAACCGTTCATCCACCCGTGTTCTGGGCTTTCCCCCTTTTAAGCCTAATTTGGCTGCAAATCCAACCGTTTTGGGATGGATCCGTCGGTTGCGGGGACGAACTCGATGCGTGTGTGTATATCGGCCACACGGGCTTGGGTTCCCCTAGGGCGTGCGCCAAATTCCATGCGAAATGCCCCCTTGAAATTCCTGATTGTGGATGATGAGCCCCTGGCGCGATCCGACTACGCGGACGTGGTCGGCGAGGCGGCATCCGATGGCGCAGCCGCGGCTGCGCGAGCGCGAGTGCGAGCCGCGCGCGCAGTGCGGCCGCCCGCGCAGATCAGCGGGTTTCCGATCACGTCCCTCAAGCTGTTGATTGGCGAGCGCGAACACCGGTTTTATCCGCTGAACGCCGAGACCATCGATTACATCGAGTCAGACCGCAACTATGTCACCCTTAGGACGCGAAATTCCAAGTACATCAGCCGCGACACCATCAAACGGCTGTGCGTCGAACTCGAGGGCCTTGGGTTCGTACAAATCGAGCGCTCGTTGCTGTTGAACATTCGCGCCGTCGTGCATGTGGAGTCGGTCGGCCGCGGCACCTTTGCATTCACGCTATCCTCAGGCGTACGCCTGCAATCGAGTACCTCCTACCGCGAGGCGATCTTGAAGGTGTTGCCCATGAGGCGTTACTCGGGGCGCAAATCGCCGCCGTAGCTAGGCCGAGCCCGTCGCCAGCGAGATCAGGAATACCAGGGATGCCACCAGCATCACGGCGGTGGCGATCCATCCCAAGACTGCCCAGGTTCCCGTGATCTTAAACCGGCCCATGATTGTTTTGCTTGTCGCGAGTTTCATCACGAGCACCATCACCGGGCCCGCGACAATGGCATTGAGAGCCGCGGCCCATATCAACGCTTTTACGGGACTGATCTTGAAGAGATTAGCAGCGGCACCGACCAAGGTGGCAGCGGCGATAGCGCCATAGAACGCTTTCGCCTGATGAGGATCGCGCGATAGTCCCACCGGCCAGCGCCGCGCTTCGCCGAGCGCGTAGGCCGCCGAGCCCGCGAGCACGGGGACTGACAAGAGGCCCGTACCGACGATGCCGAGCGCAAAGAGGACGAAGGCAAAATTTCCCGCAATGGGCCGCAACGCTTGCGCGGCCTCCGCCGCACTCGATATCTCCCTGATGCCACTGACGTGCAATGTGGCTGCGGCGGTGGCGAGAATGGCTAATGCCACCAAATTTGAAATGCCCATTCCGATCAGCGTGTCGAGTCGGATGCGTGCCAGCGCTTCAGGCCCTTGGGAGGGGCGCTTGAGCAGCGGTTCGCGAAGCGGCACGGTTTTTGTATCCTCCACTTCTTGAGCGGCTTGCCAAAAAAAAAGATACGGACTGATGGTGGTCCCGAGCACCGCCACCACGGTCAGCCAAAACTCGCGGCCGGCAGAAAGGCGCGGTATCACCAGACCCTGGAGGAACTCCGCCCACGGCACGTGCACGACCATTAGCGTCGCAAAGTACGCGAACAGCGATAGCGTCAGCCATTTCAGCACTGAAACGTAACGGGTGTGGTGCAAAAAGATCTGACCCGCGGCGCATACTGCGCTAAAGGCCAGCAGATAGAACCAGACCGGGACGGCGGGCGCCAACAGCCGGCTTGCCTCCGCCATGGCCCCAAGATCTGCGCCGATATTGCAAACATTGGCCAAGAACAGCAACGCGACGGTAACCTGCACCACCCAACTGGGATAGGCGTCTCGAAGGTTCGCCGCGATGCCACGTCCTGTGGTGCGGCCGATGCGTGCGCTGATGGCTTGGATAGACACCATCAAGGGATAGGTGATAACCAAGGTCCAGCTCAGTTGATAGCCGAACTGCGCTCCGGCTTGAGCATAGGTGGCGATGCCGCTGGGATCATCGTCCGCCGCACCGGTGATGAGGCCCGGGCCCAGTATTTCTAATAACCGCGGCTTGCTCGGTCCTACAACATTGCTTCTGTCCGGCGCGGGCGCCGGCGGAGACCCAGGCGTCGGCGCCACCGTAGGCCTTTTTCGTTTATGCGGCGAGATCCTCATATTTTCGGCGCGGCTGCAACCGACCGCAGCACTGCTGCCAGCGCGTCGGGTGCCGTGATGTGCGGCGAATGGCTTGCATCCATTTCGTAGTAGGCCCAATGCTCCTGTCTCGCCCGATCGGCGAACTGCGAGAACGGATCACCTGGCGGAATGCGCTTGCAGTAGATGTAAGTATGTGGCAGCGTCGCTTCGCCATGGCGCAACGTAAGTGGCTGAACGAAGCACTTGAGGCTTTGCGGCAAGCGGCGCTCTGCAATCCACCTCAGGTCCGCTTCGGACGTATCGGAAGGTGACGGATTCGGAGGAACGCGCCACCCGTCGCCAGCCTTCGCACGCGCTTCCATGGTGCGATGACCGTCGGGAATAAGGTCCGCTTGAGCTTGACCGTCTTTGGGAACAAAGGCATCCAGGTAGACAAGCTTTGCGATACGGTCGCGAGCTCGGTCAGCAACGCCGGTCGCGACCATGCCGCCGTAGCTATGCCCGATGAGCACAAGGTCGTGCAAATCTTCGTACTGGATTACGCCGAGAAGGTCCAGGATGTGTGTTTCCAAATCGTTCGACCGGTTCGCGAGATGCACGCGCTCCCCGAGACCCGTATACGTAGGGGTTATCAGGCGATCTCCCGCCGCACTCATGAGTGGGTGCATTTTCTTCCAGGCCCAGCCGGCCGACCACGCTCCATGGGCCACCAAAAATGTCGCACCGGGTGCTCGATCGGGGCTTGCTGCATTCTCCGCGGCAATGGCGCGAGCGGATCTCGAGGAGGCGAGCGAGGCCGTTAACCCGCCGGCTGCCGCTCCCAAAAAGTCCCGTCGTTGCATTGCGAGTTACCT
>DASWUU010000249.1:0-37635 GCA_036401515.1 Steroidobacteraceae bacterium
CCCATACATAAGGCCCCAATCAGTCGAAGCCGCACCTCATCTCCCAATGCAGCAAAGACAGGCGCGTAAATTTCCAGCGGCCGGTTCTTCGATGTGACTTTACGCCTTGGCGACATGCTTCTTGATGTTCTCCATTTGCTCTTCCCACCCCTGGCTGTTCAAGCGAAACACCGTTGCGCGGCGCTCGAGCGGAATCTGATCCAATCCTGATTCCACCAGCGAGAGCATGGTACCGCCCGGGGCTTCTTCAAGCTCGAACACGACCAGCGTCATCGGCTCTTTCGAGTAGTCGACCGTCGGATCGATGGCGGCCGGATGCCAGCGAAAAGACAGTAATCGCTGCGGCACGATGCTTTCGATCAACACCTCCATGGTGAGGTGTTCGTAGCCGGGGTACGTGATCTTCCCCTGCACATGCTTCCCTGGCATAAAAGTCTCGCCCTTGAAATCGACGCCGAACCAACTGCCGAACTCGGCGGCATCCGAAATAGCCCGCCAAACCCGGGCAATCGGACTTTTGATCAAAATCCTTCTCTCGATGCGATCTGTAGATGTATTCATATGCAACCTCCTGGATGCATATTAAGCCGGGTGCCTTATTTATGCAACTTATAAGTTGCATTTTAGCCGCGCATGAGCTTATGCCCTAGGTCGGCGGTTACTCACCGCGTTGCATGCGCTAATATCGCGGGCCATGACCATTGTCTTGACGCATCTTGAGCGGCTGGAAGCCGAAAGCATTCACATCATGCGTGAAGTCATTTCTGAGAGTGAAAAACCGGTGATGCTCTACTCCGTGGGAAAGGACAGCGCCGTCATGCTGCATCTCGCCCTTAAAGCCTTCTCTCCCGGCACCCCACCTTTCCCGTTGCTGCATGTTGATACGACTTGGAAATTTCGCGATATGTATGCAATGCGCGACCGGACGGAGAAAAGCAGCGGGATGCAGCTGATCGTATATCGAAATCCCGATGCGTTGGCGCGGGGCATCAACCCGTTCGATCACGGCGCGATGCATACCGATATTTGGAAAACAGAGGGACTCAAGCAAGCCCTCACGCAGTTCGGCTTCGACGCCGCTTTTGGCGGTGCCCGCCGCGACGAGGAGAAGTCCCGAGCTAAGGAACGCATATTTTCCTTTCGTTCGGCCAATCATCGGTGGGATCCGAAAAATCAGCGACCTGAGCTCTGGAATCTCTATAACGCTCGGAAAGCGCGAGGCGAAAGCATTCGTGTTTTTCCGCTTTCCAATTGGACCGAGCTCGATGTCTGGCAATACATTCACCTGGAAAACATTCCAATCGTACCGTTGTATTTCGCGGCGCTCCGCCCCACGGTGGAGCGCGACGGCCTGCTGCTCATGGTTGACGATGATCGCTTCCGGCTGCGTGCAGGCGAGATACCCATCATGCGTTCTATACGCTTTCGAACGCTCGGTTGCTATCCTCTCACCGGCGCGATTGCTAGCACTGCGACGAGCGTGCCGCAGGTCATCCAGGAAATGCTTTTGACGACCACTTCGGAGCGCCAGGGCCGCATCATCGATCGCGATCAGGCCGCATCGATGGAACAGAAAAAACAGTCCGGGTATTTCTGATGACCGACATTTCAACGCGTTCCTCGTACCGGCCATCGCAGCTCGTGGCCGAGAACATTGATGAGTATTTGATGCGCCATCAGCACAAATCGCTGCTTCGGTTCATCACCTGCGGATCGGTCGATGACGGCAAATCGACGCTGATCGGCCGGCTTCTGTACGACGCCAAAATGATCTTTGAAGATCAGCTCGCTGCGCTGGATGCGGACAGCAAGCGCATGGGTACCCAGGGTCAGAACATCGATTTCGCGTTGCTGGTCGATGGCTTGGCCGCCGAGCGCGAACAGGGCATCACCATCGACGTGGCCTATCGATTCTTTGCCACCGACAAGCGCAAATTTATCGTTGCAGACACTCCCGGGCATGAGCAATACACGCGAAACATGGTGACCGGCGCATCAACAGCGGACTTGGGTGTAATTCTCATCGATGCGCGCAAGGGCGTGCTCACCCAAACGCGCCGCCACAGCTATCTTGCTCATCTTCTCGGCATAAACAACTTCGTGCTGGCAGTCAACAAAATGGATTTGGTCGGTTACGATCAGGGCAGATTCGAGGCGATTACTGCCGAGTACCGCGTCTTTGCCGAGAGCATCGGAATCCGCAACTTCGTAGCAATTCCGATCTCGAGCCTTGCCGGGGACAACATCGCCTCGACTTCCAGCCAGACCCCGTGGTACGGCGGCCCCACCCTGGTGGAGCATCTTGAAAATGTCGAGATCGACAGCGCGGTCTCGCAACAGCGCCCGTTTCGAATGCCCGTTCAGTGGGTCAATCGCCCCAACCTGGACTTCCGCGGCTTTGCGGGGTTGATATCCGAGGGTGTCATCAGGCCTGGTAACGCCGTACGCGTGTTGCCCTCGGGCAGGACTACGCGGGTCGCGCGCATCGTGACGTTGGGCGCGGACCTCGATGCTGCAGCTGCGGGACAATCCGTCACGCTCACCCTTGCCGACGAAGTGGATTGCAGCCGCGGCGATGTGATCGTGGCCGCCGATGATCCCCCCGAGGTAGCGGATCAATTCGAAGCCACGCTGGTTTGGATGGCAGATGAGCCTTTGCTGCCCGGGCGTCCCTACTGGCTAAAACTCGCGACGCAATGGGCTACGGCGACGATCCACAGTCCGAAATATCAAATCAATGTGAATACAATGGAGCATCTGGCTGCCAAAACCCTGAGCCTCAATGCCATCGGTGTTGCAAACCTCTCGACGGACAAGCCGCTGGTGTTCGAGGCTTACGGGAAGAGCCGCCAGCTCGGCGGCTTCATTTTGATCGACAAGATCAGCAATGCGACCGTCGCAGGCGGCATGCTGCATTTCGCGCTGCGCCGCGCGAGCAACGTTCACTGGCAGCCGCTGGATGTCGACCGCGACGCGCACGCTCGCCTGAAACACCAGCAGCCGAAATTACTGTGGTTTACCGGCTTGAGCGGCGCGGGCAAGTCCAGCATCGCGAATCTGGTGCAGAAAAAGCTTTATGCGCTCGGCAAGCACAGTTTCTTGCTCGACGGCGACAATATCCGGCACGGGTTGAATAGAGATCTAGGGTTCACCGATGCCGATCGGGTCGAGAATATTCGCCGCATCGGTGAGGTCGCGAAGCTGATGACCGACGCCGGGCTCATTGTGTTGACCGCCTTTATTTCGCCCTTCCGGGCCGAACGGCGCATGGTCCGCGAGATGTCTCATCCGGGCGAATTCATCGAAATTTATGTGGAAACGCCGCTTAAGGTCGCCGAGCAGCGTGACGTGAAAGGCCTTTACAAGAAGGCCAGGGCCGGTGAACTGAAGCATTTCACCGGCATCGATTCGCCCTACGAGGCGCCCGAACATCCTGAAATCCGCGTCAACACGGTTGAAACGACGGCCGATCAGGCCGCGGACAAAATCGTCGCTTATGTGGTCGGGGTGACAGGATTCGAACCTGCGACATCTACGTCCCAAACGTAGCGCTCTACCAGTCTGAGCTACACCCCGAGAATTCTCTGATCTCGACGGGGCGGCAATCGTAACAGTTCGAGCGTCCGCGTGCCTTATCGTCTTGTTAACCGCGCCTCGAATTTATACTATAGGTCGCCAAGACCCGGCCGCGTCCCCAAATCACATCAAATAAAGAATTCAACGACTTGAGTCATTGACTTGGACCAGCCGCTCTACTCTCGAGGCCCGGAAGTCTCAATCATCGTTCCCACGTTCAATGAACGCGAAAACCTGATTGAGTTGACGAAGCGCATTCGGAACTGCATGGGCAGCTCCGCGTGGGAAATCATCTATGTGGACGATGACTCCACCGACGGGTCTGCGGATCTCGCACGGGAGCTGGCACAGCAAGACTCTCGCATACGTTGCATCCAGCGCCTCGGGCGCCGCGGATTATCCTCGGCGTGCGTCGAGGGGATGCTGGCGAGTTCTGCCCCCTATCTGGCCGTGATCGACGGTGACTTGCAGCACGATGAGCGATTGTTGCCGCAAATGCTGACGGAGCTGCGCGCAGGGGATGCCGAGATGGTCGTCGGCACCCGCTACTCGCTGGGCGGCGGAACCGGCGACTGGAATTCGGCGCGCGTTCGGCTGAGTAATTTCGGTAAGCGATTCAGCCGCGTGTTGGTCCCCGATACGCTGACTGACCCGATGAGCGGTTTTTTCATGATGCGCCGCTCGGTATTCGAAGGGGCCGTGCGCAAGCTGTCCACCATCGGCACCAAAATCCTCACCGATTTGTTCGCCTCTTCGCCGCAGCCGCTGCGCTTCAAGGAACTGCCTTATACCTTCCGTCTGCGCCAAGCCGGCACCAGCAAGCTCGATTCAGCCACGGCCTGGGAATACGCCATGCTGCTGCTCGATAAATTGATCGGGCATATCGTGCCGGTGCGATTCATTGCGTTTTGCATCGTAGGTGCGTTGGGAGTAATCGTTTCTCTCACCATCTTTACGCTCCTGGTGCAAGTCGCGCACCTTGGCTTCTCCACGGCAACGGCGATCGCGACGATCTGCGCGATGACGTTCAATTTCGCGGTCAACAACATACTGACCTACCGGGATCAGCGCTTGCGCGGCATGCGCTGGTTACGCGGCTGGCTGTCCTTCAATCTCGCTTGCAGTCTCGGCGCCTTCATGAACGTCGGGCTTGCAACCTACGTCAATAAAATCACCGGCATCCCGTATCTGGCTGTGATGGCTGGAATCGTGCTTGGCGCCGTATGGAATTACGCGGTGACAAAAAGGCTCACATGGAATCGTTCCGAGGCGTGAGTTAAGTTTTTCCTTCAATGCTTTTCAAGACGGCGGCGCTATCCGCGCCCAACAGCGGCGAGGCAGTGCTGATACGCCCTGGTGTGTCGGACAACTGTACCGGCACCCCGAGAACGCGTATGGGGCCGGCGACCGGATGCTGCACGGTGGGTGTCATGTTGCGGGCGCTGGTTTGCTCATCCTCGATGACTTCTTTGAGATTTCGCACGACGGTTGCAGGCACGCCGAACTTCGAGAGCAACTCCACCCAAAGCTTCGCCGGGCGAGATAGAAACATGGCTTCCAAAATTGGTTCCAGGACGGCTCGATTCTTCACACGCAGAGGATTGGTCTTGTAGTCGCTGTTGTCCGCAAGGTCCGCTCTGCCGATCGCTTCGCAGAAGCTTTTCCACAGCTTATCACTCGCGACCGCAACGGTTATTTCCCGGTCAGCACAGACGAAATTTCGGTAAGGAACGATGCCTTCGAACAAGGTGCCCATGGGCTTTGGAACCAAGCCCGAGGCAAGGTAGCGGGCAAAGCTTGGGAGCATGGTCGACATCACTGTGTCCATCATGGAGACGTCCACGAATTGACCGTGGCCGGTGCGGTGGCGCGCTTCTATCGCCAGCATGGCGCCAATCAACGAGAACAACCCCGCCGTGATGTCCGCGATCGAATGGCCCGTCTTGACGGTTTCGCCCGACGCAGTCCCGGTAATGCTCATGAGACCCGAGGCAGATTGAATGATGAGATCCATGGCCGGCTCGAAGCGCCGTGGGCCGGTCTGTCCGTACCCGGAGATGGAGACATAAATAAGCCGTGGATTCGCCGCAGACAATGAGGCGTAGTCCAGCCCCAGCCGGTTCATGGTCCCGGGTCTGAAATTCTCGATCAAAACATCAGCCTTGGCGGCCAGCTTGCGGCAGGCGTCCAGGCCTTCGGATGTCTTCAAATCGATGGCCAGACTCCGCTTGCCGCTGTTCAAACCGACGAAGTAAGAAGCATCGGCGCCATGAAAGGGTGGACCCCAAGTTCGGCCGATGTCGCCCTCTGGGCTCTCGACCTTGATCACCTCGGCACCGTACGCTGCCATCAGCATGGTGCAGTAAGGTCCGGCTAGGGCATGCGAGAAGTCCAGGACGGTAATGCCGTCCAACGGTGCGGCTGATGTGCTCATGCCGCAGGATCTTAGTCGACTTGGGCCGGTCCCGCGACTATGAGCGGCTAAAAGTCTCGCGCATTTTGCCGATACCGAACTTCCATACCTTGTCGAGTTCGATGTGCGGCATGGAAGGTATTTCGCTAGGATCGACGACCACATCAACGATCACCGGACCCGGTGCCGCCAATGCTTGCGCCACCGTCTCGCGCAGTGCCTGGGGCTGCGTTACGCGAAACCCTCGAGCGCCGCAAGCCTGCGCGAATAGGGCGAAATCCGGATTCTTGAACACCGCGCCCTTGGTGAACACGGGCAAGCCAGCCTCTTCCATTTCCAAATGCACAAGTCCCCAGCCGCCATTGTTGAAAATGAACACCTTGAGAGGCAATCCGTGCTGCACGGAGGTGAAAAATTCCTGCATCAGCATCGCGAAACCGCCATCGCCGCACATGACGATAGTCTGCCGCTTGGTATCGAGCGCTTGTACGCCGTTGGCGAGGCCCAATGCCACACCCACCGCTGCATTGTTGAACGAGCCCGTGACCTTCTGTTGATTCCGAGGGCGAAGCCAGTTAGCGGTCCACAATGTGACCTCCCCAGTGTCGACGCAGAATACGGCATCGCTCGCGGCAAGATCGCTGACGACGCGCGCCAGTGCCTGCGGATGAATACGATCCTTGCTCCTCGCCGGATCCGCCTTCTGGTCCAACATGCTCTTCCACGATTGCCAATCCTTTTGCGCCGAGCGCAAGAAGCGATCATCGTTTTTCAGCTTTACGCGCTCCAGCAAGCCCATGACGCTTGGCCGGCTGGAACCGACGATGGCCTGAGCCACAGGCAGCCGCCGGCCAATGGCATTGGCACGCTCATCGATCTGAATCACTCGGGCTTTCTGGGGCAGAAATTCGCTATAGGGGTAATCGCTGCCGATCATGACCAAGACATCGCAAGCATGGACCGCGTCGTACGCCGCCTTGGAGCCGATCAGGCCCAGGCCACCGATCACCTGCTCATCATCGAACGGATACAAATCCAGCGCGCGATACGTGTGCACGATGGGCGCGTTGAGCTTTCTCGCCAGCGCCGCAATCTCCGTTCGTGCGGAGTTCGCTCCAAAGCCCACGAAAAGAACGATCGATGTCGCCCCCTCGAGCATGCGCGCGGCGCTGTCCAGATCGGAGTTGGCCGGAGAGATTTCGGGTCGCTGACGCAGCGTCGCCAAGCTTCTGACCGGTTTGGAAGTCTTCGCGCCAAACACATCCTGGGGGATGTTGAGCAAGGCAACGCCGCGTGATCCATACGCCGCGGCGATCGCCTGATGAATTTCCGCGGCCGCTCCGTCAGCGGAAGTGACGGATGCGGCATACACACAGGCGTCGCGGAACGCTTGAACGTGGTCCGACGCTTGTAAATACTCGATGCCCGCCAAATTCGTCGGTACATCGCCGGCGATGGCCAGTACAGGTGCGTGGTCATGACTGGCCTCGTATAATCCTGCAAGCAAATGGTTAGCCCCAGGGCCGGTGGTCCCTGCGCAAACCCCGAGACGCCCCGTCAGCTTAGCCTGGCCGCTTGCCGCAAGCGCGGCGCCCTCCTCATGGCGGACGCCAAGCCATCGCATGCTTGGTTCGCGCCGGATCGCGTCGGTGAACGGATTTAATGCGTCACCGACGACTCCAAACACGTGATTAACGCCGAGTTCAGCCAGCGTCGAAGTTAGCAGCTCACCGACGGTGCGGCTCATGGAAGTCTCCTGTGTGAGCGGCGAACTGTATCCGGCAAACCCGACCGCCGCTGTCCCTTATCAATGAGAAAAGGCGTCAGCGCAGTCCTAGGTCTACCTTAAGCTCAACGCCGATCGACACCTAATGGTGCATTGATCGGCGCGTTGCGCTCGTAGAAAGAATTCCGATTGAGGATGCCACCAGTACCCCCGTTGCGAGGGCCAGCCAGGGATGATTTCGTACATAGTCGTTGAAAGAGGCTGCGACATGGCGAACTTTTACATGCCGAGACTCCCCATTTTCCGTCTGCTCGTCCTGCAGCGCTTCCTTGGTGCGGGTCATCGACTTATCCAGCTTGTTCCGTAACTTCTGTATTTCCGGTGTGTCCTCGTCCGCCAGCTTGGCCAGTAGCCTTTCCGTTTGGCTGAACAGCTCGTTAAGCTGATTAGTTGATTCCATCATTCTCTCCTCGCTGTCAAATGTGTTCATCCCGCAGCCGGCCGCCGATCGCCGCCGAAACGCTGGCAATGAAGGCGCCAATCAGCATGGACAAGGCGAGATAAATGGACGCCTGGGCGGCCGCTTTTCTCGCAGCATCGGCATCTGCCTTGAGCTTCTCTTGAGCTTGCATAACCGTCGAAATGAAATTATCCACCCGTGTCTGCGCTTCGGCCTGCGAAACCCCAGTGCGTGCGGCGACCTGATCGACGAGATAGGCCCGGTCGGCATCAGGCACGCTGCCGGTAGAAAGGGCATTGGCGATAATGTGTGCCGTCTCAGGTCGCGGATCAACATTGTTGGTGCCCGATCCCGAAGAGGTGGGCCCCGCAGCCCGAAATAGCTTATCCACCGCGTACGCCGGCACGGGTGAATTCGCGCTGCTCGAGGAACCCGACGCTCCCTGGGTGCCCGCGGCCGCCGCTCCTGCGGCTGCGCCTTGGACGCCCGACGATGCCATTTGGGTTGCTGCGTGACCTACCGCGCCCAAGCCTGACATCACACCACTCGTCAGCACTCCGGCTACCAAAACGGTTGCCACTGCCCAAGTGATGAGCCCATGAGCGGTATCGCGAAAAAAGACCTCATGGGTGTGGACGCCCGCCCATCGTGTGCGCAACCTGCCGGCAATGTAGCCGCCTAATCCCGCGGAAATCCATTGAGTGAGGATCAACCAGATGGCCGTGCTCACCGCGAACGTCGTCACTGAAACACCTTGATTTGTCCATGGCGACACGGAAGCGAAGCCAATCCCCGAACCCAAGGTGATAAAGATCAAGGTTGCTGACACCGCAACAAATGCGCCGGCGATGATGGACGGCCACGATGCAGCGGATTTGGCGGGCGACGAAGAAGGGTCCGCGGTAATGACGGCGGGTCCCGGAGTTATTATTTGTTCCACGATATGCTCCTCAGCGGTGTGAACACATCGCCAGCAGAAGAATGATCGGAAGAGGAACTCCCAGCATCCAAAGCAGTATTCCACGACCCATAATTATGCCCCCTTAGGTTTGACGTTTTGGAAGGGCGCTGCCGCCCGATGCATCGTGCGCCGATACTCTGGCAATCCGCACACGGGCGCCATCCCTGCAACGATTGAAGGAGTGTAAGGGCTTTCTTACGGCTGAAAATCAGCTGCGCGGCGCGCTTAATTACTCAGCAGTTCCGCGAGGCTTATACGAAAATTTCTGGCCTGCCAGAGCCGCTGCGTACATCAAGCCACCCTTGGCGATCGTAAATACGGCCATGCCGTTATTCCAATCCCCATCGGTGACCGCATCTTTCTTGCCGGCGCTGGCTCCGGAACTCACGCCATTGGTACCCGCGCTGACATTGGCGGCGGCGGTGATTGCTATGGCCTTGGCACCGGCGGAGAACTCGAATTTGCCGGATTCGAAGTCATCGAGCGCGCGTCTGTCCTTGAAGAAAACGATCTCGGCGTAATCTTGACCCCCTGCTTGGAATCCGACGCTGAGCTGCTTCACTGTCACATCGCCCACATATTTTCCGTGAACGTAAACTCGGCCCTTGCCATAGGCTCCTCCCACCACCAGGCCCGCTTCGCCGATGTTGGGAAACAGTGCATAGCCGTAACTTTCCTTAAAAAAAATGCCGCTTTCGCCGGCATTCTTAAACAGTGCCCGGGTGTCGTCGTATTTGTCGGCGTTGGCGATTCCCACGGCGGCAAACATGCACAATAGAAAACCAACAACCTGGGTAATGCGTTTCATGTTCGTTACTCCTCGTGCCTAATTTAAGTGACCCTTACAGTTTATCGATTCAACAGGACTTCGATTTCATCGACGAAGCACCAGCTCCACTCCTCGCCGGGCTCAAAGGAAGAAATGATGGGGTGCACCGCAGCTGCGGCATGCTTGCGCGCGTGGCGGTTTTTCGAGTCGTCGCAACAACCTACGTGCCCACACGTCCTGCATAGCCGCAAATGCACCCACGTGTCGCCGCTCGCCAGGCATTCCACGCAGCCGTGTCCCGAGGGGGCGACGTGCCTGACGCTGTTGAGGTGGGTACACGAGCGATTCCTAGCCATATTTCTCCGTCAGCGACCCTTATTGGGGTTGATGAGATATTTTTCGCCCGTGGCTCGCTTGGAATAGGCAGCGATAATGTCCGGATCCAGCACCTCTGTGAGCGATATTTCCTTCGTATACCGACTGGCGAAGGTGGTTTTTAACTCCCCGACCACACGTTCCTTCATTTCCTGGAAAGCGAGCGGCCCTATTTTTTCGATGTACGGCGTTAACAGCCAGCCGCCCACACCCCAGGCCATTCCATAATTTCGGTTGAGCACCGTTGGGCTCATGTCGAGCGCGCCGTACATATACACCTGCTTATGAGTCGTGGATCCATAGCGGCTATAAACCGTTACGCTTCGATTCACGGCGGCTTCCATGCATCCTAAGATCTGCCCGGCGAGCGGGCCGCCGCCTATGGCATCGAAAGCGAGCGTGGCGCCGCTTGCCACCAAGGCGTCGGTCAGGTCCTTGAGGAACGTGCCCGAGTCAGTGCGGCATACGTGAACGGCACCCGCTGCCTTCAAGACATCTTCTTGTTCTTTCTTGCGAACGATGTTGACCAGCCCGACGCCATCGGCGAGACAAAGGCGGTTGAGCATCTGCCCAAGGTTGGACGCCGCTGCGGTATGCACCAGGGCTTTGTGGCCTTCGCGGCGCATCGTACCGACCATTCCCAATGCCGTGAGGGGATTGACGAAACAAGAAGCGCCCTCAGCCGCGCTGGTGCCTTCGGGCAGGACGAGACATTGGTTAACCTTGACGCATCGGTACTGCGAATACATCGCGCCGCCCAGCACTGCGACCGTTTTGCCCATGAGCGTTTGGGCAGCCTCGGAAGATCCAGCCTCCACCACCTGTCCGGCACCTTCATTGCCGACCGGCATGGATATATCAAGCCGCGCGGACAGGGCTTGGACCGCGTTGGCGCTGATCGCCGTGGTGACAGTAGGCTGCTCGGCGCTCCCAGATACCTTGGCTTGAGTCCAATCCGCGTTCGCCAGCAGTAAGCCGAGGTCTGAAGGGTTAATGGGGGCTGCCTCGATCCGCACGATCACTTCGTCGGCCTGCGGCTTCGGAATCGATGTGCTAACCAATGAGAGCTCCATCTCTCCGCTCTTCTTAACCAGAGAGCGCAGTTGGAGAAAAGACAGGTGGTTTTGTTCGTCCATGCGCTAGCATACGGCGGGATGGCATCCCGCGAAAGGGCAAACCCAAGCCGTTGGGGCCGACCTCGACGCCGCTTTAGGCCGCTTTCTTTTTCGGAACCTTCTTTCCCGCTCGGCGCGCCTCAGATAGCCCAATGGCAATGGCTTGCTTGCGGCTGGTCACCTTCTTGCCGGTGCTGCCGCTGCGGAGGGTGCCCGCTTTGCGCTCGTGCATGACCTTTTCGACTTTGTTTTGGCTGGCTTTGCTGTATTTTCGCGCCATGTGCAAATCTCCACCGGTTAACTCATTAGATACTTCTGGGATGCTCCAGATACTTCTGCCAACCAACGTGCTGTGCGTATCGGCCTTACGCTCGAAGGCTCGTCAGAAGATTCCCAGCGCTAGACCACTCGCCAGAGTCTTGCCAAGCTCTGCACAATAGGCCAAGCACGAAGAGTCGATGATCTTCGGCTGCAGGATTTGTTCTGGGGTCTGCGCGCGGGTGCACACAATATAAGCAGCGGCGATCGGCTTGAGGCGCCACCCCGTTGCGATGCGTTCTACCTGCTGAGCAGCATTGCGTCCGTCGCTGCCGGCGCAAACTAAGGTAATAAACGGCCTGCCGTTGACCTTATCGAGGGCCCCGTAATAAGCGCGATCGAAAAAATCTTTCATGATTCCGCTCATGGATGCCAGATTTTCGGGTGTTGCAAAAATGTAGCCATCCGCGCCAATGACGTGCGACGCGCTCGTTTCCGAAGCCTGGCGTAAAGACACCGTCACGCCTGACTCGCTTCGCGCTCCGTCCGCTGCCGCACTCGCCATCTGCCGGGTCCCGCCAGTCATCGAGTGATAAACAATCAATAGTGCTTTCATCGTGGTGTGACCGTGAGGTATGTCCTACGCATAGGGGGGTCCTCGACCGACTGCATTGCGTGACGCCCTTCTCGATACTCCTGCGGGTCGGCAGAACTGCTGCCCAATAATGACAGGTGCAAAGATGCTTCACTATGCCGTCGTTTTCTTCGTCATCGCGCTGGTTGCCGCGTTCTTTGGCTTTGGTGGAATTGCTGTCGGCGCAGCCGGCATCGCCAAGATTCTATTCATAGTGTTCTTGATCGGTGCGATCGTTACTTTTTTGATGAGCCTGGGTCGTCGGGTCTAGGATAAGGAGCACGAGATGGAATCAGTATCGGATACAGCACGCAGCGTCAATGATTACGCCAATGGGCAGGTGAAAAACTTTCTCGATAACGTCGAGGATTTGACCAAGGCTTTGAAGGATGTCGACGCACCGGACATCGCTAAAGTCCGCGCCAAGGTCAAGATTGCACTCGCGGCTGCCAAGAGCGCGGCCGCGGACACGGCCTCGCAACTGCGCGATCAAGCCCAGGAATACGGTAAGCGCACGGACTCCTATGTGCGCGAAAATCCCTGGCAAGTGATCGGGATCGCCGCAGTCGTGGGTCTCGCCGTGGGGATCTTCGCTTCCCGCCGCTACGACTGATAGATGGAAGGCGGCGCCTTAAGCGCGCCGCCATTCCGTGCTTCCGCCCGGCTTATCCTCGAGAAGAACGCCGGCAGCCGCCAGCATGTTTCGAATTCGGTCTGATTCGGCGAAATTCTTGGCGGCTCGGGCCGCACGGCGCGAGCTGAGTAGAACTTCTATTTCCTGGTCCGATAGATCCTTCGTTCCCGCACTTCGCTTCAGGTAGCTGTCCGGATCCTGTTGCAATACCCCGAGAATCTCTCCCATGGCACGCACGGTTGCCGCGGCCACCGAAGCCTTGGCGGTATTCCCTGCAGCTTTCGCCAGATTCAAACCTCGCGCCACGCCTTGAAGCACGGCAAACGCTTCGGGCGTATTAAAGTCATCGTCCATCGCCTCGCGAAATTTCGCCAATTCCGCGGGATCGGGGGCCGTGGCGGGCGCGGAGCCCGAATCCTTCAATGCGCGGTATAGACCCAGCAATGTTTCATCCGCCTGCGCGAGTTGTGCCGCGGAATAGTTAATCGGGCCGCGATAATGGCTGCTCAGCAAAAAAAACCGCAGAACTTCAGGATCGCGCAGCGTCTTGAGCACTTCCCGCACCGTGAAGAAATTCCCCAGTGACTTGGACATCTTCTCGTCGTTGACGCGAACGAATCCATTGTGCATCCACAGGCGTACGAACGGCGAATCGCAGGCGGCGCACGACTGCGCGATTTCGTTTTCGTGGTGCGGAAATTTCAAGTCCTCGCCCCCACCGTGCAAGTCGAAATAGCTTCCCAACAGGGTCGTGGACATCGCCGAGCATTCAATGTGCCAGCCCGGGCGGCCTGCGCCCCAGGGCGACTCCCAGGACGGTTCTCCGGGTTTTGCATGTTTCCACAGCACAAAATCGAGCGGATCAAGCTTGGCTTCGTCCACTTGGACGCGCGAGCCGGAACGCAAATCGTCAATTTTTTTGCCCGAAAGCCGCCCGTATTGCGGAAACTTGCGCACCGAATACATGACGTCGCCACTGCTGGCCTCGTAGGCATAACCCTTCTCGATCAGCGTTTGAATCATCGCGATAATAGGTCCGATGAATTCCGTGGCCCGCGGTTCCAAATCCGGCTGCTGCAGACCCAGAACGGCACAATCTTCATGCATCGCCACGGTGAAACGACGCGCTAGATCAGCCCAGTTCTCGCCGTTTGCGGCCGCCCGCTCGATGATCTTATCGTCGATGTCGGTGACATTTCGTACATAAGTCACTTTAAACCCGAGCGAGCGCAGGTAGCGCTGAACCAAGTCGAACGACACCAGCATGCGAGCGTGCCCGACATGGATGTAGTCGTAGTTGGTCATGCCGCAGACGTACATGCGGACTTGGTTGGGAAGAAGAGGCTTGAACTCCTCTTTCTCTCCGCTGAGCGAGTTATGGATTTTTAGCATGCGATAGCAACCGGCGCCGCGCCGTTTCCGGGGCCATGAGCTTGAGCAGCAACGCGAGTTCAGGGCCATGCGCCTGCCCGGTCAAGGCTACTCTCAAGGGCATGAATATATCGGCGCCCTTGCGCCCAGTCCGCTCTTTCAGAATGCTCGTCAGCACCTTCAAATCGGTGTTCGACCGCTCATAGGCTTCGACCGCCACCGCGAAAAACTCCGCGCCCGCCGCCTCGACAATGCGCTGCTCCTCCGCCCGGAGCGGCGCCAGTTCGCCGCGCACCACTTCGCGCCACGGGATCGCATCCGCGGGCAACACGACATTGTGACGCACCAGATCGATGAATTGCGTCGAGTCGCCGGCGCCCAACCAGGCACCGATAGCTTCTGCGGAGAGGCGCTCCAGAGATACCTTCTGCCAATGTATCAGCTGGGACTCCTCGAATCGCGCGGGCGCCCTGCCTAAATGCTGGGGACGGAAATGCTGCGGCATCTCAGATAGCGGCAACCAACCATCGACGTCGCTGGTATGCCCTAGGCGAAATAAATGGTTGAGCACGGCGATGCTCAAAAAACCGCGCTCGCGAAATTCGTGTGCGCTGGTGCTGCCATGACGCTTCGACAAGGGCGCACCGTCCTCGCCGAGCAGCAGGCCGACATGCCCATATTCGGGGCATCGCATGCCGAGCGCCTTCAACAGCATGAGCTGGCGAGGAGTGTTGGTGAGATGGTCATCGCCGCGCAATACTTGCGTCACGCCCATCGCGGAATCATCGACGGCGTTGCAAAAGAAGAACGCCGGCGTTCCGTTTTCACGGCGAATGATAAAATCTCCGATGTCATTGGAAGCGAAGCGTTGCGGCCCGTGCACCACATCGGTAAATTCGATGCTTTGATTCTCGGGAACGGCAAAACGCAGTGTCGAAGGTGTACCTCGGCTTTCTCGTTCCGCGCGCTGCGCGGCCGTCAAACCCCTGCAGGTTCCCGCGTAGCGCGGCGGCTTGCCCGACATCCTCTGTAACTTTCGCGACAGCTCCAGCTCTTCAGGCGTGCAATAGCACGGGTAAGCGAGGCCGCCGGCGGCCAGCCGGGCGAACAATCCCCGATAGAACTCGCCGCGTTCAGCCTGGGAATAGGGAGCCGAGGGGCCGCCGACATCCGGGCCCTCGTCCCAGTCGAGGCCCAGCCAGCGCATGTCGTCCATCAATTGATCGCGGAAGCGCGCTTGGCTGCGCTCGGAATCCGTGTCTTCGATTCGTAAAATGAATTTTCCGCCGCATTTACGGGCCCAAAGGTAGCTGAAAAGCGCGGTCCGAGCGTTGCCAAGATGCAGCGAACCGGTGGGACTGGGCGCAAAACGCGTGACGACCGGCGTCTCATTGTTTAAGGACATCTCAAGATTGTACCTATTCGAGTAGAATCTCGGCGTATGAAACAGCTATTAGTCTTGCTCAGCGTAGTTTGCGGCGCCTACCTTCAGCCCACATTTGCGGCCGACGCCCCGCCTGCTTCGAAAACCGCCGCCAAACCCTCGGCATCAGCGCCCTCGCCGCAAGTGCTGGTCGTCACGTCCCTGGGCAATTTTACGATTGAATTGAATGCGGAGCGCGCACCGCTCACGGTCGCGAACTTTTTGGCGTACGTGGACGAAGGCCACTACACCAATACCTTAATTCATCGCGCGGTTGCCAATTTCGTAATCCAAGGCGGCGGATTCAATGCCGATTACACCCCAAAACCCGCACCGCGCACCGTGGTCAATGAATCCGGCAATGGACTCAGCAATGTACGCGGCACAGTGGGTCTTGCGCGCACCACGGAACCGCACGGCGGCAATGCGCAGTTCTACGTGAACATTAATGATAACGCGGCCCTGGATCCGAATCAGACCCGATGGGGTTATACCGTATTCGGAAGGGTGATCTCCGGCATGGAGGTGGTCGATCGCATTGGCAATGTTGCCACCGGCGCGCATGGAGCGATCAAGGAAGAAACGCCGCTCAAGCCGGTTATCATTCAGAAAATCGAGCGCGTTCCCAGCCCCTAGGGCTTCCCTAGCATTTCTTGTGGCAACGTTATTTATCTCGGATTTGCATATCGATGCGAGCCGGCCGGCGATCCTTGCGCAGTTTCTGGCGTTTCTGCAAACCGAGGCAACGAGGGCGGAAGCCCTTTACATTCTTGGAGACCTGTTCGAGTCCTGGATCGGCGATGACGCTGCGGACCCCGCGCAAGCGGCGGCCATCGCCGGATTGCACGCGCTCACCTCGCGCGGCGTGCCCTGCTTCGTCATGCACGGCAACCGCGATTTTTTATTATCGCGGCAGTTCTGCGAGGCAAGCGGCGCAGTGCTGCTGCCCGATCCGCTGATCGTCACGCTTTACGGCGAGCCAGTGCTGGTGATGCATGGGGACGCATTATGCACGGATGATCGCGCCTACCAGCGCTTGCGCGCGACTGTCAGGGACGCCGATTGGCAGCGGCAATTTCTCGCTCTGTCGACTGCCGCGCGCAAAGCGCTTGCGGGTGCAGCGCGAGCCGGCAGCCAAGCGCACACCCAGGCGATGGAACACTCGATCACCGATGTGAATGCCGACACCGTCGCGCTGGCACTTCGCGGTGCGGGGACCTCGACCCTCTTACACGGCCATACTCACCGCCCTGCCATCCATGCTCTGGAAGTCGATGGCCGGCCTCGCACACGCATCGTGCTGGGCGACTGGTACGAGCAAGGCAGCTTGCTGCGCTGGGATCAGAACGGTCCCGAGCTCCAGTCGCTGTCCCGAGTCATCGGAAGATGAAAACAACTGTGGCTGTGAGCAACAACAGCAGCGCGGCTTGAATCCGGTAGTCTTGCCAAAAAGGCATCATCCGCAGCCGTAGTCGCTCAGCACGGCTGAACTCGAGAGTCCACATGGTGGCCTCGCCGGTAACTGAAACCCGCTCTGGTGACGTCACGCTCACGGCGGCAAGGATGGCCATGTCCAGCAGCGTAAGGATGGGGGCCACGTAGAGAAAATGAATATGCGTCCAACCGAACACCACGTTCACCAGAAAGAACGCAAAGCCGCCTAACGAACCCCATCGCAGGGCCGCCGCCGCACCGTCGGCGTTGGCCCGGCGCCAGAACATCCCTAACAAAAAGACGGCAACCACCGGGGGCACTGCGTAGGCCAGCACTGCCTGCAAGTACTGCCACAGTGAGGGAAAACGCTGCAGCTGCGGCGCCCAGGCCACGGCAACGACCAACAGGACGGCGGTGCTCAACTTGCCGATGCGAACCACGTGTGCGTCCGAAAGCAGCGGTCTGAACTGCTTGATGACATCCATGGTTATGAGAGTGGATGCCGAATTAAGCATCGAGGAAATCGAGACCATCGTCGCTGCAATGAATCCGGCCACCACCAAGCCCACCAGGCCC
Organism: Steroidobacteraceae bacterium; assembly: GCA_036401515.1. Taxonomy (GTDB): domain Bacteria; phylum Pseudomonadota; class Gammaproteobacteria; order Steroidobacterales; family Steroidobacteraceae; genus Bog-1198. Next base: position 17,726 of record DASWUU010000249.1, read on the forward strand.
GCGGGCAACACCCTTAAAATCAAGTTGGGATACACCATGTCAGGCCGCGATAAATGCGGAAACAGAACCAGCGCGCAAGTGCCCGGCAGCACGATCAAGAACAGCACCGGCAGCTTGAGCAAGCCGGCAAACAGCGCGCCCCATCGCGCATGATCGATACTTTTGGCCGACAGCATGCGCTGCACGATCGATTGATTCGTGCACCAGTAATAGAATCCCAATAACGGAATTCCCAACAGCAGCCCGGGCCATGGCACACCCGGATCATGAGACGGTCTAATCAGTGAGATATACGCTGGATCCACGGAGCTCATGACCGAATGCCAGCCACCCGCGCGGCTGAATGCGCCAATGGAAATCAACAGCGCTCCGGCGATGAGCACGACAGCCTGCACCGCTTCGGTATAAATCACGGCGCGCAAGCCGCCGAGAATCGTGTACAGCCCGGCCGCCCCTGCCAACATCGTCACGACTAGCCAAAGCGGCCAGCCCGGCAACACCAGCTGACCTACGAGCGATCCGCTATAAAGGATTGCCGCCGAATCGACGAAAATATTTAGAAACAAGGTGAGCAACGCAAAGTGCAGCCGCGCCCGTCGGTCGTAACGCTGTTCCAGAAATTCAGGCATGGTGAAGGTCTGGCTGCGAATGATGAAGGGCAGGAGAAACACGCAGAAGAACACCAGTATCAGGTTGGCGCTCCACTCGTAGTTATAGACCGAGATGCCGATCGCATAGGCGCCTCCCGCCAGGCCGACCAACGCCGTCGACGACATATTGGAGGCAAACATGGCAAGACCGATGGCAGGCCAACGTGTTTGACGCGAAGCAAGGAAGTAATCCACTGGCCGGACATGGCGCCGCGACATGAGCACACCGAGCAGCACCAGTCCCGCCGCGTAAATTCCGACCACAAACCAATCGAGCAGAGTCAGTAGGGCCGAAGCTGAACTATCGATCGCAAACGGACCGGTTGACAGCGCTGACATTTATCCCTCTAATCCTGTAAGCTGCAACGCATTAGACGGGGCCAGCAGCGGCGAGTCGGCCCATTAATCATAAGAAATTCTAGCAATAACAATCGCTTAGCCGCTTCGAGTGGCACGTTCTCATTGAGAGGAAGGCAGATCGAGCAATGAAGATGACGTTGTCCCGCTTTTGCACGTCGAGCCTGGTTGTCGCCCTTCTTTTCTCAGCTTTTTCCGTTTGGTCCGGGGACCTCGTATCGCCGCCGATTATTCCACATCCGGAGCTTTGGCCGGAGGGCATACATGCGCCTACGAACGCCGCAGTGGAAGCATTCGTTGCGCAACTTCTGGCTCAAATGAGCCTGGAGGAAAAGGTCGGCCAAATGATCCAGGCCGACATCGCATCAATCTCACCGGCCGATTTGCGCACCTACAAACTGGGCTCGATTCTCGCAGGCGGCAATGCGGCTCCGGGCAACAACGTGCGCACCACCGCGCGGGCATGGCTCGATCTAGTCGATGACTTTTATCGCGAATCGCTCAATAACGGAGGCTCGCACCGAGCGATTCCGATTCTATTTGGAATCGACGCGGTACACGGGAACGCCAAGTTGCTGGGCGCGACTATTTTTCCACACAATGTCGGATTGGGCGCTGCCCATGATCCGGAACTGATACTCAAGATCGCGGAAGCCACTGCGGCAGAAGTGTCGGCCGTGGGAATCGACTGGACCTTCGCACCCACCGTCGCCGTGGTGCGCGACGTGAGGTGGGGCCGATCGTATGAGAGCTATTCGGAATCACCCGCGTTGGTCGCCGAATACGCGGCGCAAATGGTCACGGGGCTTCAGGGGCAACGCGGTACTTCGCACTTCATGTCGCCGGGACATACGTTGTCATCGGTAAAACACTTTGTCGGGGACGGCGGCACACTGTCGGGTCGCGATCAGGGCGATACCGTCGTGCCGGAGAATCAACTGAGCGCCGTGCACGCGGCGGGCTACCCCGCGGCAATTCAGGCCGGCGTGATGATTGTAATGGCCTCGTACAACAGCTGGAATGGCACCAAACTGCACGAAAATCGTTACTTGCTGACGGACATATTGAAGAAGCGTCTCGCATTCGACGGCTTCGTGGTGGGTGACTGGAACGCACAAGAACAGCTCCCGGGGTGTACCAAGTCCCGCTGTGCGGCCGCCATTCTTGCCGGCATAGACATGTTGATGGCGCCGGACAGCTGGAAGGCGCTGTTTGACAACACGCTGGCGCAAGCTCGTGCGGGTGAGATTCCGACGGATCGAATCGACGAGGCGGTGACGCGCATCCTGCGGGTGAAAGTCGTCGCAGGACTGTTCGAGCGGCCGCCTCCCAAGGAGCGCAGCGATTTAGCACAGCTCGGAAGCGCCGCCCACCGCGCGCTCGCGCGCAAAGCGGTGCGCGAATCATTGGTGCTGTTGAAGAATGATCATGCCACGCTGCCGTTGAATCCGCGATCTCGAATTTTGGTCGCCGGCGATGCTGCAGACTCGATCGGCGCGCAGACCGGAGGGTGGACTATCGATTGGCAGGGCGATCACAATACCAATGCCGACTTTCCGGGCGCGACGTCAATTTATGGCGGTATCAAGGCCGCCGTAGAAGCAGCGGGCGGTTCGGTCGAATTGCGCGAGGACGGGCAATACCGTGAAAAACCGGACACGGCGATTGTCGTGTTTGGTGAACAACCCTATGCCGAGTTCCAAGGCGATCGAGAAACTCTGGAATTCTCGCCAAACGATAAGCGGCAACTCAATCTGCTGCGAAACTTGCGCGCCGCAGGCGTCCCGACCGTGGCCGTATTTCTGTCCGGGCGCCCCTTGTGGACCAATCCCGAAATCAACGCATCCGATGCTTTTATTGCCGCGTGGCTGCCCGGGAGCGAAGGTGAAGGCGTCGCCGACATGTTGTTTCAATCGACCGGCACTCCAGCGTTTGATTTCAGAGGCCGGCTGGCATTTTCCTGGCCGCAGAGCGCCATGCCGGTAACATTCGACTTGTCCGGCCAGGTCACGGGCGCCCAGTTCTTGAGAGGCTGGGGCCTCGATTACCACGGCAAGTCGCAATCGATGCCGCTTTCGGAAGACCCTGCCATACCGCTGAAGTGGCACGCCAGTGCCGGCAGCCTGTTTCACGCGGGCCACCCCACCGCTCCCTGGTCGCTCTTTGTTGCCGATGGCAGCGACGAAGTACATTTGACGAACATGCGGCAAGAAAGTCCTCACGCCGTGATGGCGGCCGAGCTGAGTCCAGGCAAGGGTACGGTGACCGCGACTTGGACGGGAACGGCTTCCGGTACTTTAAAATTCTCGGGACGCGCGACGGATTTGCGAGCGGCCGCAAATCAAGGCGCGGCGCTCGAAATGCGCTATCGGGTGGATCGCATGCCGGAGGCACATGTCAGTGTCGGAATCTTAAGCGGCGCGATGCTGGACTTGACTCAAACCTTCAAGACGGCGGCGCAAGGGCAATGGCGCACGCTGTGGATTCCACTGTCCTGCATGGCGGCAGCGGGGGCGGATCTCAAGGAAGTTGCGGTTCCATTGGCCATCGAAACGTCCGGTCGATTCACCCTCTCCATATCGGATGCAAGATTGGCGCCGCAAGCCTCGCGAGATTCCGAGTGCACGAACGGCTCGGCTGGTTAATATAGGGGCATGACCCTGAATCTACCCTCGGTAACAATTCAAGAAGTGGCAGATCTGGCCAAGGTGTCACCGAAGACGGTCTCCAGGGTCATTAACAATGAACCCCTCGTTCGCCCAGACACCCGCGCTCGAATTCTGGATGCCATTGAGCAACTCAACTATCGCCCGAACCTCAATGCACGCGGCTTGGCAAGCAACCGCTCGTTTCTGGTGGGACTATTCTGCGACCGCCCCGGGGATTACTTGAGCGAATTTCAAGCCGGCGCCGTCGAGCGCTGCCGCGAATCCAGCATTCACTTGATGGTCGAGCCTTGGGATGTGGAAAGTCCAGAAATTGAGAAGCAAATCGACACCTTGCTCGGGCAATTGCGGCTGGAGGGAGTCATTTTGCTGCCGCCCCTAAGCGATCATCCGCTCGTGCTGAACAAGCTGCACGAAGCGTCGATTCCCATTGTGCGAATCGCGCCGAAACACAACGTAAGCGCTACCCCCTCGATTGGCATCGACGATTATGCGGCGGCCCGCCAGCTCACGGCCCATTTGCTGGACCTGGGGCATAGGCGCATCGGTTTTATATTAGGCCGACCCAATCACGGCGCCACCGAGCAACGATATCTTGGATTCGTCGACGAAATGCGCGCGCATAGCATCCCGGTAGATTCAAAGCTGGTCCAGACGGGCAACTTTTTGTTTGCGGATGGCTTGATATGTGCTGAACGCATGCTGCGCACCGCGGATCCGCCGAGCGCTATTTTTGCGAGCAACGACGACATGGCCGCAGCAGTCATTTCGATGGCTCGAAAGTTCGGTCTTGATTTGCCCGGACAACTGTCGGTCACCGGGTTCGACGATGCGCCTGTGGCGAGAATGATTTGGCCGGAACTCACCACCGTGAGTCAACCCGTTGCCGCCATGGCAAGAATGGCCGCGGACTTGATCATTCGGCTGGAACCTCGGCGCAACGGATGGCCCAATCGCATCCCGCGGCATTTGCTCGATCACGCATTGATCATTCGCAACTCCACTTCGCGGCCTGCGCGCCGCTAGGACGCGTCTGTCCACGGCCCCCGCTCCCTCAATGGCAGCAGCGGGCTTAGGAATTTTTCGTAATTGCGCCAGCGTCCAACCGATGAACTGCTGATCTTCTGCCGAACTTGCCACTTGCTCGCGGTAATGACGGGTCGCTTGGCCTGATGAAAATCCAGGCATCCCGCATCCCAGGGCATGCCGACGAACTGCAGCATTTTGCGGCTCCATGTCTCTTGATCGGCTACAAGGCCTTCGTAGGGCACGTCTAGAACCACAGTGGCGGGCAATGTCAGCCTCCAATGATGCATGAGGCGGCAATATTCGGAGTAGTAGTGCGCCAAATCTTCAAGATCGTTGGCGTAGGAAACCGTCGACTCGAAATGCTGTGAATAGATTGAAAGGCAGGTATCCAGCGGATCCCGCCGCATGTGGATTATGCGCGCGTTGGGAAGCGCCGCATGAATCCAGCCCAGAAAAGCGAAGTTGGTGGGCATCTTATCGACCACTCGCGGCGCATCGTGCGATATCTCGCGCAACAGCCGCAAGTACTCCGCAGCCAGGTTAGCCAAGCCCTCGCTCGTCAGCGCGCCACCGGCTGCCCGGTGAGCCTCAAAAGCGGCGCCCCAGAAACGCAGTTCTCCCGCGCCAAAAACCGCCGGATGTGCCGCCAGAATCTGTTCCGCGAGCGTGGTGCCTGAGCGCAGCATTCCCACGATGAACACCGGGCGTGCCGAATCGATTGCGCCGAGCCGCGACCCTGTCAACCATTTTTGATCGTAGGTGCGGGTGATGAGATCGACAGTACGCGTGAGTTGCGCCCGGTCGTGCCTCGTCCGGAACGATTTTGTCAGCTCGTTCGCTCGCTGAAAATGTTGAAACGCCTGCCCGAAATCCCCAACATCGTCGAAAAATTTCCCGATGGCATAGCGCAGGACGATTTCTTTTCGCGGCGCCAGGCTTTTGTCGGCAATGCGCTGCGCCTGAACCATCCAAGCCCCATCCGCGTCGGTCATCTTGCGAAGGCGCGCCAGTCCCGCCCAAGCTTCCGGCGATTCTGGTTCGGCGGCAATCGCTCGTTTTAAGAGCGCCTGGGCATCCTCGAACTCCCCCATGTCTGCGCTCGATTCTGCGAGGGCAATGATTGCAGCAGCGGACCGTCCGTCAATCTCAAGCGCTTTTCGGCAACTGGATTTTGCCTGCTCGGCGCGTCCTTGGAGCCTTAAGGCAATGCCGAGATTACAGTGCGCCTCGGCAAAATGAGGATTGATGTGCAGGGCCTGACGGTAGCTCGCCACCGCTTCGTCCAGACTTCCTACGCTTCGAAATGCGTTGCCGAGGTTGTTGTGAGCTTCGGCGAATGCAGGATTTATCTTGAGCGCTCGGCGGTAACTGGCCAGCGCCTCGGCCGTATGCCCACGCTCTAAAAGAGCATTGCCCAGATTGTTGTGCGCCTCGGCGAATTCGGGCTCAATGGCAATCGCGCGCCGATAGCTATCAAGCGCCGGATCGAGCTTTCCGAGACCCCTCATGGCACTGCCCAGATGGTCGTGCGCCTCGGCGTCACGAGGATTGAGGGCCATCGTGCATCGAGAACTGGTTGCCGCCTCATCGAAGAGACCTAGATCGAGGAGCGCATGCGCCAAATTATTGTGGCACTGGGCGAAGTCCGGACGCAGATCCAGCGCGCGTCGATAGCTCGCCACCGCGTCACTCAAGCAGCCGCGCCTGGCAAACGCATTGCCTAAATTATTGTGAGCCGCGGCATCATTCGGTGACAATTGCGCCGCCCTGCTGAGCGCTTGTACGGCATCCTTGCCGAGCGCACTCTGCGCCGCACCCAATAGCTGCCAAACGATTCCGCAATCCGGCTGAAGGTTTAAGCATTCCCGCGCGCGCTGTTCCAATTCGTCAAAGCGCCCGATGTTCATGAGCGCCGCCAGCTGATTTAATTCAAGCGGGCTCACGTGCTCTTGAGCAGGGCGAAGCGGGTTGGCAGCAGCCGATAGCTAAACGGCAGAATGGCCGCTCCAACAGCAGGAGCATCATCCGAGGTCAAGGCGCGCTCCACCAGCGCAATGGCGGGTATTTGATTCGCGAACTGGCTCATCCGGGCATTCAACGAGGCTGCCAGCCGGTCGACAAGAGCCGCCGGCAAACGGCCGCCGATCAGTATCGCTTCAGGGTTAATCAGGCAATTGATGGCGACAAAGGAGTCGGTCAAAGCTTCGGTGGATTCCTGAATCCAGCCGTCCACAATGAGGCGCGCAGACGGTTCGAGACGCATCAAGCCCCGCGGCGTTGCGACGCGAAATCCCTTCTCTGCGAGACGACTATAAAGGCACGACAATGAGACGACATTCTGTAGCTGGTTGTCCTGACCGGTTCCACTGCGCGCCTGTAGCCAACCGATTTCCCCGCTGCGCCCGTTGGCGCCGCGAAAATAGCTTCCATCGACAACCAGGCCGCCTCCCAAGGCCGCGGTCACCAGCAAATAGAAAAAGCTTCGATACCGGTGGCCTGAACCAAACTGCATTTCACCGATGGCGGCCGCGGCGGCATCATTCTCGATGAACACGGGTATGTCGAGCACTTCGCCGATCAATTCATCGACGCGCACCGAAGCCCAGGCCGCGTAGTCTGCGGGCTGATCCGGTAGGTGCGCCCGGGCAATGTCGTCCGGAAAGGCGACTCCGACGCCGATGAGGCGTGCGCGAGCGATGCCTGACTTTGCCAGCAATTCCCCGATCGAGCGCTGAAAAAATGTGCGCACTGTCTCCGGTTTCGCAAAGTGAATCTCCCGCGAGGCACGCGCGCGCACTTTGCCCACGAAATCGAGCACCACCAGCGTGACATGGTCGCGATCGACGTTCAGCCCGATCGAAAAACAGCTGTCCGGATTGATCACGAACTTGGTTGCGGGTTGACCTCGTGCGCCATGCGAGCGACCTGCCCGCAGTATGAGGCGATCATCGAGCAGCCGATTGGTGATATTGGCTATGGCCGCCGGCGTCAACCCGGTCTTCACTGCCAGCTCCGAGCGTGTGACCGGCCCGCTGACCCTCACCGCGTGCAGCGTCACCCGCTGGTTGTGGTCACCGGCACGCGCCACATTGGTGCCGGACAACTGGGGGCCCGGCGATTCGGCCTCGGGCCTGTGGCCTGGACTTTTCTTGCGCATCAGCAAATGGACGGCGCGGGGGAAAAATAGCTATCGTGATGTGGCGCGCCCTTGGCAGCCAGCGCATTCGACTGCGCCAGGGAATCCAAAATTTCGCGCAATTGATTGGTGTTTACTACGTCCATCAATGGATCGTAGCTCTCGGGCGACATGCCGATGCCCTCAAAAATGTAGAACCAGCTCAGATCGGTGAATAATTCACCGGCCTTGTATCGGATCCGCCCGGTGCGTTTGTACAATTCAATGCGTTGCAGGAGGCTGTCCGGTAATTTCATGGACTGACAGTAGGCCCAGAGGGGTGTATCGCTGCGTCCCGTTAGATAATGCAACACAATAAAGTCGCGAATCCGCTCGACCTCCTGAATCAATTCGCCGTTGTAGGAGTCGATGTTCGCCTGCGCGAACGAGGTATTCGGAAAATGCTCGAGCAGCTTGTAGGTGCCGCTCATGACCAGATGGATGCTGGTCGACTCGAGAGGCTCGAGAAATCCGGAGGCGAGGCCGAGCGCCACACAATTGCGATTCCACAACAGTTTTCGCCTTCCCGTGACAAAACGTAAGAAGCGCGGCTCCGCAGTCGGCTTCTCGCGGAGCGCCGACTTAAGGTCATCGAGCGCTTGCGCGTCGCTGATGTGGGCGCTCGAGTACACATAGCCGTTGCCGACCCGATGTTGCAGAGGGATGCGCCAGCACCAGCCGGCGGCGCGCGCATTGGCCTCAGTGTAGGGCGGGCGGACGCTGGGCAACTCGCTCGGGACTGCCACGGCGCGATCGCAGGGTAGGACATCGCTCCAATCAAGATACCCTGTCTTGAGCGCCCCTTCGATCAGCACGCCGCGAAATCCGCTGCAGTCTATGTACAAGTCCGCCTGCAGACGGCTGCCGTCCTCGAAGAGGATCTCATCAATAAACCCATCGTTGCGCAGCGTGGCTTGTGCGACCGTTCGCTGCAGCCGCGTAACACCCAAGCGCTCCGCGTAGCTGCGTAAATATTGCGCCACCAAAGAGGCGTCGAAGTGCAGTGCGTAGCGCAGGCCGGCGGTCGGCCCCTGCGCCGCTGGATCGGGAAAACGGAACTTCCCCTCATCGCCGAGCGCGGCATTTAGGCTGAAATCGTTGAATCGCGGCGCCAGCCCGGCCGCGCGAGCCTTCTGCCAGGCGTGAAAGAAGGGGCGCAAATTGATCATGCTGCCGAAGGATCCGAACGGATGCCAGTAGGAATGACCCTCGCGTGCCCAATCGGTGAACTTGATGCCGAGCTTGTAGGTTGACTGGGTGTGTTTGACGAAGTCGCCTTCGTTGATTTTTAGCAGGCGCAGTAGGTCGATGATGGGCGGAATCGTCGCCTCGCCGACGCCCACGGTGCCGATCTCGGGTGACTCGATGACCGTGATGACGCATCCGGTTCCAGGCAACGCTCGCACCAAAATGGCGGCAGCCATCCAACCGGCGGTGCCTCCACCGACGATCGCGATGCGCTTGATTTGAGTCTTGTCGCTCATGTGCACAGACATCATTACCCACCGGCAATAAAAAAGGCACCGACACCCAACGGGGGAGTCGGTGGCGGTGCCCTCGGGCCTTAAAGCTTGCCCTTTACCCCGACGAAGAAGCGGCGGCCCCAATCATCGTAAGTAAACGGTTCATTGGGCCACTGCAGGTAGGTATGTTGAGCTTGGTCAGTGAGATTCTGCACCGACACGAGCACCCCGACATGCCGATTAAAGTCGTAGCTGGCCTGAGCGTCGAGCTGGCCATACGGCGCCGAGAAGACTTCGTACACCTTGCCGCCGAATGCGAATGTCGAGCCCACCTGCGAGTCGTTAAGCGCCTTGTCCCGGTAGGAATAAGATCCGCGGATTGAAAAGCCGTGATTCTCATAGTACAGCGTGCCCGTCACGGAATCCCTCGAGACCCCGGGAATCGGCCCCTTGGTCGTGAAGCTGGTCGGCTGCTGCGACGTTGATTGCGAATACGTATAATTCGCGGCAGCGCCAAATCCCCGCAGCCACCCAACTGCATCGCCGAACGCATACTGTCCGCTGACTTCGATCCCGTAAATTCTGCCATTGCCCGCATTCACAGGCTCGCTCACGTTGCCTACCGTGCCGCCAAAATCGTCCTTGACTAGCGTGGGGATGTTTTCAGTTTCAACGAAGTTGTCGACCTGCTTGTAGAACGTCGCAATGCTCGCGAGGCCCCCGGGGGAGAAATAATTTTCGTATGACAGCAAAAACTGCGACGCCCGGTAGGGATCGAGGTTGGGATTTCCTGACTTACCGTTTTGGAAGAAGAACCGGGCATTCCCGGTGACAGGATCATTGGCGCCGCGCGTAAAGTTATACGAGTTGCCCAAGCCGAGCGAATAGAGGTCCTGCGGCGCCACCACTCTGGCCGCGCCGAACCTGACTTTTTGAGTGTCCGTCACATCAAGCACGAAATTGAACGACGGCAGCACGTCGGTGTAATTGCGTTTGGTGGTCACCGGCACCACATTGGAGTCCAGGCCGTTCCACGAAGCCGTGCCGTAGTACGTCGGCCCATGTGGATTACTCTCACCGCCGTTGACGGTCAGGTCGGTATTCACCAAGCGCACGCCGACATTCAGGTGCACGCGGCTGCTCGGGCCGCCCATGTCGATCATCAAGTAAGGGGCGGTCGTCCGTTCAGTCACATCAAACGAGCTAAGGCCGTCCTTGAAAAATTGCTCGGTCATGTTCGGGACGCCCGCTCCCGACCAGACCTGCTGCAGAAAGGTCGAGGGATGAGTCATGCCGCCGATTATGGGATTCTTCACCATAATAGGACCGACTCCAAAATTATTAACGGTCAATCCCAAAGCCGGATTGGAGAGCGCCGTGGAATACGGAATACTCGGGTTGCCATAGCCCGGATCCTGGTAGTACAGCCAAGGGCCAAAGCCCGGCCCGGGCGTTCCCGTATTAGTGCCGGCCACTTGGCCATTGGCGAGCGTCCCATTGATTAAGTAACGGCCAAAGATCTGATCGATGTCGCGGCCGGCATATCGGACGCCCGCCGTGATCGTGGTCTTCACATCGGTGAATGTAGGATCCCATTTCAGTTCACCTTTGACGGCAAAGTTTTTCTGATCGGTCATGTTCGCCCAGGCCCAGTTCGATTTGAACGTGGTGTACGCTGGATTGCTCAAGACATCAGCATAGGGCGAGAGATAACCGACCGACGGAAGACCGGAAGTACCCCCGTTGGCATAGCTAAATTCGTAACCGTGATTGCCGGGACCTCCGGCCGGACAAAGCTGGCCATTGTTGCAACCTGGCGCCGTGGGCGCCGTCGCCACACCTCCGCCCGTCGCGTAAAAGCCGTGCTCGATGTCGGCCTGCGCTGCCTGCAGATTTGAGGTGGCGTGCGCAAAGGACGCGTCGAAAACGCCGCGCAGCGGACCACCGTTTTCGAACTTTGTCACCCATTGAAAGTTATTGGCCTGCGAGATGTTTTCTTGAAACAGCGTTGCGGTTTCAGCCCCGAGCGCATTGAACACCGCGTTTTGCACGACGCCGTTGCCGTCAAAGGTGTAAGCCTGCGTCGGATCAATTCCGGGCAAGGGCGTGGTGTCCTGTCCGTTGAACCAAGCCTTGTCCGAGTAATCGGTCGTGGTTTCATCTTCCCGCGAGTAGAACCAAAGGAAATTGCTGGTGATCGAATCCGTAAGCCTGACGCTAACATCAAAGGAAGCGCCCCGTTGCTTGGTTTCATCGTTGATGTCAGTGAAGTATCCGAGCTGCGGCACGATATAGTTTTGGGCAATTGTTCCGACTTTCGCGGCGGTCAGTAAACCGCTGTAGGGACCTGTCGCGGAATTCGAGATGACCCACCCGGCACGATTTTCGGCCTGGTATTCCTCGGTATGGGTTTTCAAATCGGAATACGTGAGGCTGGCGCCGAAGGCGATGTGATCATTGAGCTTGAACGAGCCCACCAAGGTACCGTCTGGGGTCTTACTGTTTTGCCGTTGGGCATCCGAAACTCGTCCCAGTCCGCCGAGCGAGAGACCGTCGGGTGCGAGCAGAGGGTCGGCCGTCTTGAGATTGATCGTGCCGCCCAAACCGCCTTCGGTTATTGCAGCATTCGGATTCTTGATGACGTCAATACCGCTGACCAATTCGCTCGGAATGGTTTCGAGCGATCCGTATTGACTATTACCGCCGGCGCCGCCCCCCGACGCTTCGCCGGAAACATAGAACTCCTTTCCGGTTAGGAATACGTCGCCGTTCAGCGTGACGAGGTTCTGGCGCAAACCGTCGATGAGCACCGAATTACCCTGACCGTTCGCACCCGAGCGATCAATCTGGACGCCCGGCAGGCGTTGCAGGGATTCCGCGACATTATTGTCGGGCATCTTGCCGATGTCCTCAGCGGCAACCGACTCAATCGGCAGAAGGGAAATGCGCTTGGCATCCAGCGCGGTTTGCAGCGACTGACGGTAGCCGGTGACGGTGATTTCCTGCAAATCATCATACTTTCCAGAAGGTTGCGAGGAGGTTTGGGTTTGATCCGCGGCTAAGGCCGCGTGGCCGAAGAACGAGGCGTCTAATGACACCGCTGTCATTATGGCCAGACGAGCAGCTTGCCGGGCCCGCTTTTCCCTACGATGCGACATGGTATTGAATCTCCCGAGTTTCTTTACAGCCACTGGCGAGGTTCGACCGATGCCGGCGTCACGCTTGAGCGTGCTTCTGCCGACGACCAGTCCCTCTGCTTTCTTCCCCCACCAACCGGGCCCGTTCCCAATCTGATGTCTGGCGAAGGCTAACTCCGATTCGTTACCGGAGTCAACGATTAATTACTTTATTTGTCTTTAATCGGCCAAGCGCCCTAAGTCGCGGAGCGCATTTGACACATTGCGCTGGCTCCATCACCGGCTGCCGCATGAGGTCGTGACGTTGCTTTATCGACCTCGGGCATTTGTCATGAGCCGCACCGAAAAATTGCGTGCTCATTGAGCGAACCACGAGAACAGCTCCGCTTTTGAAAGCGACGCGATGATCGGCAGAGCGCAAGATCACCGCCTTGTCGATTCGACGTGCCGAACTCGACGGTGTGAGCGCAAGCGCGCGTGCAGCAAAACGCCTTCGCTTGAGCACATGCAAATTGTGGCCGCGCAAAGCGTTGCAATGGGGTCGAAAAAGATCGCATTTGCAGGCGTTTTAGCCATTTCTTGCTCATGCATCGCGTTCATTCCTCGGCCGGTTTCACCGCATGAGCCTGCCGATCTGCCAACGTAGCGTTGGTGCGACGCCCATGCCCGAGTTGTCGGCGCCATCGCGTCACTCGATCTCGTCGAGCCGGACATTTAATCTCGAGGTCTCTTGGCGCGGCCCTGCACCATTCGCGCATGCCTCAATCTTGGCAGCGCAATGCCGGCGCCGCGAACCGTTGCTGTTGTCCAATCTTCGCGTTGAACGCGCTCAGTGCGCGATACGGCGGTCGCATGCGTAAATCAAATTTTTGAGATGACTCTCAAGCATGGCTTGCACAACGATCGTGCAGTCCTTGAGTCGTCCGGATCGCAACGGCAAACTTGGGATTCGGGACGCGATTTCGATGCCGGCGAAAAAAATACTGGACGCATCGCGCGTGCTTACGCGATGAGGTGGCGACAATCCCAACAAGGTACCCGCCGAACTCGCGATGATTCCAATTCCTTGAAGCGCGCTGAGTCGCAATGCGTTTTTCCATGATCGAGCGGCGAGCCCACCTCAGAAAAATAGCGACGCTGGGCCGGCCGCGGATGTCAGCGATGTCATTCATCGCGACGCTGCATTTGGTCTGGCGTTACGTAGGCGCTCCGGAATGAAAACGAAATACAGTATCGGGGCCGGTGATCAGCTGCCCTTCGAGTGCGGCGAATACGGCTATTCGCGCCTCTAGATCGACTTTTGCACGCACGGCAGCCCGTCGCGCCAATTCGAGGTAGATCTCGTAATGCCTCGCCTCCGCCTCATGCAGTCCCTCAAATAATCCGCTCAGCGGCGCGCCGATACTTTGTCCCAAGACCGCGAATCGCTCGCACGACCGCGCCTCGATCAAGGCGCCGCAGATCATGAGGTCAACTTCGCGTTGCGGCTCGGCGCCGGAGACCAAACTGCGCAACCGCGCGGCGTAACGTCCAGGCGCCAAACGCTCGGGTGTGATTTTAAGGGCGATGATCATTTTCGCGACCTGCTCGTAGTGGCGCAGTTCCTCGCGCGCCAGCCGCGACATGCTCTCCGTCAGCTCCAGGTCCTCCGCGTAGGCAAACATCAGGCTAAGTGCGGTCGAGGCGGCTTTCTTTTCACAGTTGGCATGGTCGATCAAAAGGAGTTCGGGGAATGCGCACGCGCGGTCGATCCACGATGCGGGAGTGGGCGCCCGCAGCAAGGGATGCGAGAATTGCGCCTGCGCCTCGGCCGCGCTCATGCGGGAACTTTCAGCCTGGAGATGGCCGTCAGCAGCTCCTCGGCAGTTTGGAATCGGTCGTCCGGGGATTTAGCCAATAGGCGGCGCAGCATCGGTTCGTAATCGGCGAACTGCGGTGCAATCTCCGGCAACTCCGCGCGCTTGTGCTTGTAAATGACCTCCATGGCAGTTGCGCCGTTGTAGGGCTTACGCCCGATCAACATCTCGTAGAACACGACGCCGAGGCTATACAAGTCGCTGCGCGCATCGATGACCTCGGCGTGGCCTTGTTCCGGGCTCATGTAATACGGGGTACCGAATATTTCACGCGTGCCGGTGAGGGAAATATCGTTTTCGTTTGCCTTGGCAAGTCCGAAATCGATGAGGCTAACGGTACCGTCGGGGCGCAGCATGACGTTGGCCGGTTTTAAGTCGCGGTGCAGAACGCCGACCGAATGAATGGCGTCGAGCGCGCTGGCGATTTGGCGCAGGAAGCCGACGGCCATGGCGGGAGTCAACGACTTTTTCATGCGCTCCCGCAAATCGCCGGCCGGAAAGTGCTCCATGGCAATGTAAGCGTGGTCATCGGCCACGCCCAGATCGTAAATGCGCACGATATTCTTGTGGTTCAATCCCGCGACGATCTCATATTCCTGCAAGAACCGGTCGAAGCTCACAAAGCGCTCGGAAACGTCCGGCACTTGGTTGAACACTTTCAACACCACGACGGTGCCTGCGCGCTCGCTTTCGGCCAAATAAATCTTGCACATTCCGCCGCTGCCCACCTGGCGAATGCAGCGATGACCGCGAATGATCACCGTGCCGAAACGATAGCGATCCTCGTAGTCCGGGTTGGCGCGCAGCAGCGCGAGGGCCTTCCGATGATCGCTGGAGGCCGTGACAATCATCTTGAGCAGCCGCTCCCGGTCTACCTTGCGGCCGTAAAGCAGATGCACCCCGGGGACGGCAGGCGGCGGAAATTCGGGCGTGTCCTCGAGCAACAGCAAAATAATCGGCGCGAATTCGACTTTCGACGCTTGCGCTGCGGCGAAATCGACAGCCCCTGAGGTGGGCGGCGCGCTCACGACAATCACCGCATCGAAACCCACCGCGGCAAATTGCTCATCGAAGTCCGGTTCCACTCCCATGGCATGCTCGACGATGGCCGCGTCCGGCCACTTGATCTCGACATGCTTTCGGACCAGCAGCCGATATTCTTCGCGGGGTGCAATCACCAATAGTCGCATAACTTATTGTGCCGCTACCGGCGCCGAGGCTTTCCAACGTAGGCTACAAGATCCGCACCGATTTCAGGCCACGACCCGCGCCGTCCCGACGCTGTTGTTTGGCTTCATCGGATCGCTCTCCTTGCAGGCGTTCCAAGTATTCGGGTGTCACATCTCCCGTTACGTACTGGCCCGAGAAGCACGAAGTGTCAAAATCCTTGATGGCGGCGTTGTCGTGGCGCACCGCATGCTCGAGATCTTCCAGATCCTGGTAGATGAGCCAATCCGCGCCGATGATGTCGCGCACTTCATCATCGGTGTGCCCCGCCGCCACAAGCTCCGAGGTATCCGGCATATCGATGCCGTATACGTTCGGGTAGCGCACCGGAGGCGCCGCGGAGGCAAAGAATACTTTCTTGGCGCCGGCCTCGCGCGCCATGTCGATGATTTGCGCCGAGGTGGTGCCGCGCACGATCGAGTCATCGACGAGCAACACATTCTTGCCGCGAAACTCCAGATCAATGGCGTTCAGCTTGCTGCGAACTGATTTGGCGCGTTGCTCCTGGCCGGGCATGATGAAAGTTCGGCCGATGTAGCGGTTTTTGATGAAGCCTTCGCGATACTTGACGCCGAGCAGCTGCGCCACCTGCACGGCGCTGGTGCGGCTGGTGTCAGGAATCGGAATCACCACATCGATGCCGTGCTCCGGACGTTCGCGCTTAATTTTCTCGGCCAGACGCTCGCCCATGCGCAAGCGTGCCTTGTACACCGAGATATTGTCGATGATCGAATCGGGCCGGGCAAAATACACGTATTCAAAAATGCAGGGAGTGTGGCGCGCCATTGCCACGCACTGCTGGGCGTAGAAGCGCCCCTGTTCGTCGATGAACACGGCCTCGCCGGGGGCGATATCGCGGATCATATCGAAACCCAACATATCGAGCGCCACGCTCTCCGAGGCGAGCATCCACTCAGTTCCTTTCTTGGTTTCCCGTTTTCCGATGACCAGCGGACGAATGCCATTGGGATCGCGAAATCCCAATATGCCATGGCCGATCACCATGGCTGTCACCGCATAGCCGCCCCGGCACCGGCGGTACACCGCGTTAACCGCGGCAAACACGTCCGCCGGCGTGACCCGCGGCGTGCCGACACGCTCGAGTTCGGAGGCCAACACGTTGAGCAGCACCTCCGAGTCAGATCCGGTGTTGAGGTGTCTGCGGTCTTCGCGTACCAGCACTTCGGTCAGTTCGCGCGCGTTGGTGAGATTGCCGTTATGGCCCAAGCAAATGCCGTACGGGGAGTTCACGTAAAAGGGCTGCGCATCGTGTGCGCTGTCGGCTCCAGCGGTGGGATAGCGCACGTGGCCGATGCCAATGTTGCCCTTGAGCTTCAGCATATGCTTCTGTTGGAACACATCGCGCACGAGGCCTGAGTCCTTGCGCATGAACAACTCGCCATCCTGGGCGGTCATGATGCCGGCCGCATCCTGACCCCGGTGCTGCAGCACTGTCAGCGCATCATAGATGCGTTGATTCACCGCACTCGTACCGACCATTCCAATGATTCCGCACATGAAGGAACCTCCGCCTACTTGGGTCTGACTTTCACTCCGGTCAAGCGCTCGAGTTTTGCCCAAGGCTCGCCGTTCTCTCCGACCATTGCCCGCAGCCAATCGCCGATCGTCTCGCCATAGGGAACCAGCCTCGAGCGGCCCCACCAGTCCTCGTCATTCAGGTGCAGCAGTTCAGCACCGATGACCATCAAGCCGACCAGCACCATGCCGCGCACAATGCCAAAAAAAAGTCCGATAACCCGATCCACAGGCCCCAAGCCCAAGCTTCGGGTGAAGTAGCTCAAGAGCATCCCCACGACCCAGCCGACCAGGAGCACCAGCACCAGAATGACCAGGCGCCCGACCCAGGGCGCTATCGTCGGATTCGCGAGCAAACCGCCCAGATGCGGTTCTACCGCCGGTCCAAACTGCCAGGCAGCCCAAATCGCGAGGATCCAGAAGGCCAGCGAGACTGCTTCTCGAATAAAGCCGCGCAACGCACCGATCAATGTCGATCCCAACAGAACCAACAGGATAAGAACATCCGCTGCAGTCAATCGTTACCCTCCTCGCACTGGGTCCGTATAGTACCGGACCCAAGCCCGGTGCCGTTGCGAATCCCTTGGCAAATCGCGAAAAATCACAGGGGCGACCCAGCCCAGCGCGCCCAACCGGCGACGCCTAGCCCGCCGGAGCCACGAGAGTGGAGGCATGGCCGACTGACTTCAGCTTGCTCATCGTCCGCTCGGCCGAGCCGCGATCCGCGAGAGGTCCGATCCGCACCCGGTAGCGCGCCGAGGCACCCGCGCCCCCTGATACCAGATAGACCGAAAAACCCTGCCCCTTCAATTGTCGGGCGAGCTTGTCGGCATTGGCGCGGTTGGCAAAACTGCCCAATTGCACGGCCCAAGCCACACGCGGCGATATGGGGGACGGTGCTGAACTTTCAACAGACCCAGCAGATTGCCGGCCCGAAGCGCCGGGCACCGACGCATTGTTTGTCGCAGCGGCGGGCGCGCCAGGCGCCGCTGCGCCGGGCGCCGCGGCGCTCGACGGCCCGTAAATCGCGACGGTAGGTGGAGAAGCTCCGGGTGCAGGAGCCGCGGGTGCTAGTGTTGCGGGCGAACTCGTCGAAGCCGCGTCGACGTCGGGATTCGCGGGCGCCTTGCTCGTTGATAAATCCACGGTCACGCTGCGCGTCTGCTCGGGTGCGGACACCGGAAGGTTCATCGGAAGCGTTGCCGGCCGCGCTGCAGGTTTGGGACCGGACAGCAGTTCGGGTACCACCAGCACAATGAGCGCGACCAAAATCGATGCGCCGATTAAACGTTCTTTGACGCGACGCTCCATTTATCGCGAAGTATATTCGGGAAGCGCCTCGAGCGGCAGCAATCCTGCTGCCTCAAGCCAATCGAGCGCAGGCCCGACGGTATGAAACGAACCAAATACGACGATTCGATCCTGCGGGCTTGCGCCGCGAAGGGCAGCAGCGCAGGCGGCGGCCACGCTATCGGCCGTCATGACGCTGCCACGAACCGTGAGCCGCAATTCCTTCGCCAACTCATTACCCGTTCGACCCCGATCCCCTTCGAGCGAAGCGCACCACCACTGATCGATCGACTGGTTGAGCATCAGGGCGATCCCCGCCGCATCTTTATCGCCAAGGATCCCGCACACGGCCAGAGACTTCCCTTGGATCGGATCAGCGTTCAAGTTGTGCGCCAGTACGCGCGCCGCGTCCGGATTATGCGCGACGTCCAGTATCCAAGTGGGGGACGGGCCTACCGGTTTGATCATTTGGAAACGGCCCGCCAACCGCACCGCTGAAAGGCCCTGGGATACGGCCTCGGCGGTGATGGGAATGCGCGGTGCAATTTCCTCCAACGCAGCGAGGGCCATGGCGGCGTTGCTGAATTGAATGTCGCCCAATAGCGCAGGAGGGGGCAACTGCGGCAAATCCCAGTGAGTGCCGCGGTAGCGCCAGCCCGAACTCTCCCGAATGTAGTTGTATTCGATGGCAAGGCGCTTCAACGGCGCCTTGATGACTCGCGCCGCGTGCTCGAGAACCGGCACCGGCTCGCGGCCGCCAATCACGGCGGTTCGCCCGGGGCGAAACACACCGGCTTTCTCGCGTGCAATCGCTTCGAGCGTATGGCCCAAATACTCCTGGTGATCCAATCCGATGCTGGTCACGACCGAGACGTCGGGATCCACCACGTTGACCGCGTCGAGCCGCCCCCCCATGCCGATTTCAAGCACCCATGCATCGAGCCGTGCAGAATCCAATATCAGCAAAGCGGCCAGGGCGTTGAATTCGAAAAATGTGAGTCCCACCGAATCGCGCGCGACTTCGATCTTTTCGAAAGCCGCCACCAGTTCCTCAGGCCGGACAAAGCGGTCATGAACCCGGATGCGCTCTTGGTAATGCCTCAAATGAGGAGACGTGAACATCCCCACCTTGAGCCCCGCCGCGCTTAAGATGGACGCGCAATAGGCACTCACCGACCCCTTACCATTGGTGCCCGCGATGGTGATGATCGGAATCTTGGGCTGCTGCCACTGCAATCGACGCAGCACCACGCGCAAGCGATCGAGCCCCAGATCGATGGCCCGCGGGTGCACTTGTGTCTGGTAGGACAACCAATGCTCGAGACTCCGCATACGGGACCTACCAGCCTTAGCCTTACGCTGCGGCGGGTTCTTTGGCGCTCAACAACCGCAGCATGGCACCAATGCGATCCCGCATCTCGCGCCGGTCGACGATCATGTCAAGCGCACCGTGCTCGAGCAAAAACTCACTGCGCTGAAATCCTTCCGGCAGGGTCTCGCGCACGGTCTGTTGAATGACGCGCG
>DASWUU010000250.1:0-3591 GCA_036401515.1 Steroidobacteraceae bacterium
CCGCGGGTCCACCGCCATCATGTCGATGCCGGGCTCACCCTCGACCAGCCATTCGGCGAGTTGCCAGCCGGCGCCCCCGGCCGCCGTGATGCCAAAGCTGTGTCCTTCGTTCAACCACAGGTTGCGCACGCCCCAGGCGGGGCCGATCAGAGGGCTGCCGTCCGGCGTATAGGCGATAGGTCCATTTACGATGTCCTTGATGCCGCAATTCGCGAGCGAGGGCACGCGGCGTTGAGCCGCCTCGATGTGCGGCAGCAGGCGCTCCAGGTCGCCTTCGAATAGATTTTTGCCAAACCACTCGGGTACGCCGTCGGCAAATCGTGCCGGCGCGCCGGCTTCATAGGGTCCCAGAATCCAACCCATGCGCTCTTCGCGCAGGTAATAGGACTGATCGGATTCGCGCAGCACCGCGAGTTCTCGGCCGCCGGCCTGTCGATAAGCCTTAAGTTCAGGCGATTCGTCATAGACGATGTACTGGTGCTCGACGGGAATCGAGGGCACGTTCAAGCCGAACAGGCGCCCTGTTTGACGCGCATAGTTACCGGTGGCGCAGACCACGTGCTCTGCCGTGATCTCGCCTCGCGACGTGGTGAGATGCCACTCGCCGGACGGCGTGCGTTTGACGGCGGTCACTTCCGTTTGTTCGTGAATCTCCGCGCCGCGTGCGCGCGCACCCTTGCGCAGCGCCATGGTCAGATCCGCGGGTGCAATATGCCCGTCGTCGGGATGATAGAGCGCGCCGACGATGTTCGCCGTGTCGCCGCCATTCCCGAGCTCTACCAGCGGCCAAAGCTCCTTGACGCGGCTGGGACCGATGACTTGAAAGGGCACACCAATGGTGTTGGCGGTGCCGCAGTACTTCTGGTATTCATCCATGCGCTCAGCACAGGTAGCAAGCCGCAAATTGCCGGTGACGTGGAAACTGACGTCCTGACCGGTTTCCGCGGGCAGCCGCTTGTACAGATCCACGGAGTACTTGTGCAATTGTCCGACCGTGTAGCTCATGTTGAATAGGGGCAAGAGGCCTGCGGCATGCCAGGTTGAACCGGCCGTGAGCTCAGCGCGCTCGAGCAACACCGCGTCGGTCCAGCCCTTCAGGGCCAAGTGGTATAGCGTGCTGACGCCTACCACGCCGCCGCCGATGACAGCGACGCGGGTATGAGTCTTCATGGGCTTGGTCTCCAAACGCAAATGCGCCGGTCAGTCTAACCAGCCCGCAATCTCGCAGCACGCCAATTGCGACAGTCCCTTATGGAAATGCGACCGAACGGTCGCCGTGGCATAATTCATTCACCCCAACCTGGTTGGGTCCATAAGGAGAATCGCTTGGAATCTCCGGAAGTGCTGCGCAAGTGCAAGTACGCGTTTTTGACATTGCCCAGCTATTCCTTGATCGCTGTCGCCAACGCCATCGAGCCCCTGCGCATGGCCAATCGCCTCATCGGCCGGGACGTCTATGAATGGGCGCTGGTCAGCTTGGATGGCCGCACCGAAGAGGCGAGCAGCGGACTCAATTTGTCGCCGACGGTCCGGTTGGACAAGCTCGGCCACGCCGACATTCTCTTCGTGTGCGGAGGGGTTCACGTTCGCGAGGCCGTTTCGGCACCGCTATTGACCGCTTTGCGTCGACTGGCCGACAAGAAGGTGGCGCTCGGCGGACTCTGCACGGGCGGCTACGCCTTGGCCAAGGCCGGCTTGTTGGATAATTTTCGTGCAACCATTCACTGGGAGAATCTGTCGGCGCTGCGGGAACAGTTTCCCCGGGTCCTCATCAGCGATCAATTATTCACCATCGATCGGGATCGGTTCACGTGTTCCGGCGGCACGGCACCCCTCGATCTCATGCTGCACCTGATTCAATTGAGGTTAGGGGCGCGAATCTCGCAATTGGTCTCGGAACAATTTGTCCTTGACCGTGTGCGCAAGGATACGGATCGGCAATACATCCCGTTGCGGGCGCAGATCGGCATTTCTCACCGTGGCTTGATCCGCGTGGCGCAACTCATGGAGGACAACATTGAGAAGCCGCTGTCGTTTGAAACCATTGCCAAATCCACGGGATTGTCGCGCCGCCAGATCGAGCGCTTATTCAAACGCGATTTGAATTGCATGCCGAAACGCTATTACCTGGAAATGCGTCTGCGGCGGGCGCGTGAACTATTGCTGCAAACAGCGATGCCGATTACCGATATCACGGCTGCGTGCGGTTTCCAATCGACCCCGCATTTTTCGCAATGCTACCGCAGCCTGTTCGGCTATCCGCCGAGCGCCGAGCGCAAGATTGAAGGCGGTCACATGATCCGTCCGGAGCGCCGGGTTGCCGTCGCCCCTGTATGAACACCGGCTGCAAGCCTCAATGCGCGACACGCTGCACCGCGCTGTCGTTTATTGTCTATAAAGCGTCGCTTTCCCCGCCAGGTGCTTAAACCTAGGCTGGTATCGTGCAAGCTTGGTTTCAGACAGGAATTCCATCATGAGCGCACGCGATGCCATGTTGAGCCGCCTTCGTACGCGGAAAGCCGCGACGCCGTTGGCCAACGAGTTTTACTGCAGCCTGGAGGACTACCAGGTCGATCTCGACATGATTTGGTATCGGGATTGGCTATTCGTCGGGCACGACTGCGAAGTGTCGAAGGCCGGCGACTACCTGACCGTCCAGATCGGGGATTACCCGGTGGTGGTGGTGCGCGGTCGGGAAGGCGCGCTGCGCGCTTACCATAATAGTTGCCGGCATCGCGGCTCGAGAATCTGTTCGGCGATCCATGGTTCGGCGCCTCGCTTGGTGTGCCCCTACCATCAGTGGACCTACCAGCTCGACGGCCGATTAATCGCGGCCCGCGACATGGGCGCTGATTTCGACAAATCGAAATACGGCTTAAGGCCGGTGCACTGCCAGAGTGCGGGTGGGTACATTTGGATTTGCCTCGCCGAGGCGGCGCCGGATTTCGAACCGATCCGCAGGCACATGGAGCCTTACTTTCTGCCTCATGAGATGCATCTGACCAAGGTCGCCTTCGAATCGACCATTATCGAGCGCGCCAATTGGAAGCTGGTCTGGGAGAACAATCGCGAGTGCTACCACTGCGCGGTGAATCATCCCGAACTGAGCCGCACGTTTCCGGAAGACCCTGCGATAACAGGGGTCGAAGGCGCGGCCAGCAATCCCAGAATTTCAACCAAATGGGCTCATTGGGAATCGATTGGTTTACCCAGCAAGTTTCACATCTCCGCCAACGGCCAATACCGGACCGCGCGCATGCCGCTGATCGAAGGCACCGTTAGTTATACGATGACCGGTGAGCCCGCCGTGCGCCGTCCCTTAGCCGACAAGGTTACGGAACGCGATGTGGGTACCTTCATTTTGTTCAATTATCCCAGCATCTGGAATCACATCATGGGCGATCACGCGTCGTCATTTCGCGTGTTGCCGATCAGCCCCACCGAAACTCAATTGACTACCAAGTGGCTGGTGCATCGGGACGCCGTCGAGGGCGTCGACTACGACATCAAGAAGCTTACCGAAGTTTGGCTGGCGACCAACGAAGCGGATCGGCGCATCTGCCAGGAGAATCAAATCGGCGTGGCCTCGCC
>DASWUU010000251.1:0-4903 GCA_036401515.1 Steroidobacteraceae bacterium
CAATTGTTACGGTAAGAACCTAATTCGATCGCATGATGACACGGAGAATTACCCTATGCGTAGTCAACTTACCCCATGCCTTGCGGCGCTCACGCTGGTCGCTACGAACGCCATGGCCGCAAACTGCTCGTTGCAGCCGAAGCAAGTCGTCACCCAGTTCATGACGCGTTTCTACATCGACAAGAGAGTCCGTGAAGCTTTTGAAACCTGGGTTGACCCGGGCTACGTTCAGCATAACGCGCTTGCGGAAACTGGCCGCGATGCGGCGATCAAATTTCTGGAGCCGTTCTTCGCGACTCACCCGGACATCCATTACACGATCGCGCGGATCATTGCCGACGGCAACTTGGTGGCCGTCCATTCGCACGGCGTATTCGCGGCCGGCGACCGAGGCATCGCGATCGTAGACATCCTGCGAGTCGAGGGCTGTAAGGTGATGGAACACTGGGACGTGGTGCAGTCAGTGCCCGAGAAGTCGGCAAACACAAACGGCATGTTTTGATAAGGCGCAACGGATTTCCATCATGTCAAATCTCCGAGGTTGATAACGCGAGCGGGGGATATATGGCAGATCTCGAAAAGCGGCTAGCGGCTCTGGAGCATCGTGTCGGAGAACTCGAGGACATCAACGCCATTCGGCGGCTACATTGGGCGTACGGGTACTATGTCGACTTCAATCGCGCGGAAGACGTGGTACAGCTGTTCGCCGAGGACGGGGCGGTGGTGTTCCTCTCGGGGGAGTACCACGGTCATGCCGGCGTGCGCCGGCTCTACGGCACTTGGTTCCAGAACTACTTTACTCAAGGCGTGATTGGCCCGGTACACGGATTCTTGCTCGATCATTTCCAGATGCAGGACGTCATCACTGTGGCGTCTGACCGTCAGACCGCGAAGGGCCGCTTTCGCGGATTGTTGATGGGCGGATGCCACGAAAGCCGGGCCTACAGACCCGAGGGCTTGCCCCTACAGTTCTACGAGGCAGGGCTATACGAGAATGACTATGTTCGCGAGGCCGGCGTTTGGAAAATCAAACGGCTCGATTACATGATGCAATGGCAGGCGGACTATGAAAAAGGCTGGTCCAAGACCGTCGCGCACCTGCAGCCCGCGGCGGTCCCCTACCCGCAGAATCCCCTGGGGCCGGACGTGATTCTTCCGGCCGCGCAGATTCGAAAAACCTGGCCGCACCGGCAGGACGTGCCCATGCATTTCGCGCACCCGCGATTCGGGGCAGTGTTGGCGGGTCAAGGTTGAAGGCGCGGAGAAGATCGTCAGGCTCTAGGCACATGCGGACGCCGCTCCGCGGGTTGCCATGCCAGCACCTGCCGGTCGAGTTTGCCCAGTATTCTCCTCAAGTTACCGCGCTCGGCCTGAGTCAGGACGCCGAATAGAAAACTCGCGATTTGCGCGATGCGGGGCTTCAAGGCGACGTGCGCCGATGCGCCGCGTGCGCTGATTCGGTAGGGCTTGCGGCGCCGGTTCTTGGAGTTCCTTGCGGCCTGCACTAGGCCCATCGTATGCAAGGACGACAGCGCGCGACTGACGTTCATGGCATGCATACCCATCAACTCGGCGAGATCATGACCGGCGGATTCACCTTCGCCGGACAAGGCCATCAGGATGCGCAGCTCATTCGAGCTGAACCCGGCCGGGTCGGCGACGCCGTCGCGCATGGGACGACTGATGATGGAAGAGAATCGCAGCATGGCCACCAGCAAATCGATTTCGTGGTCTTGCCGAGTCTTGAGCTGAGGTTTGGCCATGTTTCTCGAGTCCGTTCCCTATAAGCATAGAATTATTGCGCAAAACCGCGAGTGGGGGAGTTGTAAGGGGCCGACTATCGCAACCAAAGCCGTGTGCCGGCGTTGCAACCTTAACGACTGTTCGGATGTTGCAATGGCCAAATTGGTTTTGTTTCACTTACTAAAAACGAGCGCACTGAGTCGCACAAATGCTGGCAAGCATAGGGGAGCAATTCATGAGTACGTCAATCCAAGCCGCCGATCGGCGCATCGTGCGGCCGTGGGCTGCGGCCATGGCCGCCGCGTTAGTGTGCACATGGCCGTCGATGGCCACCGCTCAAACTGCCGCAGCCAATACGACCGCGGCGCAGGACACCGGCCTTATGGAGATTGTGGTGACCGCGCAGTTTCGCAACGAGAATCTGCAGGATGTGCCGCTCGCCATCACCGCGGTCAACGCAGCGATGATGGAGGCGCGCGGCCAGACCTCGCTGCATGATCTCGCCCAGCAGGCGCCCAATGTGACACTGGTGGAAACAGGCGGTGCGTTTGGCCCGGGCATGACCGCCACGATCCGCGGCATTGGGCAGGCCGACTTCGATCCGGCCTTCGCGCCGGGTGTTGGCATTTATATCGACGACGTCTACTACACCAGTCTCACGGGCTCGAACTTCGCCCTGCTGGACCTGGACCGCGTCGAGATCCTGCGCGGTCCGCAGGGCACGCTGTCGGGGGCGAATTCCGAGGGCGGCTCCATTAAGCTCTACTCGGTCAAGCCGCAGGGCAATGATACCGGTTCGGTCAAGGTCAGCTACGGTCAGCGTAATTTGATCGACGTGCAGGCGATGGCCGATGTGCCGCTGGTCAGTGATTATCTGTTCATGCGCGTTTCCGGTACCACGCACCAGCAGGATGGCTATGTCACCCGCATCGACTACGGATGTGCGTTTCCCCAATCCGGCGTCCCGGCCGTTGGCGGCTTACAGCAGGATTGCGTGGCGGGTAAAGAGGGCGGCAAGGATTATTCTGGAGGCCGCGTGGCGCTTCGCTGGTTGCCCGCCGAGAATTTCGAAGCGAACCTGACGGCGGATGTGACGATCGACAAATCGCAGACCGCCGCCGTCACGCTGCTCGCGGTCAACGCCGCATCGCCTGGTGCGTTCGCCACCACACTCAACTCGGGTTTACCGGGCGTGGCCTACGACAATCGCTTCGTTCCGAACAACCCCTATATCAGCTATGCGAGCTTCTGCGGACTGGGTCTGGCCGGCAACAACTATTGCTTCTCGACGGATACCTCCAACAAACAATGGGGTGCGAACCTGACGCTGGATTGGAGGCTCGCGCCCGAGCTGGCGCTGAAGTCGATCACCAGCTACCGCGAATTCGACACCATGTGGACCGAGGACAACGACGTCTCGCCGCTATCGGGATCTCTCGGAGCGGAACATTTGCTCAACCACACGCTGACGCAGGAACTGCGCTTCAACGGCAAGGTCGGGAGCCTGATCGATTACACCGTCGGCGGCTTCTACCTGGATCAGGTCACGACTTATCCCACGCATCAGGTCCTCGATTATGTGATCCCGGGGCTTAATTTCGAGTTCCTGGGTAACGACCCAATCCAAGAGACGGACTACGCGGGCTTTGCGAACGCTGCCTGGCACATCGTCGAGGGGCTGGATCTCAACGTCGGCGGACGCTACACGCACCAGGAAAAGGATTACACCTACAACCGCTACAATCCGCCCACCGTTGGCGGGGGAGGCAGCAGTTTCTTCCCGCCGGGGTTCTCCGGCACCCAGGGTAAGTTCTCTGGCGGCAAGACCGACTATCGCGTGGACTTAGACTACCACTGGATCCCGGAACTCATGACCTATGTCAGCGTATCGACGGGGTTTAAGGGCGGCGGCACGAACCCGCGTCCCTTCGTCCCTTCGCAGATTGTGGCGTTTGGGCCTGAATCGCTGACTAACTACGAGATCGGCGCCAAGTCCGACTGGTTCGATCACAGCCTTCGTCTCAACCTGGCCGGGTTCTACAGCAAATACAAGGAGATCCAAGTTGTCCTGCTCAGCTGCCCGCAGTTCTCGGGCGGCAGTGCGGTCGAGCCGTGTGCGGCGCCGGTCAATGGCGGCGATGCGAAAATTTACGGTGTGGAGTTCGAAGGCTCGTATCGCCATGGCGGCTTGTCTATCGATGCCAGTGCGAGCCATCAACACTTCGAATACACCGATGTGAACCCGCAGAGCGGCATCCCGCTCGGTTCCGCGGAGCCGGGTTTCCAGCCGCTGAAGTGGAGTGTCGGCGCGCAGTATGATGCCCACGTGCCAAATGGTGGAACGATCACGCCGCGCATGGATTTCATCTACGCGAGCGGCTACCAAACCACGGCCATAGCGGATGCGTTTAGCTATCTCCCGGGCTATCACGAGCTCAACGGCCGCGTCACCTACCGGCCGGAATCGGACAAGTGGGAAGCCGCGGTGGTCGGTACGAACCTCGCGGGCAAACTCTGGTACACGCAAATCTTCGATCTGTCCGGCCAATCGGGAGCCGATTACGGCATACCGACGGCACCTCGCACGGTCTGGGTCGAGTTTAAAAAGAAGTTCGGCCCGCCGCCTCCGGCTCCGCCGCCCGTCGTCAAGGAAGTGGTGAGGGAAGTTGTGAGGGAGGTCGTGAGAGAAGTTCCGGTGGCGGCGCCGGCACCCGTGCTGCCGCCGCCACCGAAGGGCGACATCGTCCTGCAAGGCTTGGTTTTTGCCACGAACTCGGCGGATTTGATACCGCAAACAACCAGCGCGTTGGATAGAGAGGTCAATCAGCTCAAGTCGTACCCGAACCTCGCCATCCAGGTGCGCGGCTACACGGATAGCCGCGGATCAGCGGCATACAACTTGAATTTGTCGCAGCGCCGCGCCGAATCCGTCATGCACTACTTGCAGCAGCACGGTGTCACCAACCAAATGACCGCAAAGGGTTTCGGCAAAGACGACCCCATTGCTGACAACGCCACCAAGGACGGACAGCTGACGAACCGCCGTGTGACCCTGCACATCGAAGGCGGTGCGCCCTGATTGCGCCTCACGTAAGCAGGCCCCCTCCGTCACTCGACCCGAGGGGGCTTGTGCGGGCTTACAATTTGATGATGACGGTCT
>DASWUU010000252.1:0-17727 GCA_036401515.1 Steroidobacteraceae bacterium
GCATTTTCAATTTACGCGAGAAGCTCGGCCCCATCCTCTGGCAGTTCCCCCCGAGTTTCAGGTACGACCGCAGCAGAATGCGCGATTTCTTCGAGTTACTGCCCAAGGATACGGCGTCCGCAGCCGCGCTGGCTCGCAAACGCGACCCCTTCATGAAGGGGCGAACGCGGCTGGCCATCGATGAGAGTCGTGCCTTGCGCTATGCGGTCGAAATCCGCCACGAAAGCTTCAAGCATGAGTCCTTCATCGAACTTTTGCACGAATACAATGTTGCCTTGGTGGTAGCAGAAACGGCGCGACTCTGGCCCCTGCTGGAGGACATCACGGCCGATTTTGTGTATATGCGCTTGCATGGCGACAAGGAAATCTACCGCAGCGGCTACAGCGCCAAGTCGCTCGACCGGTGGGCGGCACGAATCGCGGCATGGCGCCGCGGCACCGAACCGGCGGATGCTAAAAAAGCTGCGCCCAAACTACGGCCCGCGCTACAGCCGCGCGATGTCTTTTGCTTTTTTGACAACACCGACGTCAAGCTGCGGGCCCCTTATGATGCCCAAATGCTGGCCAAGAAACTTAAAATACCTCGCGACGCACCGGCGCTTATACAGTAGTCGAGCCGCGCGACTACTGGATTTACGAAGGTTGGATTGACGCGTAAAATTTGTGCATGCCGCGCAATTTCTTCGGTCATCAATCCTTCAAGGGTCGAGGCGTCGCATCAAATGTTCCCGGGCGATTCGATTCGCTGACGTTGGAGCAGACGGACGACGGCTGGTATCAAGACGAGATTGTCGAGAATCTCACGGAGACCGTCCTGCCCGACCGGGCCCGCAGCGTGATCACGTTCAACGATTCCCCCGACGTCGGCTTCGAAGCCTCGATCAATCCGTACCGCGGTTGCAGTCATGGTTGCGTCTATTGCTTCGCCCGTCCGAGCCACGCCTATCTGGGTCTTTCGCCGGGCCTGGACTTCGAAACCAAGCTTTTCTATAAGGCTGACGCGGTGAAAATACTGGAAGTGGAGCTCGCGAAGCCGAAGTACGTTTGCAAACCCATCGCGCTCGGCATCAACACCGACGGCTATCAGCCCTTGGAGAAGCGCCTCGAGGTCACGCGCGGCATTCTCGCCGTGCTGGCTCGTTGCCGCCATCCGGTGACTATCGTCACCAAGAGTGCCCTGATCATTCGGGATCTGGATTTGCTCGCTGACCTTGCGAAGCATCGATTGGTGTCCGTCATGTTGAGCATCACCTCGCTGACGAATGAGATCAAAAGGACTCTGGAGCCGAGGACCGCCTCGCCGCAGGCGCGATTGCGCGTAATCCAGCAGTTGGCCGAGGCGGGGATTCCGGTGGGGGTCCTGGTGGCACCGGTGATCCCGGCAATCACGGATCATGAAATGGAAGATATTCTGGCGGCGGCAAAAGCGGCGGGCGCCACGCGTGCCGGCTATGTTTTGCTGCGATTGCCGCATGAATTGAAAATCCTGTTCCGCGAATGGCTGGCGGACCACTATCCCGACCGCGCCAAGCACGTTATGTCCCTCATCAACCAGGCTCGCGGCGGCAAGGACTATGACTCGCAGTTCGGCACGCGCATGAGCGGCACAGGGGCCTATGCCGAGCTGTTAGGCACCCGATTCGAGTTGGCGAAGCGCAAGTTGGGATTCGCCGGTTCCCATGAGCGCCATGAGCTCGATACCAGCCTGTTTTGCCCGCCGACACCGGACAGTCCGCAGCTGACGCTCGGTTTTTAAGACTTTTGTTGCACGCGGCCGGTCCCCCATGCAACATGCGGTCTCCATGCTTAAAACAAATAACAGGGATGCCGGCGGTACTGTCGTTACACCGCTGAATAGGCGGCTATGCGTCGCTCCAATGATGGATTGGACCGACCGCCACTGCCGCTTCCTGCATCGCCTGTATGCCCCACACGCGCTGCTGTATACGGAAATGATCGTTGCCGCGGCCATTGTGCGAGGCGATGTACGGCAACTGCTCGATCACGATACGGGCGAGCACCCTGTCGCGCTGCAGCTGGGCGGTTGCGACCCCATGGAACTGGCCAAGGCCGCGCGCATTGGGACCACCGCCGGCTATGCAGAAATCAATCTCAATGTGGGCTGCCCAAGCGATCGGGTGCAGAACGGCTCCTTCGGAGCTTGTCTCATGCTGAAACCGGCGCTGGTCGCCGATTGCGTGCGCGCCTTACGTGATGCCACCGATCTGCCGGTCACCGTCAAATGCCGTATCGGCATCGATGATCGCGACGATTACGGTTTTTTCTATGGGTTTGCCGATGCGGTGGCGGCCGCGGGCATCGATGCGCTCATCGTCCATGCGCGTGCGGCGATCCTAGGAGGACTGTCGCCTAAGCAGAATCGAGAAATTCCGCCCCTCAAATATGATTTCGTGCATCGGCTCAAGCGCGAGCGGCCGGAATTGACCGTGATAATAAATGGCGGACTCCTCGACGCGGCGGCCGCAGTAGCGCACATCGGCCTGGTCGATGGCACCATGCTGGGCCGCGCCGCGTATCAGCGTCCGGCATTGCTCGCCGAGCTCGAGCACAGGCTGATTGACCCGGCGTGGGTGACTCCAGAACCCTGGCAAATCGTCGAACGCATGGTGTCCTACGCGAAAGGGTGCGCGCAGCGAGGCATGCGGTTGCACTCGGTGACGCGCCACATGCACGGTGTCATGGCGGGGCGGGAGGGCGCCCGCGCCTGGCGGAGGTTCCTCTCCGAAGTCGCGGCAAGGCCAGAGGCGGCGCCGGAGACCCTATTTTCTGCCCTGCCGATCGTAAGGCAGGACATTGCTGCCTAGGTGGCACCGCCTAACCGACCTGATCGTCCTGAGCGGCCCAACCTTGCGTTACGTATAATGAGTTAGGCAATGGGCAAAGAAATCGAAGTAGCCATCCTATTTGCCGATGTCGTCGGCAGCACGAAGCTCTATGAGCTATTGGGCGATCTGCGCGCGCGCGATATGGTGGGGATCTGCATTGACGTGATGCGCGCCGCCACCGACCAAAATCATGGCACGGTCATCAAGACGATGGGGGA
Organism: Steroidobacteraceae bacterium; assembly: GCA_036401515.1. Taxonomy (GTDB): domain Bacteria; phylum Pseudomonadota; class Gammaproteobacteria; order Steroidobacterales; family Steroidobacteraceae; genus Bog-1198. The sequence goes on from DASWUU010000252.1 coordinate 3,065, forward strand.
TGAGGTGATGGCGACCTTTCCCACCGCCGATGATGCACTGAATGCGGCCGCGCAAATGCAGAAGCAGATTGCCTTGCATCCTCAGCTCAAAGTGGAAGAACAAACGGTTGCGATCCGCATCGGCTGCAACTTTGGCCCTGTGGTTCTCGAGAACCGGGATATCTTCGGATCGGCGGTGCATACGGCCAATCGCATGACCAGCCAAGCCAAAGCGGGGCAGATCATGACCACGGCAACCATGGTGGACCGCCTCTCGCCGGAGTGGCGCGCCTCGGTGCGGCAAATCGATATCGCCACGCTGAAGGGCCGCAGCAGCGAAGTGGCGCTGTTCGAGGTGTTGTGGCAGACCGAGGATGTCACAAGCATGGTGCCGGCTATCGCCATCACCTCGCGCGAGCGAGAGAAGGCCAATAAGTCGCAGCGCCTGCGTTTACGGTATCAGGGACAGGAAGTGCTGGTGAACGAGACGCGCGCCAACATCACCATCGGCCGAGCCGAGGAAAACGATTTGGTGGTAAAGGGTAATTTGATTTCGCGCTTGCACGCCCGCGTGGAAATCAACCGCAACAAGTTCATGCTGATCGATCAAAGCACCAACGGCACGTTCGTCCTCGGAAAGGACGGCGAAGAAGCCTTCGTGCGCCGTGACTCCATGCAGATTCGCGGCGAGGGATTGATCGGACTGGGTAAGGCGCCGGAAAGCAACTCCTCCCAGGTTATCCGCTACACCTGCGAGGAGTGAACTCGCTTCAAGGCCTCGTCGAGTTCGGTTTTCAAGGAGCGCGGAACGCGCTCGCCGAATTCGGCCAAGTACTTGTCGATGCCCTGAAATTCTTCCTTCCAAAGCGTCGGATTCACGGCCAACAGCTCCTCGACCGCGGCCGCACTCACGTCTACGCCCTGCAAGTCCAGATCGTGGGAATTAGGCAGCTGCCCGATGGCGGTATCGCGCGCGGCGGCTGTTCCTTTGCACCGATCGATGATCCAACGCAACACGCGCAAGTTCTCGCCGTAGCCCGGCCACAAATACTTTCCGGCGTTGTCTTGGCGAAACCAATTGACATGAAAGATTTGCGGCGGGAACTTCAATTTCGCACCGACATTGATCCAGTGTGCCCAATAATCGCCGAAGTTGTAGCCGGCAAAGGGCTTCATCGCCATGGGATCGCGCCGCACTACGCCTACCGCCTCCGTGGCCGCGGCCGTCGTCTCCGAAGCAACGCCGGCACCCATCAACACGCCGTGCAACCAGTTTCGTGCCTGGTACACCAAAGGCGCCAGAGCGCGCCGCCGGCCGCCGAACACGATGGCCGAAATCGGCACACCGCCCGGCGCCTCCGCCAGCTTCGAGTAGCTGGGATTTTGCTTGGCCGAGACCGTGAAACGCGAATTCGGTTGTGCCGCTGGGCCGTTGTCGGGGTTGTAAGGCCTTCCTTGCCAATCGGTCACAGGCCTCCCTTCGGTCAGCCCCTCCCACCAGGGTTGGTTGTCCGCCGTCAAACCGACGTTGGTGAAAATGGTGTCCTTGTGGATCATCTCGTAGGCGTTGCGATTGGTTTTGGCATTGGTGCCCGGAACGACACCGAAGTAGCCCGATTCGGGATTGATGGCATACAACCGCCCGTCCTTGCCCGGATGCAGCCAGGCGATGTCGTCGCCCACGGTCCAGACTTTCCAGCCCTTGTAGCTGGACGGCGGAATCAGCATCGCCAAGTTGGTCTTGCCGCACGCCGACGGGAAGGCGCACGCCATGTAATGAATTTCTCCCTGAGGATTTTCTATCCCGACGATGAGCATGTGCTCCGCAAGCCAGCCTTCGGTGCGCGCCTGCCAGCTCGCAATTCGCAACGCGTGACACTTCTTGCCCAGCAACGCATTGCCGCCGTAGCCGGATCCGAAACTCTTGATCGACAACTCTTCCGGGAAATGCATGATAAACCGCCGCTTCGGATCAAGATCCCCGGTGGAATGCAAACCTTTAACGAAGCGGCCGTCACGCGAGATACGCTCCAGCGCCGCCCTGCCCATACGCGTCATGATCTGCATGTTGAGGACCACATAGGCGCTGTCGGTAATCTCGACGCCGCAGCGCGAGAAGGGCGAGTCCAGGGGCCCCATGCAATAGGGCACGACGTACAGGGTCCGTCCTTTCATGCAACCGGCAAACAGCGCGTCCATTTGCCGATGCGCATCCTGGGGAGCAATCCAATGATTGTTAGGTCCCGCATCCTCTCTATTACGGGTGCAAACGAAAGTCAGGTGTTCGACCCGTGCCACATCGGATGGATCAGATCGCGACAACACGCAACCGGGGAAGCTTCGCGGGTTAAGCGGCAGCAATTGCTTCCCCGCGACCAGCTCTCGCTCCAGCGCTGCAAATTCCGCGTCGCTGCCATCACACCAATAAATTTTCTGGGGTTGGGTAAGCTTGGCGACTTCATCCACCCAGGCCGCGACGTCTCGACTCATGGAAGCAAGGGTTACGTGCTGAGGGGCTGTGGCCATGGCTATCCTAGAAGAGAGCTTGATAGATCGATAAGGATGACAGATGGCGTGCAGGCCCGCCAACACTCTTGTAGCGTGAGAATCGGCCGACATGGCCCTCCTGCGGGAGGCGGCCCGGAGAGCGCGTCCGAATGCGAGAATCTAATAGCAGATTTACTCATAAGCAATTGATTACGATGACTTACAATCGCTCAGTGCGACGACATGCAGCCAATGTGATCGGAATCGGTCTGAAGCGGGGGAGGGGCGCCTGCGCGGCCTTACTCTCTTGTGTCCTGTGCTGCGTGGGCGCCGCGCAAGATACGAGCAGCATGGTCGCCATCAAGGCGGTTGCCGAAGTCGAACAGCGCACGGTCGAACACGGCCGGGAGGTCTCGAAGCTTGCCCCCGCGGATCGGGTCGCCTCGGGCGATCGGCTCGTCTACACCCTCGAAGTGCGCAATACAGCGCCCACCACCATTCCGGCGCCGACGGTGATTTATGCACTTCCGGATCACACCACGTACGTGGCGGATTCGGCTGTCGGTCCCGCAACCAAAGTCAGTTATTCGGTTGACGGAGGACGCAGCTTCGATGTCGCGGAGAATCTCATGATTGAGGAGCCAGGCCGCCCGTCGCGCCTCGCAACCGCTTCCGACTACACGCACATTCGCTGGCAATTGAAGAACGGCTTGAAAGGCAATTCAGTGGCGTTCGTGCGTTTTCGCGCCCGCGTGAAATAGTGGATGGCGATTCGTCGTAGGCTAGAACCGTGAATACCGATTACAAAGAAGTTTTCACCATGGGCGGACCGCTTGCGCGGGCGCTGCCCAATTATGCCTACCGTCCTGAGCAAGCCGTCATGGCCAAGGCGGTCGGCGCGGCGCTCGCACGCTTGGAACCGCTGATCGTCGAAGCAGGCACAGGTACCGGCAAAACATTTGCCTACTTGATTCCGGCACTGCTATCCGGACGCAGCGTCATCATCTCGACCGGCACACGCACGTTGCAAGACCAACTGTTTCGCCGCGATGTGCCGATGCTGGCGAAGGCCTTAGGGCTGCCGGTGAAAATTGCGCTCCTCAAGGGACGCACCAATTATCTTTGCCGGCATCGGCTGGACTTGGCGACTCAGCCGAATTCCCTGTTGCCGCCGGAGCGCGATGTCGCGCGGTTGCTCGCCAAGGTGTCGCGCTGGGCGGCGACGACGAAAAGCGGCGATTTGGCAGAGCTTACCGACTTGCCTGAACAGTCCCTCGTGTGGCCCAGCATCAGCTCCACCCGGGAAAATTGTCTAGGCCAGGAGTGTCCGCAATTCTCCCGCTGCCACATCTTCGATGCCCGCCGCAACGCACAGGCTGCCGACATCGTCGTGGTGAACCACCATCTATTGCTGGCTGATCTGGCCTTGAAGGACGAGGGATTCGGCGATCTTCTACCCGGGGCCGAAGCGGTAATCTTGGATGAAGCGCACCAAGTACCGGACATTGCCTCGCAGTTCTTCGGTCAGACCTGGTCGGTGCGCCAGGTTCAAGTGCTCATGCGCGACATCACGGCCGAATTGGCTGCCGCGGCCATTCGCGCCCCGGTCGTGGTCGAGGCAGTGCTGGCGGTGGATGGGCAACTGGAGGGCTTGAGATTTGCTCTGCAACGCGGCGCCGGGCGTTACGAGTGGGCCGAACTGCCCGATGCTTTTGTGGACATTCTGCCGGATGTCGAAACCGCGCTCAGCGAGCTGGCGACGCAGCTCGAGGCGCTCGGCGGCGGCGCGGGAATCTCGAACTGTGCAAGGAGGGCTGCGAAAGTCGCCAACGCCTTGGCACAATTGCGCGAGCTGCCGGACGATTCCGGATTGCGCTGGGTCGAGACCAGTGCCAACGGCATGACGCTTCAGTTCACGCCCTTCGAGATTGCTGAGCGCTTGCGCGAATATGTGGAGTCACGCCCGTGTGCGTGGGTGTTCACATCGGCGACCTTGGCCATCGGCGAGGACTTCTCGCATTTCGCCGCGAGAATCGGCTTGGGTGAAGCGCGCACGCTGCGCATCGACAGCCCTTTCGACTATCGCGAGCAGGCGCGTCTTTTCCTACCGCCTTCCATGCCCGAACCTACCGATCCTCGTTTTGCCGAGCGCTTCATCGAGGCATGCGCGCCGTTGCTCACCGCCAGCGGTGGACGGGCGTTCCTGCTTTACACCAGCTATCGTGGTTTGGCCGAGGGTGTGCGCGCGCTTAAGTCACGCTTTCCCGATCCGACCTTCCCGGTGCTCGTGCAGGGGGAGGCCCCGCGCGAAGCATTGTTGAATCGGTTTCGGGAGCTGGGCAACGCGGTGCTCTTGGCAACCGGCAGCTTTTGGGAAGGGGTGGACGTCAAGGGCGAGGCCTTGTCGATCGTCGCCATCGACAAATTGCCCTTCGCCGCGCCGGATGACCCGTTGCTCAAAGCGCGCTTGGAAGGAATTCGCCGCCGAGGCGGCAATCCTTTTTTTGAATACCAACTGCCGCAAGCGGTGCTCGCACTTAAGCAAGGCGTGGGTCGGCTGATTCGCGACTTCGATGATTTTGGGGTCATCGTCATCGGCGATCCACGCATCAAGACCAAAGCCTATGGCCGCGTCTTCCTCGAGTCGATTCCGCAGAGTCCGATGGTCGACAGCGCGGCGGCGGCGCAGTTTTTGAGCGATCGATTGCACGCATCCCAGCCGACTAGGCCCTCGGCATCGCAGGCGGGGTAGCTCAAGTGCGCGTACTGGCACTGGATGCGGCCACTGAACTGTGCTCGGTGGCGCTGCTTTCCAATGGCGAGTGTTTGGTGCGCTCGATCGAATCGGGCAAGAGCAGCGCTCAGCAGCTCTTGCACATGATTGAAGAGGTCATGGCCGAGGCGCAAGTAGGTTTAACTCAGCTCGATGGAATCGCCGCCAGCATAGGACCTGGCGCTTTCACCGGCGTCAGGATCAGTGTCGCCGTGGCTCAAGGGTTGGCCTTTGGCGCGGACCTTAAGGTTGCACCCGTCACCACCCTTTGTGCATTGGCGCTGCAGGCCTCGCCGATGGTGCGGACGCACGGCGAGGTTCGTATCATCGCCTGCCTCGATGCGCGCATGGGAGAGCTCTATTGGGGCTGTTTCAGCGCCGCGGCGATGCCCGGTGTAGCGACGCCCGGCGTGGCGACGCGCGGCCTGGCGACGCGCGGCGTGGTTCAGAGCGGCGAACTCGGTGTCGCTGCCCCGGATGTCATCGCGTCGAGGTTGAGGGGACATTATGTCGGCATCGGCCGCGGCTTTTCCGTTTATCCGCAGCTCGCGCAAATACCCGGTGTCGAGGTGGGACCCGCACATGCTCGTGCTTTGCCCAATGCGCGCGAAATCGCTTGGGCAGGCGCGTCTCGGCTCGCCGTCGGCGAGGGGGTCGACCCTGCCGATCTGAAGCCACTGTATTTAAGGGATAAAGTGGCGTTGACGGAGATCGAACGCGCCCGGCAATAGACAGAGTCATGGAACTGTCACAATCGAAGACTGTAATAGTCGGCTTTGGAATCAAGGGACTACGCAATGTCAGCCAGGCGCATCTTAATTGTCGAAGACGAAAAAGCCATTCGCGACATGATTGCCTTCGGTTTGCGGCGGGCGGGCTACGAAGTCCGTGAGGCGGAAGATTGCCGTGAAGCGCGAGCTCGCATCGTGGATGTCCGGCCCGACCTCATGCTGGTGGACTGGATGTTGCCCGATATGAGCGGCTTGGAGCTTACGCGCTCGCTCAAGCGCGCCAAGGACACGGAGGAAATTCCGGTGATCATGCTGACGGCACGGGCTGAGGAGCATGACAAGGTCAACGGTCTCGAGGGGGGCGCCGATGACTATATTACCAAGCCCTTCTCGCCGCGCGAGTTGCTGGCGCGGATTCAGGCGGTGCTTCGGCGCGCCGCGCCTGGGGGCGCCGAAGATATCGTCGAAGTTGACGGTCTCAAGCTCGACGATTCGAGTCATCGGGTGAGTGCGGGCGAGCGGGAAATTGCCCTCGGTCCGACGGAATACCGGCTTTTGCATTTCTTCATGACCCACCCCGAACGCGTATTTACCCGCGGTCAGTTGCTCGACCGGGTCTGGGGGGGTAATACTTATGTGGAGGAGCGTACCGTGGATGTGCACATTCGCAGACTACGCAAGGCGCTTGAGCCATTCGCATTGGAAAAATACGTGCAAACGGTGCGCGGCGCCGGTTATCGATTTTCGACGCGAGACGCCTAAGCGAGATCTCAAGGAGCATCCTAGGTCATGGCAGCGATGTGGACCTTCGCGCTCGCGCGCCTCGCGGGCATTTTGCTGTTGGGGCTGTTCTTAGGTCTGCTGATACAGCCTATTTGGCTCTGGCTTTTGGGTGCTGCCTGCTTCTACCTGGCCTGGCAGCTGCTGAACCTATACCGGGTGGACCGCTGGCTGCGTCTGCGGTCGCAAATCGCCCCGCCCAACATCGGTGGAATTTGGGGCGACGTCATCGGCCAGGTGGGCCGCTTGCATCGTCGTAAGCAATATCACAAGCAACGTCTGGTCCAGCTATACCGTGAATTGCGCCGCTCCACGGCCGCGTTGCCCGACGGGGTCATCATTCTAAGCACGCAGCGCGAGATCGTCTGGTTCAATCGCCAAGCCGCTCGGCTGCTGGGTTTACGCCGCCCCGTGGACGTCGGATTGCGCATCGACAACCTCATCCGCGACCCGGAGTTTGCCCGCTATTTGCACGGCGACGATTTTTCGATGCCGCTGGTGATCCGTCCGCCGGTACAACTGGACATGTATTTGGCGTTACAGATGGTGCCCTACGGGGGCGGACAGTCGTTGCTGCTGGTACGCGACGTGACACGTCAAATGCGACTCGAAGCCATGCGCAAGGACTTCGTCGCCAATGCCTCGCACGAGCTGCGTACACCCCTGACGGTGATCTCAGGCTACCTGGATACCTTGGCGGATGATGAGTCCATTGATCCGGCTTGGGATGGCCCCATCAAGGACATGCGCGCACAGGCCCAGCGCATGAACGCCATCATCGCAGACCTTTTGGAGCTATCGCGCCTGGAGTCCGAGGATGGGGAGGCGGCCCGCGAGCCCATCGATGTGCCGCACATGCTCGAGCGCCTGCATCGCGATGCATTGGCCGGCGCGGATCGGCCACGCCAGGTGTTCCTGGATTTGGAGTCGCACGATGGCCTGTACGGAACGGCGCACGAAATTGAATCGGCCCTGACCAATTTGCTGGTGAATGCACTTAAATACACCAACGCTGAGGGCACGGTGCGCATGCGCTGGTGGACTGACGGAGAAGGCGCATATTTCTCGGTCACGGACAGCGGTATCGGCATTCCGGCTGAGCACATCCCGCGTCTCACAGAGCGTTTCTATCGCGTCGATGCGGGTCGATCGCGCGAGCAGGGCGGCTCAGGCTTGGGACTGGCGATCGTGAAGCACGCCTTGCAGCGCCATGGGGGCTGGCTCGATGTGCAAAGCATCGAGGGTAAGGGCAGCACGTTTACCTGTCATTTTCCGCCCCAACGCATTTGGAAGCTGGAGCTGCGAAACGCAGCGAGCGCGTGAATGTCATATATATGACGTGCGAGGTTGACGTATGCTGCAATCGGATGTAAACGAACGCGAGTAAATCTCCGTACGCACGTTCTTAAGTGCATCAAGGTTGAATTTTATGGAAACCGCTGATCTGACCCACCACATCTCGCGCCGCTTCAACGAGGACTTGGAGAAGGTGCGTAATCAGGTGCTGCAGATGGGCGGGTTCGTCGAGCAGCAGCTGCACAAGGCGATCACCGCGCTGGTGGAGGGCGACAGCCGTTTGGGCGAATCGGTCGCCACCGATGACTACAAGGTCAACGGCATGGAATTATCCATCGACGAGGAGTGCAGCCGGATTCTCGCAATTCGAGCGCCGGCGGCCGGCGATCTGCGGGTGATCGTCGCCATCATCAAAACTATCACCGATCTAGAACGGATCGGGGACGAAGGCGAGAAAATCGGCTACATCGCCTCACGGTTGGCTACCATGGAGCGGCCCGCGGACAAGTACCGAGAGGTAAAGCACTTGGGCAGGCAAGTCGCCCAGATGGTGCACGATGCGCTCGATGCCTTCGCCCGCATGGACTCGCAGGCGGCGCTCAAGACTGCCCAAGAGGACAAAATGGTGGACGAGGAGTACGAGTCGATTCAGCGCCAGTGCATCACCTTCATGATGGAGGATCCGCGCACGATCCGCCGCGCACTCGAGATCATGTGGATCGTGCGTGCTTTGGAGCGCATCGGCGATCATGCGAAAAACATCTGCGAGTATGTGATTTACATGGTGCATGGCAAGGATATTCGCCATTCCTCCCTGGAAGATGTCGCGAAGCAGATCGATGCGGCGCACGCGCTCATGCGTCGCTGATGACGGCGCGCCTCGGCAATCTTTTGGGGTTTTTAGCGTGCGCTGGGTTACTGGCGTACGCTTACTATGCCCAGTACGTGCTGCACCTGGAGCCCTGTCCGCTGTGCATATTCCAAAGGATCGGCATATTCGTTGTCTGCGTGCTCTTCTTGATCGCCGCCCTGCACGATCCGGGCGTGAAAGGCCGGCGTGTCTATGCGGCCCTGCTCGCGCTTGCCGCGCTCGCCACGATCGGAGTCGCCTTGCGTCATCTTTATATACAGCATTTGCCGCCGGGCAGCGTGCCGGCCTGCGGCGCATCCCTAGACTTCATGCTCAAGGTGTTTTCGTTGAGCGAAGTGCTGGTCAAGGTGCTGACCGGATCCGGTGAGTGCGCCAAAATAACCTGGGAGTTCCTCGGGCTGGCCATGCCTGCGTGGGTGCTGATCAGCGCTCTGGTCCTCGGCGGTTACGGCCTGTGGGTCAACCTGCGGCGCCAACCACCCGTTCTGCGCTTCTGATGTCAACTACCCTGGAATTGACCAAAGCGCTGATCGCCCGTCAGTCCGTCAGTCCCGTCGACGGCGGATGTCAGAACTTGATGATCGAGCGGCTTGCAGCGATCGGCTTCACGGTCGAGAGCCTTCGCTTTGGGCCGGTCGACAATTTTTGGGCCAAGCGCGGCAGCGGCGGTCCCGTATTCTGCTTTGCCGGACACACCGATGTCGTGCCCTCGGGACCCTTGGATGAATGGCGCACCGATCCCTTTGAGCCCGTGGTCAAGGATGGGTTGTTGTACGGGCGCGGCGCTGCGGACATGAAAAGCGGTCTCGCGGCGATGCTCACGGCCAGTGAAGAATTCATTGGGAAGTACCCCAAGCATCGCGGCACCATCGCCTTTCTCATCACCAGCGATGAAGAAGGACCGTCCGTCGACGGTACCCGCCGAGTCGTCGAAGTCCTGCGCGAGCGCAACGAGAGGATCGACTGGTGTTTGGTGGGCGAGCCCTCGAGTGAGAATACCTTGGGGGACACCATCAAGATCGGGCGGCGCGGCAGCTTGAGCGGCCGTCTTACGGTGCATGGCGTGCAAGGGCACATCGCGTATCCGCACCTGGCTGACAATCCGGTGCACGCGCTGGCGCCGGCGCTGGCGGAACTCACTGCCCGCACCTGGGATCAGGGAAACGAGCATTTCCAACCGACCACGTTTCAGGTCTCGAATATTTCTGCCGGTACCGGGGCACCGAATGTCATCCCCGGCGAGCTTCGGGCACGCTTCAATCTGCGTTTCTCAACCGAACAAACCGTCGATGGCTTGAAACAGGCGGTCGAGGAAATCCTGCAGCGCCACCGGGTGAGGTACTCGCTTGAGTGGTTTATTTCCGGACATCCGTTTCTGACCGTACCGGGGACCTTGTCGCAGGCGGCAACTCGCGCCGTGCAGGAACAACTGCAAATTCAACCCAAGCTCACCACGGGCGGGGGAACCTCCGATGGCCGCTTCATTGCCCCGCTGGGTGCGCAAGTGATCGAGCTGGGGGTCATCAATGCATCCATCCACAAGGTGAACGAGTGCGTGCGCGTCGAGGACATCAACCGCTTGCACGCCGTATACCAGCGCACCTTGGAACTGTTGCTTGCCTCATGATGTCTGACGAGCCGAGTTCGACGGGAAACCTTATGCACAAGCCCAAACCACTACGCGCCCTGAGTCTCGCCCTCATTCTGGCCGCAGGCCTGTCCGGATGTGCGGTCTTCCAGAAGTGCTCCCCGGAAAACTGCGCCATGGATGCCCAAATCAACGCGGAGGTGGCATCGACGCTCGCTGAACACCGCGAACTTGGGCCGCCTGCCGCGCTGAGTATTCAGACAATTAATGGCGTTGTGTACCTAAGCGGTACGGTCGATACGGAATTCGAGATCCGCAACGCCGAGTCGATCGCGCGCCGGGTTCCAAACGTTAAGGATGTGGTGAACAACCTCAACTCGCGCAGTAATGGCCGCTAAGGAATCCGGCTGAAAGCTTCCGGGGAAAGGCGTAGCGAGATCGACAGCTTGGTTCCCTGATTGGATTTGCTGTCTATCAGCAACGCCGCGCCGATGAGCTCCGCTTGCTCGCGGAGCCCTAAGATTCCGTAGTGCTCCTTCGGGATGCTCAAGGAGTCAAAGCCGACGCCGTTGTCCTCAATAAGCAGTTCCAGCTGCATTCCATCCGTTATCCGAAGCTTTACAGTGACCCGTGTGGCCATCGCATGCTGTTCGATATTGCGGAAGATCTCCTGTGCCATTCGCAACAGGGTCTCGGCACGCTCATCGCCGAATCGGGCGGCCTCGGCGTCGGCGCTAAAGTCTCCCGCGATGCCGGTGCGGTCGAGGAAGTGCTGGAACGCGGTGGAAAGGGCGGGCCCAAGACCGGTCTCGCGCACGGCATTCGATCGGATTTGGGAAATGGCGCTGCGTGCCTCATTCAGCCCGTGGTGCGCAACCTCCTCGGCATGGATAAGCTCGGCGGGCACCGCTTGGGGATCATGCAGATAAAGCCTTCGCAGCAACCGGATCTCGCTCAACATCGCCATCATCGAATGCGCCAGCGTATCGTGCAGATCCCGAGCGATTTTCAGGCGCTCTCGGACTATCGCGGCATAACGCGACTCTTCCGCTAGCCGCTGCACTTCCCGGGTCCTGACGGCGACGCGCCGCTCGAGTTCGCTGCGTTCCTGCTGAAGATCACCGAGAATCTTCGCGAACGCGCTGCCGAGCTGGGCCACCTCATCGACTCCCTCAGGGACTTCGAATCCGCCTGCTTGGTTTTGGCCGGCATTGGCGACAGACACCGCGAGACGTTGCAGCCGGCCGGTGATATAGCGCGCGCCGAGTATCCCCAACACGGCCGTCAGAGCGCCCAGGCACAAGGATACCCACAGGATCTGCGCAGCGAGGGCCTCCGCGCGCTGATAGACGCGTTGATTGGGTTCGCTGAGCTGTACCAGCCAATCGCCGGCCGAAGATTCCGCCCCAGCGTTCAACGGCTCGCGCGAAACGAGCACTTCCTCGCCGCTGGATAGGCGCTGAAATTGCAGCAGGCGGCCGGCATTCTCCGAAGCAAGCGCTGTGGGTGCCGGCGACTGCTCGCGCACCGGCCTTCCCTCCCAAGGTTTGCCGCTAAAACCATCGGGTCCCGCCAGAACAAGGCCGTGCCGATCCAGAATAAACGCCTGGGCCGCGTTGCGAGGATCGGATTCGTCGGTGAGGCGCGAGGGATGGTCCGGTGCTCGGCGCCAGCTTAAGTGAGCCGCGATCACCCCAACAATTGCGCCGGTCCCGTCCCGCACAGGGACGGCCATATCGCCGAGACCCGACATCCCGTCCGCGGCCACCGCCGTTTTGGCCTTTGCGGCCTCTTCGATCACGCCGATCCACACGCGGCGCGATCCTGTGGAATACCACGTGCTGGTCGTCACCATGCCTTCCGGTAACTCGCCATCACTGCTGACGACTTTGCCCGCTACGTCAGCGATGGCAATCCAATCGAATCCGGGATAAGTGGACGTAAGGTAGCTGAAGAAATCGGCCAGTCCGGCCGGCCGGCGTGACGCCGCGGCGCTGCGAAAAACATTTTCCGCGGCGCGCACTGCGGCCAAGCGCGACGCCAGCGCCTCATCCAATTCTGAGGCGAGCAGGTCGGTTTCCAAGGCAAGCCGCCGTATGTGTTGCTCAACGACGTGTTGGCGGGCTATTCGACCTACCCAGGCCGCTGCCGCAATGGAAAACGTGAAAGCCAAGGCAATAATGAGCCACATGACTCCGGCGGCGAGACTGCGCCTCGGATCGAGGATCACTGCCGTGCGCGCGCCAGGTAAAAGGTGACTAAAGTCACTTCCAAACGATGCCGATCGAGTCGCATTATCTCGCCCGTGAGCCAGCACGAAAGCGGAGTTTACACGTGACAGTGAGCGAAGAGGCGCGCTCGTCTCCAATTCGAATCGTGATCGCCGAGGATCAGGCGTTGGTGCGTAGGGGTGTGGCGCTGCTGCTTTCCATGGAGCCGGACATGGAGGTGGTGGGGCAGGCTTGCAATGGCGCCGAGGCCGTAGAACTGACACGGTTGCTGCGCCCCGACGTGGTCCTCATGGATCTGCATATGCCGGTGAAAGGGGGTGTCGCCGCAACGCGCGAAATCACCCGAGCGCTTCCCGCAACCCAGATACTTGTGCTAACCACATTGGATGATGATGAAACTGTATTCGAGGCAGTGCGTGCCGGGGCACACGGATATCTTCTGAAGGATGCGGAGGAAAATGAGCTGCTCGAAACCGTCCGCGCGCTGCGGCGTGGCGAATCACGGTTAACGCCGCAGATTGCACGCAAGGTGATGGATCAGTTTCGGCGTCTCGCGCAATCAGTGCCGCTTCGAGAGGAGGCCGCCGCCAGCCGCGGCGCCGGTGCGATTCGCAGCGCCGACGAAGATGCGTCGAACCAGGCCACAAGATTGGAGGCTGAGGTTCTGAACGAAAAGGAAGAGAAGGTCCTAGAGCTCATTGCGCAAGGCATGAGCAACCGGCAGATCGGTGCTGCTCTATTCCTGGCCGAGGGCACGATCAAAAATTACGTCAGCCGGATCATGGAAAAGCTTCACGCCAATACCAGGACCGAACTTGCGGTGCTGTCCAGAAGAAAGTGACTTTGGTCTTACAGAAAGTGACTAAAGTCATGCCAAAGCATGACTTTCGGCTCCTGACGCTCGTGCCTTCCTCGTCTACATTGTTTCCATGTCCGTCGTCGAACTCGCGCTAAAACGCCCTTATACGGTCGTCGCTTTGCTGATTCTCATCAGTCTCATGGGAGCGGGCGCGGCGCTGCGCATGCCGATCGATATTTTCCCGGAGATCGACATACCCGTGGTTGCGGTTGTCTGGACCTATAACGGCATGAGCGCTGAGGATATGCAAAACCGCATTCTGACGCTTCATCAGCGGCAGTTAGCCTCACTGGTCGACAACATCTCGCGCATCGAAGCGGTGAGTTACCAGGGTGTGGGAGTTGAGAAGATTTATCTCAGTGAAGGCGCGGATGTTACGCGCGCTGTCTCGCAGCTCGCCAGCAGTGCACTGGTCGTCCTCAAGTACATGCCCCCGAATATCACGCCGCCGCTGGTATTGCGTTACGGCGCAACCGATGTCCCCATCATCCAGCTCAGCCTCTCAAGCAAGTCGCTGCCCGACACCAAGCTCAATGACCTGGGGCAAAACATCATCCGGCCTGCGCTTGCAGTTGTTCATGGCGCTGAGGTGCCTTATCCCTACGGGGGTAAGCCGCGGGTGATCATGGCGGACTTGGATTCCCAAGCGCTGCAGGCGCGGGGCCTGTCCGCAACAAATGTGAGTTTAGCGCTGCAGCATCAAAACGTCATTTTGCCGGCAGGCGACGTCAAGATCGGCGACAAGGATTACACGCTGCGCATGAATAACTCGCCAGACGTCATCGAAACCATCAATGCGTTTCCGATCAAACAAATTGACGGCCGCACGGTGTTCATGCGCGATGTGGCGCACGTCCATGACGGGTTCCAGGTGCAGACCAATTCGGTGTCGGTCAACGGTACGCCCGGCGCCCTGATGGTGATCCGCAAGACCGGCGGCGTATCGACATTGGCGGTAATCGACGGCGTACGGGCCGCGCTCGAGGACATCAAGAAAGTGTTGCCGCAGGGCGTCTCGGTGAAGTCCTTGTTCGATCAATCCGTGTTCGTCAAGGCGGCACTCAACAG
>DASWUU010000253.1:0-26791 GCA_036401515.1 Steroidobacteraceae bacterium
TCGCCGAGCGCGGCACCGGGCGCCAGATTAAAAGACAAGGTCACGGCGGGAAATTGGCCCTGGTGGTTTATCGACAGGTAAGTCACATGACGCGTGTCGAACTTGGTCATCGCGGATAGCGGCACCATTTGACCGTTCAACGGCGATTTCAAGTACAGCTTCTTCAGCGAATCCGGATCGCCTTGCAGGGATGGCGTGATCTCCAGCACCACATGATAACTGTTGGCTTGGGTAAAGAACTGGGCTGCCTGGCGCTGTCCGAAGGCATCGTAAAGCGCTTGATCGACGGCTTGCGGTTGGATGCCGAAACGCGCTGCTTGATCGCGGTCGATTTCAAGGGACAGCATGCCGCTGCTGGTCTGCTGATCCGAGGCCACATCGCGCAGTGCCGGCAGATTTTTCAAGCTCTCGAGCAATTTGGGTGCCCATTCATTCAGTTCCTCAATATTAGAGTCCTGCACCGTGTACTGGTACTGGGTGCGCGAGGTGCGGCCGCCGACATTCAGATCTTGGGCCGCCTGCAAAAACAGTTGGATGCCCGGGACTTTCGCAAGCTGAGGCCGCAGCCGCGTGATGATTTCATCCGCGCTGGCGCTGCGCTCACCGAGGGGCTTCAAGGCCAACATGGCCCACCCGGTGTTGAGCGGCCGATTACCGCCGATGCTGGTGCCATAACTGGCAACGTCCGGGTCGCGCGCCGCCACATCCAGCAAGGCGTGCTGGCGCCGTACCATTTCATCGAACGAAATGTCCTGCGGGGCATCGCTCAAGCCGGCGATGATCCCGGTGTCCTGTTGCGGGAAGAAGCCTTTGGGGATGTATATATACAACACCACAGTGGCAGCGAGCGTGATGAGAAATGTCACGAGCGTCGCCCGCTTGTGATCCAGCACGAAATCGAGGCCGCGCGTGTAGCCCGCCAAGATTTTATCGAAGGCGCGTTCGACGAACATGTAGGCCTTGCCGTGCTTGGCGTGCTTTTCATCGCGCAGAAACATCGCGCACATGGTTGGCGACAGCGTCAGGGCGACAAATGCCGAAACAACGATGGTCATCGTCATGGTGATCGCAAATTCGCGGAACAAGCGTCCGATAATGCCGCCCATCAGCAGCAACGGAATGAATACCGCGATCAGCGAGACGCTGATCGACAGGATGGTGAAGCCAATCTCGCCCGCTCCCTTGAGCGTTGCCTCGAGCGGAGTCAAGCCTTCTTCGATGTGCCGGTAAATGTTCTCGAGCATCACGATGGCATCGTCGACTACAAAGCCGACCGCAATTGTCAAGGCCATCAAGGACAAGTTATCCAAGCTGAAGTTGAGCACGTACATCATCGCCACTGTTCCCAGCAGTGCGAGGGGCACGGTGACTCCCGGAATGATGGTTGCCCAGGCATTGCGCAGAAACAAAAAAATCACCAACACCACCAGCACGATGGTGATTCCCAGCGTGATCTCGACATCCTCGACCGAGGCTTTGATCGTGGTGGTGCGGTTGGCGACCGTGTCGACCTTTATCGATGGCGGCACGGAAGCGAGTGCGTGCGGAAGCAGCGCTTGCACGCGTGCTACCGCGTCAATCACGTTGGCTCCGGGTTGTTTGAAAATCAGCAGCAGAATACCGCTGCGGCCGTTCTGCCAAGCGCTTATTAATCTGTTCTCCGCGCCATCGACGGCAACTCCGATGTCTCGAATGCGCACCGCCGCTCCATTCTTGTAGGCAACCACAACATCATTCCAAGGGGCGGCGGTGAGCAGCTGGTCGTTATCGTAAATTGTCATGCTGCGCGTCGGGCCGTTGATCGAGCCTTTGGGCGCATCCACCGTAGCCGCGGTAATCACGTTCGCGACATCTTCCATCTGCAAGCCCAGTGCAGCCAACTTCGTCGGGTCGATTTGCACACGAACCGCGGGCTTTTGTTGACCGCCGATACTGACCTGCGCGATACCGGGAATCTGGGATATCTGCTGCGCAAGGATGTTTTCTGCGTAGTCGTCCACCTTGGTGACCGGCAGCACGTCGGAATGGACTGAGAGCAAGAGAATAGGTGAATCCGCAGGGTTGACCTTTCTATAGGTCGGCGGCGTCGGTAGATTTTTCGGCAGCTGGCCGCCTGCCGCATCGATGCCTGTCTGCACGTCCTGGGCAGCGGCGTCGATATTGCGATTCAGATCGAATTGCAAGGTGATTTGCGTCGTGCCAAGCGCGTTGGTCGAGGTCATCTGCGCAAGGCCGGAGATCTGCGCAAACTGCGTTTCCAGCGGCGTGGCGACGGATGAGGCCATGGTCTCCGGACTCGCGCCGGGCAGCGCCGCGGAGACGGAAATGGTCGGGAAGTCCACCTGCGGAAGGGGTGCGACGGGCAACAAGGGGAATACGACCAGCCCCAGCAAAAAGATGCCGCCCATCAGCAGCGACGTGGCGATAGGCCGGCGGACAAACGGTTCCGAGATACTCATGAGGTCTTGGCCGGCGCCGCCATGTTGGTTTCGGCGACGGCATTGGCGCCGCCGGGCGGTTGGGAGGCGTTGTCGCGAACCAGGACTCCGGGCTGCAGGCGGTATTGATTGCTGGTTACCACGCGATCATTCAAGGCGAGGCCGCTCTTGATCACGGTCATGCCGCCGCTCTCTGCGCCGATGGTCAAGGGCCGCATTTCGACCGTCGAATCGCTTTTGACGACATACGTGAACGGGCCGTTTGGCCCCAGCTGTACCGCCGAAGTCGGCACCGTCAGCACGTTGCGCTCGGTGGCGACCAAAACCCGTGCGTTCACATATTGTCCCGGCCACAGCGTGTTGCGATCGTTGTTGAACGTGGCCTTGAGCTTCGCGGTGCCGGTGGCCTGGTCGATCTCGTTGTCGATGAGCGTGAGGGTGCCTTCGTCGAGCTCGGTGCCTTTATCCCGCGACCGGGTTGTCACCGGCACAGGCCCCGCCGCGAGCGCCGCGCCGATGGCACTCAAGTCCTCCTCCGGCAAGGTGAAAATGACCGAAATCGGTTGGACCTGTGTGACCACCACGATTCCGCCGGTGCCTGCGGCATGAACGATGTTGCCCGGATCGATCAGGCGAATGCCGGTGCGGCCGTTGATCGGCGAGGTGATGCGAGTGTAATCCAGCTGGGTGCGAGCGTTGTCGATGATGGCTTGATCGACCTTGAGTTGGGCCGCGAGCTGATCGACGGCAGCGCGTGCCGTATCCACGGTTTGCTTGCTCGCCAAATTCTCGGGCTGGAGCAAGGTGTACCGAGCCAGATCGAGCTTTGAATTCGCCAGCTGCGCCGCATCCTTGGCCTTAGTGGCGACCGCCTGTTCATACGCCGCCTGATTAGGGCGAGGATCCAGTTGCGCGAGCAAGTCTCCTTTGCGCACCGTCTGGCCTTCCGTGAAGGCAATTTTCTGTAGCTCGCCGTCGACCCGTGCGGTTACCGTGACGGTATAAAAGGCTTGCACGGTGCCAAGACCCTCTAGGTAAACCGGCACGTCGGCATGATTCGCGGCAGCCGTGTCGACCGCGATCCCCGGCGCTGCGGCATGCGTTGCCACGCTCGGCTTGTGAACAAACGTGCGCCACGCAAAAACCAGCAAGACCGCCAGGGCGAGCCCACCGAGAAGCACGCGAATTCGCAAGGTTGAAGGTCGATTCATAGTTACCCTTGTTGCCATCCGCCGCCAAGCGCCGTGAATAAATTCACCAGCGATTGAAAACGTAAGTATTGGACCTGAACCAGCTCGTCCTGCGCGCTGAACAGGGCATTCTCGGTATTTAGAACGGTGAGTATGTTCGCCGTTCCCGCCGACATTTGTGTCTGGGCAAACTGAAAGGCGCGGCGCGCTCGTTCCACGGCTTCTTGCTGCCGCAGCTGTTGTTCCGTGGTTTGTTGTGTCGCCACCAAAGCATCTTCCACGTTGCTGAAAGCTGAAATGACCGTCTTGTGATACGTGCTCAGCAATTCATCGTAGCGTGCATTGCTGAATTGGACCTGGCCCCGCAACGCGCCGCCATGAAATATGGGTTGCGTAAGCCCTGCCGATAACGCCCAAATGCGCCCGGCCGGACTGACGAGTGAAGTGAGCGCCGAACTTGCATACCCGCCGCTTGCCGTCAGCTGAATATTTGGGAACAACGCGGCGCGCGCCACGGTAATATTGGCATTGGCGGAGATCAATTGTTGTTCAGACTCGGCGATATCCGGACGGCGGGACAAGAGCTGCGACGGGAGACCCTCGACGATGGGGGGCGTCGTCAAAGAGGTCAAGGTCCCGGCATCCACATCGATGCTTTCCGGTGTTCTGCCGACAAGCACGGCCAGGGCGTCGACCGTTTGTCGAAATTGCTGCTCCAACGGCGGTATCGCAGCACGAAGCAGGGCCACGGTTGTTTCTTGCTGCGCCACATCCAGCCCGGTGGCGATACCGGCGTTGAGTTCCAGCTGAAACCCGTGCAGGATTTGTTCGCCGTTGGCCAGATTGCTGCGCGCTACCTCAAGGCGGTCTCGAAATTCAAGCGCTTGAAAGTACGTGGTGGCGACGCTGCTGACCACGGTCAGCGCTACGGTTTCCTTATCGTACCGGCTGGCAAGCGCAGTTGCGCGCGCCGATGCCAACGATGCCCGATTCTTGCCCCAAAAATCCAACTCGTAGCTGGCGGAGAGCTCTGGACTGAAAGTGTTAAAGGTGGCCACGCCGATGCCGGTCAGCCTCGCCTCCTGACGGCTGGCCGTGGCGCCTGCATCCAGCGACGGTAAAAGCGGAGCTCCCGCGATGCGGACTTGGGCGTCGGCCTCCCGGATGCGAGCGATGGCTCCCGCCAGATCGTCATTGTTGCGCTGAGCCTGCGCGATCAGATCATCCAAAGTTTCAGAACCAAAACCATGCCACCAATCGGAATTGGGCCATACCGCAGTGGCGTCCCTGCCGGGTGTGTCGCGCCATCGATCGGGCAGCGGGATTTCTGGGCGTTTATAGGCGGGGCCGACGCTGCATGCCCCGAGGACCAACAACGCGCAGGCGCATAGCGCCCGCGCTAGTCGAGAGTTCTTCATACCGGCACGCTGGGCTTCGGGCGGTTAAGCCCCTGTGGTTGAATTGTTAAAATAAGTTAATAACGCAGCCCTGGGCGTCAGCTATACAGCTCTGCATGAGACCCAGGAACGCCCTGCGAGCCGCGCTGATCACGATCTCGGTCAGCGCAACGATTCCGTGCACCGCACTGGCCGATGCCAGCACATCCCAGACCGCCATGAGTGCGGCCTTGGATAAAATTCGCGATGCCGGCATGAAGGACGAATGGGCTTACCGGCGCCTCGCTGATCTTTGCGACAAGATAGGCCCGCGAATAAGCGGCTCGCCGCAAGCGGAGGCCGCTGTTCAACAAATCGCGGGTGCCTTGCGGTCCAGCGGGTTGACCGTTTCCTTACAGCCGGTGAAGGTGCCGAACTGGGTTCGTGGCGAGGAACAAGGCGAGATCATTGAGTATCCGGGGCGACCCGCCGGCGTCACCCAGCGTTTGCACCTGACCACTTTAGGCGGCTCGGTGGCGACGGTGGAACAAGGCGTTTCCGCGCAGCTCCTGGTGGTCCATAGCTTTGAAGAATTGCACGCTCGAGCAGATCAGGCGCGCGGCAAGACCGTGCTTTTCGACGTACCCTTCAATGAGACCCTGGCGCAAAACGGACGGGCGGGAAACGCTTACGGAGAAGGAGTTGCCTACCGCGTACGGGGCGCCAGCGCTGCCGCCGAAGTGGGCGCCGCGGTGGCGTTAATTCGATCCGTCGGCGGGGCGAACTATCGGCTGCCGCACACCGGCGTGATGCAGTACGATGCCAAGCTGCCGAAAATTCCCGCCGCTGCCTTAAGCGCCGAGGATTCGATGTGGTTAGCGCGGCTCGCCGCCGAAGGGCCGGTCACGGTGCGCATCAAGTTATTGCCGCAGACCCTGCCCGACGCAGACAGCTACAATGTCATTGCGGATTGGGCTGGCCGCGAACGCCCCGAGGAAGTGGTCATCGTATCGGGACATTTGGACTCATGGGACCTTGCTCAGGGAGCGATCGACGACGGTGCCGGGGTTGCCTCGGCCATGGGGGCCGTGCACCTGCTGCAGTCATTGGGATTACGTGCGCGCCGGACCATACGGTTCATTGGCTGGATGAGCGAGGAGAATGGCAGCGCCGGCGGCCAAGCCTATCTCAAGCTGAACGGCCTCAACCTCGCACGGCAGATTGCCGCGATCGAGAGCGACAATGGAGCGGGAAGGCCGTTCGGCGTTTCCGCGCATGTGACTCCCGGTTCATTGCCTCAGTTTGCGCCGCTGATGCACTCGCTAAGCGCCCTGGGTGCCGGCGTTTTGGACCCTCGCGATGAAGCGGGCGGCTCCGATGTCAGATTTCTGGATGAAGCCGGTGTACCAACCTTGGCGCCCATCGTCGATACGAGAACTTATTTTGACTATCACCACACCGCAGCGGACACGTTGGACAAGATCGAGCCGGAGAATATCCGGCGGCAGGTTGCGGTGCTCGCCATGATGGCCTATTTCACGGCGGAGGTTGCGGAGCCGCTCCAAAGGCTACCGGTCACGAAGCCCTAATCGGACTTGTTTGCCGTTAGCAGCGATTTCATCACGTCGCGCCAACTCAAGATGCCGACGGGTTTGAATGCGTCATCCACGATGGGAATGCATGAAATTCGCTGATCGAGGAATAACTGCACCGCTTCGTTGACGGCGGCATGCGGGTGCAAGGTGAAGAGTGTTCGGCTCATAATCTGGTGCACACGCTTATTCAGCGTCGCAAGGTCCCGGGCGGTTTCCGCAACGCTGCCCACGTTAGGACTCAGGGCTTTGAGTAAATCTCGGTCCGATACCACGCCGACCAGTTTTTTGCTCGCATCAACCACCAGAAGATGGTGAAAATTCAGGCGGTCGAATATTTCTCTGACGATGTCGAGCCGGTCGTCCATTTCCACCGTGACAACTCGCGCCGTCATCATCGAGCCTACATCCACGGGCCGTCCTCCGAAGCGGGCGGGCGATATTGCCGGCGCTTTTTACCTGCTATCGCTCTGGAGTGCTGTCGTCCCGGCCGTCTATGCCGGTGAGCGGACGGGAATCATCTTCGATATCCAGGCCGTCTTCGTACAGAGTGTCCTCCTCGCCATCCAGTCGTAAGGTTTGGTCGGTCTTGCGCGTCTTATCGTATGCCACATGATCGGGCGCATTCCGTTGGTCCGCACCTTCCAGCGCTGCACCTCGTAAGAACGACTCCGTGGCGGGATCAGGTGCAGTCAATTTCACGTCGTCATCATCATTGGGTTTGATATCGGCCATACAATGTGCTCCTGGTGCTCGACTCTGATTACAAGGTTATGCCCTTGAACTGCACTCCAGTATTCCGAAGCCGGGACAGTCTCTGTAGGCCTAGGCCGACACTCGATCCGGCAGACGGACAAGTTAGACCTGCTAGCCTAGCAACGCGATGAAACTCCCCCTTTCCCTCGAGCTCGTTTTGGTAGGGCTTTTAGCTTGCGCGGCAGCGCGCGCCGCCGATCCGCAACCGTATAGAGTGGACATCGCATCGGCGGGGAATGACGATATCGACCAGACTTTGAAAGCCACGTCAGATTTGCGCACTCTTCGCGCCACCGCCCCGGTAAGCCCCTTTGGCTTGATTGCTCGGTCGCGCAGCGACGTCGATCGACTCAAGACGGTTCTGGAAAGCTTCGGATATTATGAATCCGCTGTCGTCATTAAGATCAATGGCATACCGCTCACGGACCCAAGTCTCGGGGAAACCTTGACCGCATTGGCGAAGGGCAGTGTGGCGATCGTCGATGTCAGCTTCACGTTGGGGACGCTTTATCATCTGCGCAAAATCGACATCGAGGGCGAGGTACCGGAGTCGATCGATGCCCGCAGCATACTCGGATTGAAGACCGGACAGCCCGCGGTTGCGGCTGATGTGCTCGCGGGCGCCAATCGGCTGCAAACGGCACTTCAGGAACAGGGCTACGCATTTGCGAAGGTCGATCCGCCCGTAGCCTACGAAGCGGACGATGCGCCCGTTCTCGACCTGACTTTTCAGGTCATGGCTGGGTCCAAGGCCACCATCGGCGAAATTCATATCGAAGGTTTGCAACGCGTGCACGAGCGCTTGCTGCGCCGGCGCCTATTGATGCATACCGGCGATTTATTCAGACCGTCGCAGATTGAGCGCGCGCGTCGTGATTTGCTGGCGCTCAATGTGTTCGGTCAAGTGACGGTGCAAACCGGCACGGAAGCGGACGCATCCGGACGCGTGCCGATTACCTTCAAGGTCCACGAGCGGCCGCGTCACGCGGTTACCGTCAGTGCGGCCTTTTCCAGCGACTTGGGTGGCAGCGGCGGTGGGACGTGGACCGACCGCAATGTGTTTGGAAATGCGGAACAGCTAACCTTTGCCGCGTCTGTCATCAATTTAGGCGGCAGCAATACGACGGGACTCGGCTACGACACCAGCATCAAGTACCTGATGCCCGAATTTCTGCACCGCGACCAATCCTTGCAATTTTCGGTAGGCGCGCTCAAGCAGGACCTACAGGCCTACGATCAGTCCGCCAAGACCGCCGGCGTCACCTTGAGCCGCAAGTTATCAAGCGTTTGGACCTTGAGCGGGGGCGTGGCGACCACAATCGAACAAATCACGCAAATTACGAGCGTAACAACCAATAAAGAAGGGCAAATCGTCGGCGTCCCCTTGACGATCGATTACACCCTGGCAGCGCTGCCGCTGAGCGCTGCTTACGATTCGACCGACCTTCCCTCGCCGCTCGATGATCCGCGCCATGGCTTGCGCGGCTCCTTAAGTGTGACCCCGACGCTCGCGCTGGGCCATCCGAGCTCGACGTTTATCATTACCCAATTCAAAGCGTCCGCATACTTTGACTTGAACAATCTATTGCCTGTTTCGCCGGGACGTAGCGTGCTCGCGGCCCGGACGCTCGCCGGCATTGCGCAGGGAGCGGGGCAATTGAGCTTGCCGCCCGATCAGCGATTCTATGCCGGGGGCAGCGGCACCATCCGGGGGTATGCCTATCAATCGGTGGGCCCAATTTTCCCGGGTACCACGATACCCGTCGGCGGCACGGCTATTACCGCCGTCGGCGTGGAGTTTCGGCAGCGCTTCGGCACCAGCTGGGGCGCTGCGGTTTTTGCCGATGGCGGACAAACCAGCGCCAAACTTAAAGTGGTGCCGTCCCAACTTCAAGTGGGTGCGGGCGCGGGACTTCGCTATTACACTCCGATTGGACCGGTTCGATTCGATGTGGCGCTGCCGCTCAATCCCAGCAGGGGCGAGGGCTCATTGCAAGGACACTATCAATTTTATATCGGCCTGGGGCAGGCATTCTGATGCGCCGCGCGGTGAAAATCGCAGTGTGGACGCTCGGTGCTCTGGCGTTGCTGCTGCTGTTGCTGGTGGGTACAATCGTCATGGTCGGCAACACCGAAACGGGCCGGCATCAAATCGAAAAGCTAATTGCACGATTGACCGCCGGCGATGTGCAGCTCACGGGATTGGCCGGTTCGTTTCCAAGCCACCTATACCTCGATCAATTGCAGCTCAAGGACCAGGCGGGCGTTTGGCTAACCGCGAAACGCATCGAATTGGATTGGACGCCGCTCGCTTATCTGCAGGGCCGATTGCAGATCGATCGCTTGCAAGTTGCCAGTGTGGACATGCAACGATTGCCGCAGGGTGGTTCATCGACGAATAGCGCGCAACCATCCATTCCGCGCATCGATGTAAGCCGTGTGTCGCTCGATGAGCTGCATTTGGGCCCTCAATTGGCAGGCGCGCCAGCATCGCTGGCGGCCAGCGGCAGCGCGCACTTACGATCCGTGCGCGACATGCTTTTCGATGTGTCCGCACGGCGCATCGACGGCGATGGCTTTTATGAGTTGCATCTGCATTTTGATGAGAAGCGCATGGATGCCTCACTGAATGTGCACGAGCCCGCCAGCGGCCCACTGGAGAATATCCTCTCATTGCCCGGTTTGGGCGCGTTGCACGCTACCATTGACTTGAAAGGCTTGCGTGAGGCGGAACACCTCGAGGTATCGCTTCAGGCCGGAGAGCTCAAGGGGCAGGCGCAAGGTACCTTTAACTTGAATGAACTTGCGGCAGACGTGACCTTTGCATTCGATGCCGCGGCCACGGCGCCTCGGCCGGACTTGAGCTGGGAGCGCGCGGCGTTGCGCGGCCGGTGGCATGGCAGCGTCAAAACTCCCACCGCTGATGGTCACCTGGACATCAGCGGTTTGCGGATGCCCGGAAACACCCAGTTAGCCTCGATCAATGCGGACATCGCAGCGGAATCGGGAATTGCCAAATTGCACGCCATCGTCAAAGGCTTGAGAATTCCCGGGCCAGATTCCAGGCTCTTGGAGAAGGATCCTTTGAGCATCGATGCCACGGTACACCTCGATGACCCCGGCCGCCGTCTGGAGCTCATCGCGTCGCACCGCTTGTTTTCTCTGCGCGGCGACGCTGTCACCGCCGGCCATCAAAGCGCGACGCTGGAGGCGCGGCTGCCAAATGTTGCACCTTTTGCCGACTTGGCGGGCCAGGACCTGCGCGGCAGCGCCGTGATCAATGCACAGGCGGACGGATACCCCGCCGATACGCGCTTCAAGCTCGATGTCAACGCGGCCCTGAATCCTGGCGCGCAGGTTTGGGCAGGCGCGGTGGGAGATCATCCGCGATTGCAGCTTGCCGGGCAGCTGAAAGAGAGTGTGCTCTCGGTGGAGGATTTGAAGCTCACTGGCCACGCCGTGCTGTTATCGGCAAGCGGCAACATCGGTCCGCAAGCGATCAAAGGACGATGGGACGTGGAGTTGTCCGACCTGTCGACCGTGTCATTGGCGCTGGCGGGAACCTTGAAAGGGTCAGGATCCGTCGAGGGCCCGAAGTCTGCATTATCAGCCGAGGCGCGCTTGACTTCGGACCTATCGGTTCGGGGATCGCCGAGCGGCGCCGTATCCGCAGAGGCGAAATTGAAAGGACTGCCTTCCGCACCCGAGGGTTCGATTGATGCGCAGGGAACCTTCGATGGAGCGCCGTTGCAGCTAGCGGTCTCAGTGCAACACGCCGCGGGAGGGACGCTGCGGGCCACCACTCAGGCGAATTGGAAAAGCGTTCATGCGGAAGGCCAGATTGCCCTTAACGAACACTCCCGTGCTCAGGGTCAGCTATCCTTGACCGTGGCACAACTCGGCGATTTGCAGCACTTGGTGGGCCAGAGCTTGGCCGGCAGTCTCACGGCAGCTTTATCTGTCAAGCCGGAGGCCGACCGTGCTCGAGCGCATGTGCAGATCGATGCCGCCGATCTCGCGGTGGCGGGTCTTACCGGGAGTGCACACCTTTCCGGCGATGGTTTCACGGATTCCTTTGCCTTCGATGCCGGTGTTCAAATCCCCAAATTGCGTGGCGCGGCGGCCAGTCTGACCGCCAAAGGGACTTTGGATCTGGACGCGAAGCAAATATCCCTCGCGAGTGCGCTCGGCAATTATCGCGGCCAGGACGTGCGCCTGCTTGCTCCCACCCGCATGTATTTCGCAAACGGTGCCTCGGTCGATGTGATCAGACTTGGTGCGCAGAAGGCGGAACTCGATGTGCAAGGTCAATTTGCTCCTTCATTAAGCCTGCGTGCGTCGCTGCGTCAGGTGCAGGCTTCCTTAGTCAATGTCTTTTTCCCGGATTTGATGGCGGCCGGAACCATTGAAGCGCATGCCGACATCGCCGGCACGGTGAGTTCGCCCCAGGGCGAGGTCACGTTGAATGCTTCGGGCATCCAAATGGCGGATGACGCGGCGCTGGGGTTGCCGCCCACGAACCTGCGCATCACGGCGGGCCTGCGCGGCCACACAATTGACCTCGATGCCCGGCTCGATGCCGGCGCCGCGTCCCAAATGACCGCTCTCGGGCAAGTGCCCATCGCCCTCGATGGCGCCGTGAACCTCAAGATTAACGGCAAGGCCGATGTCGGGCTCATCAATCCGTTACTCGAAGCCCGCGGTCTGCATGCAGCCGGTGAACTTCATGTCGACGCAGAAGTGGAAGGCAGCGTGTCGGCGCCTGAGATTGGCGGCAGCGTCACCCTGGTGAGAGGCACCTTAAACGACTACGTGCGGGGCATCGCCTTGACGGAGATCGCTGCGGAAGTGGACGGTCGCGAAGGAGCACTCGTGATTAAGAGTTTCACGGCTTCAGCCGCCCCGGGAACCCTTTCGATGAGCGGCACCATAGGTGTGTTGCAAAAAGGCTGGCCCGTGGATTTGCAGCTTACCGCGCGCAACGCGCAGCCGATTGTGAGCAAGCTGATCACAGCGAACTTAAACGCAGACTTAACTATAAAAGGCAGCGCCCGCTCACGCGTCGACATCGTGGGTTCAATGCTGCTGAACCGAACCTTGATCGGGATCCCAAACAGCTTGCCGCCCAGTGTCGCCGTGCTCGACGTGCGAAGACGCGGCCGGAAAACCGTAGTCGTCGCGGAGAAAGCACTGGTCGTGGGGCTTGACGTCACGGTGAAAGCGCCAAGAGAAATTCTGGTGCAAGGCCGCGGGCTGGACGCGGAGATGGGCGGCGAATTGAAGATCAGCGGCACGACCAGCGCGCCATTCGTAACCGGCGGCTTCGATCTGATACGCGGCAGTTTCTCCTTAGCATCAACCCGACTGAATTTCACCTCCGGGCGAGTGAGCTTCAATGGCGCGGGATTGAAAAACAAAATTGACCCAACCCTGGATTTTACGGCGCAAACAGCCATCGGCTCGATCACCGCCGTTATGAATATCACCGGGTATGCCGACGCGCCGGTGTTCGAATTCACCAGCACGCCCGCCAATCTGCCCCAAGATGAAATCATGGCGCAACTGCTTTTTGGACAGTCTCTATCGACGTTGAGTGCCTTGCAGGTCGCGCAAATCGGTTACGCGCTGGCCACTTTGAGCGGAGTCGGCGGGGACGGCGGGTTAAATCCGCTGGTCAAGATTCAGAAGAGCTTGGGACTGGACCGTCTGGCGCTCGGTTCGGGCCCGACCAATGCAGCGGGTGAGAGCACCGGCGCCAGTATCGCGGCGGGACGCTATATTTCCAAACGGGTCTACATTGAGGCGAAGCAAAACACCACAGGTACCAGTCAGGTACAGGCCAATGTAGACTTGACCAAGCATTTGAAGTTGCAGACTAAATTGGGGAACGGCACGGCTACCTCGGTACAGGGCACCACGCCAGATAATGATCCGGGCAGCAGCATTGGTCTTCTTTATCAATTCGAATATTAGAGTCGCGGGCCCGCGGCGCTTACAATAGTCCACATAACGATCAAGGGAGTTTTCTAACGATGGAACCGAAGCTCTGCGCGCGCGTGTGCGCTTCGTTGCTTTGCATGACTCTGACCGCATCGATGGCGCTCGGCGCGCAGCGCAGCTCTCCCAGCGAGGGGGCGGAAACCAAAGTAAGCATTGTGCCGGAACCTACCGAGTCGCCGCGCTACTTGAAGGATGAGCAGCGGACCAGCGCAGGTGCCATGCTCATCGGCGGTCATTCGGTCAGCTACCAAGCTGAAGCGGGTATCTTGGTGGTGCATGTGAAGGATCCGTTGGACGATGATCCCCCGCCGGCCCACGAGGACAAAAGTGCGCCGCCGCCTCCGCAGCCCCCGGAAGTGGGCATGTCCTATGTCGCATATTTCCGCGGCGATAAGGAGGACGGCCACCGTCCTCTCACGTTCATCTATAACGGCGGACCGGGCTCATCAACCGTGTGGCTGCACATGGGCGCCTTCGGTCCCAAGCGGGTGGTGACTGCCGACGACACGCACAGTCCGGCTGCGCCCTACCGGGTTGTAGACAACGAGTACAGCTTGTTGGATGCCAGCGACCTGGTTTTTATCGACGCGCCAGGCACGGGATTCGGCCATTTACGCGGGGCGGACAAAGAAAAGGCGTTCTATGGGGTCGATCAAGACGCACATGCCTTTGCCAACTTCATCGTGGAGTTCCTGTCGCGGCACAATCGCTGGAATTCGCCCAAATATTTATTTGGTGAAAGCTACGGGACGACCCGTTCGGCGGCGCTCGTTTATATCCTTGAGAACGAAAAACAATTGGATTTGAATGGCGTCATTCTACTGTCGCAGATACTCAATTTCGATAACAGTGTTGACGGGCCTCAATTCAATCCAGGCATGGATCTGCCTTATGCGCTTGCCTTGCCTACGTACACGGCAACGGCGTGGTATCACCACAAATTGCAAAATCAACCGGCCGCGTTGGAGCCGCTTTTGCGCGAGGTGGAAGCCTTTGCGATGGGCGATTATTTGCAGGCGCTTGCGGCGGGTTCGACTTTGCCGGCGGAACGCAAATCGCAAATTGCGGCCAAGTTGCACACCTACACCGGGCTTCCCGCGGATTACGTGGAGCGGGCCAATTTACGGGTCAACGGCGGCGAATTCGAGAAGACTTTGTTGGGCGCAGAAATCACGACGGGCCGGTTGGATACCCGCTTCGCGGGTCCCACCATTGATCCGATGAGCAAAGAAGCTGATTACGATCCGCAATCTGCGGCGATTTCTTCAGCCTATGTCTCAGCATTCAACGACTACGTCCGGATATCGCTTAAATTTGGCGACAGGAAAACCTATAAGGCTGAAAATGACGTCAGCAAAGTGTGGGATTTCCTACACCAACCGCCAGGCTCGCCCAGTAAGGTGCCAGGCCCCGTCAATGTCATGCCGGATCTGGCGGTGGCAATGAAGCAAAATCCGAATCTGAAGGTACAATTGAACGGCGGCTACTATGACCTGGCGACTCCTTATTTCGCGGCGGAGTACGAGTTGCATCAACTACCGATCCAAAGCTCGCTTCAAGGCAATATCGAGATGCATTTCTACACCTCAGGTCATATGGTCTATGCGCACGAACCCGATCTAAAGGCGCTGCATGCCAACGTCGCTGCTTTTATCGAGAGGACAAAAAACGGCGGCGGCAAATAGGGAAGCACCTAGCGGGCAGGCGACTGGCGGGTCGAAATGTCAGTAACGGCTGACATGCAGTGCGCGTTTTTGCCGGTATTGGGACGGTACGTAAATTGCTTAACTAATAAGAGCATATCCGGAGTGTCATAATGGATAATCAGATGCGCACTGAATCCGTCATACGTGAGGGATCCACCGCCGCGGAGTCGGCTCCGGTCGCGCCTGCACCGAACGTCGCGGCGCTCTACCGCGGCAGCGAACAGGCGGCCGACCTGCTGAAGCGCTTGTTCCGCCGCTATCCCGGTAGTCTGAGCTTAAAATTGTGGAACGGAACCGTGCTGCGCGTGGGAACGAATCCGGCGGGCGCGGATTCGCCGTTCACGTTGGTTTTCCACAGTCCCGAGGTGGTGTGGTCGGCGGTGCTTGGTCAGGATCCTTTGACGCTCGCCGATGCGTACTTCAGGGGCGATCTCGATATTGAGGGAGACTTTTTTGCGGCGCTGAGCATCAAGGATCACCTGGACGCGTTGCAGATGCCGGTTGCCGATCGATTGCGTGCGGCTTTCACCGCGTTTCGGTTGCGGATGCTGAACGCATCCGCACAGCATTCAGAGAACGTGTTCGCGCCGGCTCACGCACCCAGAATCAAAGCACATTCGAAGGCGGAAAATCGCGATGCCATTCATTTTCACTATGATGTTTCAAACGAGTTTTATTCGTTATGGCTCGATCAAGCCATGGTGTATTCCTGTGCGTACTTCGAGAATGCCGGGGTCGATCTCGACGCCGCTCAGCAGGCGAAGCTCGAGCATATTTGCCGCAAGCTTTCGCTGAAGCGCGACGAGAAATTCCTCGACATCGGTTGCGGCTGGGGCGCATTGGTGATTTATGCGGCGCAGCATTATGGTGTGCGCGCTCACGGGGTGACCTTGAGCCCGCAACAGTTAAAGGTAGCGCGCGAACTTATTGTGCAAGCGGGCCTTGCAGATAGGGTGAGTGTCGAGCTCATGGACTACCGCGATTTGCCCGGCGATGGTAGCTATGACAAGGTTGCAAGTGTCGGCATGTTCGAGCATGTGGGACTTAAGAATCTTCCCGTGTATTTTGGCACCGTGCACCGACTGCTCAAGCCGCGCGGCCTATTCCTCAATCACGGCATTACGCACGACTCGGAAGGCTGGCAGACTAATCTCTCCACCGAATTCATCAACCGCTACGTATTTCCGGACGGGCAACTCGACACCGTCAGCAATATCCAACGCGTCATGGAGCGTTCAAAGCTGGAGATTGCCGATGTGGAATCGCTGCGGCCACACTATGCCATGACGCTCCGGCACTGGGTCTCCCGCCTGGAGCGCAATCGAACGCGTGCGCTGCAGTACGTCAATGAGGCAACGTACCGGGTTTGGCGGCTCTATATGTCGGCCTGCGCTCTGCAATTCGAGTCAGGAGAAATCGGCATCTATCAAGTGCTTGCTGCTAAGCGCACGGCCGGCGTTCCCGATCTGCCGTTGACCCGCCGGCACCTCTACTGCTAAGCCAAGCGAGCCGAAGCCTCGATACCGCGCTTTAACGATCGGTTTGTTTCTCTTTGATGGCATGCATAAGAGCATGCGTGTCGGCGGGCTTGCTCATTTCAGTGACCTCATCGTCGGGTCGATGCACCGTCTGATTGCGCCGCATCTCATCAAGGATTTGCAGGGACTTGGTGACCTTCTGTTCGGTGAGCAGATTGATCTGCAGGTCCAGGTGAGCGCGGTGTTCCGCCACCGTTGCCATGCGATTTTGCCGAATGAGCACCGCCACGGTCAGCAGCAACGCATTGGCGCTGACCAAGCCTTGCAGCCAAGAGAAGGGCGGCTTATCGACATGATGCCAGCCGTGATGCGCTCCCCAGGTGTTGAGGAAGATCCACATGATCATGAACGCGACCGCGCTGGCAAAGTATGCGGGGCTGCCGAAGAACCGGCTGATTCGCTCAATCGCGAGCTGCATTCCGGAAATGTGCGAGTCTTCGTGATCCTGAAACCGCGATAGCAGTTCCAGATTCTCCTTGGCTGACGAGGGCAGATCCGCGGGGGCGGGTCGTTCACGTTCAGTGTCTTCCGATTGATTGGTGGGCATCGTCTTAAGATACCTCTCACGGACAGTCTAGTTCCGGAATTCCATGTAGGCAATCACTGACACCCACCCCATTCAAGGGGCGCTAGACGTGATGAATACGATACTGCACATTGAGGCCGTTGAAGTTCAAAGGGATGTAAGTATGCGCTGCGAAATCGGTTTGGCTGGGACGGCTGCGATGTTGGGCTTGGTAGCGACGATCGCGCATGCGGCGAATGACTGGCCGTCTTACAATCGCACACTCACGGGAGATCGATACGCTGCGTTGGAGACAATCGACAACAAGAACGTGGCGGGTCTAAAGGTCCTGTGCACGTTTGACACCGGCGAACAATCGGCTTTTCAGACCGGACTGATCGAGGTGGATGGGGCCCTGTTTGGCACCACCGAGCACGACACCTTTTCCATCGACCCCAATAATTGCAAGCAGAATTGGCGCAGCCACGAGGACTTTCCGTCGGGCGAACTGAAAGTGAACCGCGGCCTAGCATGGCTCGACCACCGCGTGTTCAGGGGAACCACGGACGGCAAGGTGATTGCCTACGATGCGAAAAACGGCAAGCGCCTGTGGGCCACCGTGATAGCCGACGCATCGAAAGGCGAGTCGGTGCCCGCGGCGCCGATCGCGTGGGACGGCTTGGTGTTCGTTGGCAATGCCGGCGGAGATAACAAGGGCGTGAAGGGAAGAA
Organism: Steroidobacteraceae bacterium; assembly: GCA_036401515.1. Taxonomy (GTDB): domain Bacteria; phylum Pseudomonadota; class Gammaproteobacteria; order Steroidobacterales; family Steroidobacteraceae; genus Bog-1198. Next base: position 17,833 of record DASWUU010000253.1, read on the forward strand.
TGTATGCGCTCGATGCCAAGGACGGCCACATCGTGTGGGAGTTCTACCTGGTGCCGAAGGAAGCAGCGGACGTGGCGCGCGGGCCCGCGGCGCCGGACCCTAAGTCCGTCTACGCCAATTCTTGGAAGGCGGCGAAAGGATTTCCCATCACCGGCGGCGCTACCTGGACTTCCTATTCACTGGATCCGAAAACGGGTCTGTTATATATCCCTTCGGGCAACCCGGGGCCGGATTTCCTCAAGGAGCCTCGGCAAGGCGAGAATTTATTTGCCAGCTCCGTGGTGATACTCGAGGCGAAAACCGGCGCGTTTCAGCGTCACTTTCAACTCGTGAAACGCGATTTCCATGATTGGGATGTCTCCTCGCCTCCCGTATTGTTCTTGAGCAATAAGGGCCATCGAATGTTGGCCGAAGCGCCTAAAGACGGTCACTTATATTTGATTGACCTCAACACTGGAAAACTCATCTACCGCAAACCCGTCACGACCGTGTCCAATGTCGAGGCGCCGATGAGCGCCGAAGGCACGCACTTTTGCCCCGGTACTCAGGGAGGCGCGGAATGGAACGGACCGGCCTTTGATCCCGCGGACAATTTGATCTTTACCGGCGATGTCGATTGGTGCACCACCGTCCACGCTGTTCCGGCAAGTGCCGTCGCCGGCTCGCCCATCGGCAAGCCCTGGAGCGGCTCTAGCGATGGGTTCGGCAAAATGGATGACACGGCCAAATGGTCAGGCTGGATGAGCGCCAGCGATGCCGACAGCGGCGAGCGCAAGTGGCAATTCCATGCACCGTTTCCCCTCATGGGAGGAGTGACCCCGACCGCAGGCCACCTCGTGCTGTTCGGTGATATGGGAGGAAACTTCTACGCGTTCGACTCTGCCAGCGGCAAGAAGCTGTGGTCAAAGGATCTTGGCGGCGCAATCGCCGGCGGCGTAATTACCTACGATACAGGTGTGGGCCAAAAGATCGCCGTCGCCGCGGGCATGACCTCCCCAATCTGGCCGACGCCCAAGGTCAACGGCAAGGTCGTCATTTTCGGATTATGAGTGTTTCGCGGCGCACAGTAAGCGCAGCGAACTCATTTGTTCGCCCCACCAGAGGCCGATCATGCGGCTGAAATCCGCACCTTGCAGTCCGTGCCGCGCCGGGTGATCGGGGCGCAGCGCCGCAAGGCCGGTGTGCGTCACGGTCACCAAGGTGCCGGTCGCGATGGCGGCAAAATCAACCTGCACTGCCGTTCGCTCATGGGGCGCGAAGTTTGCGTTTCGCCAAGTAAACATGAGGCAGTGAGGCGGTTCCCAGCGTTGTACGCGACCCACTTCGATGATATGAGCGGTGCCGTCACGCTCAAATGACTCGAATAAGCGGCCTCCCACTCCGGCCTCGATTCGCATCAATCCGCCGCGCGACCCGGAGTGCCTAAATTTCATGCCACGGCGCCACCACCGATCGATGTCCTCGGTGAAGATCTCGAAAGCCAACGAGGGCGGAACGGCTACAGCGACGCTGATGCGCGCGCGATCACCGACCATGTTTTCGTTTGCCTGTCCGCACTGGATCCTCGGCGAACGCCTTAAACGCGTGAAGCTGCCGATGCCACAACTGTTCTTGCTGTGCGATCCATTGCTGCACCGCCTGGAAGGCCTTCGGATGCACGCTGTAAACGCGCACGCGTGCGTCTTCCTCGATGCCTTGCTCCGATACCAAACCGGCTTTGCGCAACACGCGTAAGTGCCGGCTCAACGCCTGCGGGCTCATCGCGATCTCAGCCGCCAATTCGCCTGCGCGCCGGGGCTTCTGCAGGAGCACTCGAATCATCTCGCGACGCCACTCGTCGGATAGCGCGGCGAAGGCGGCATTCAAGGACTGCGTAGACGTTGGGTGATCCACCACACGTGTCCCTCGGGGTCCAATGCGCAATAGCTGCGATCCGACCAATATTCCTCGCCATAATCGTGTGTCGCGGGCTCTTCGACGATTTGTGCGCCGTGCGCCCGAGCGTGCGCGCAGTGCGCATCCGCGTCGTCAACGAAGAACATGATGCTTTGCGTTGTAGCGCCGCTTAAGGATTTCGGACTTCGCAAGGTGCGTTTCCATTTGCGTTCCGACTCAGGCGTTTCCTGTGCCGCCATGATCAGGCCTTCTCCATAACTTAATTCGCTATGCTCGATTTGACCTTTATCGCCCTCGATTTTGAGTCGCACCTCGAACCCAAATGCTTCGCAGAGCCACTCAATCGCCGCAGCGGCATCCTGATAAACAACTGCGCTCGACATGCGCGGCCAATCCGCCGGTGTTGGTTTCATAAAGGCCTCTGAAACTTAACGAATATAGATAATATTAACGATAACGTTAACGAATGGCAATGATTTCGCGCAAAAAGCAGCACGGGCGCATGCGCTTTGTTGGGGCGCAGCCTGCCAAGCGCCGCACAAACCTACGCCACCTACGATCGCGCTTCCCACCATGTTGGGCAAAGACAACAAGACTCAGCGCGCGTACCGCAGCGGAATTTTTATATTTCAATTTTATGAAATACAGGAGCTTACGGGCTAATTAACCGAAACGCTGGCCGAAATCACTCCTGTGCCACCGCCCTGCGGTTGGATTGGCCCAGTAATTGCACCCGCTAGCAAAACCGAGTCGCCTTGCACGATGCAAATGCGCAACACGGCCGAGCTACAAAACAAAGGGGTCCAAATGCCGACTTTCAAACATCGCGGAAACAATCTCATGCCGATAAATTCAGCGTTCACGCGCTCGCGAAACTTACGCGCAGTCATTACCGCGATCTGCTCGCTGTCGGCACTGCAATCGTTGCGGGCGTCGGCAGACACTCCGCTGGCCACCGACAGCGGCCTTGATGAGGTCATCGTTACCGGATCACGCCAGTCGGGCATCAAGGCTTCGGATAGCGCAGCACCCATTCAAGTCGTCAGCTCGGAGGCTCTAAAGGCAGCCGGGGCCCCCGACCTAATGACAGCACTATCGACACTCGTGCCTTCCCTGCAGATGCAGGCGTTCGGCTTCGATATGTCGGGGCAAACATTGCAGGCTAGATTGCGCGGAGTAAGCCCCAACGACGTGCTCGTCCTGATTAATGGCAAGCGCCGGCACACTACAGCGAATCTTGCGGTGGATACAGGTTCGCCATTTCAAGGCGGCGCGGGCGTCGACCTGAATTTCATACCGTTGGATGCCATCGATCATGTCGAAGTGCTGACCGAGGGCGCAGCGGCGCAATACGGGTCGGACGCGATCGCGGGCGTGGTCAACGTCATTTTGAAGAAGAGCAATTCCGGCGGCTCGCTCTCGGGGCTCTATGGTCAGTACGGCAACGCCGGCGGGGGGCGTACCGAAGATGTCAGCGGCAACGCCGGATTCGAGGCCGGGCAGGGCGGTTTTTTCAACATCACCGGCGAGTTTCGCAGCCACGGTCACAGCAACGTGGGAGAGCCCGATCCTCGAGGGCCGCAGGCGACCACGTACCCGGACACCAATATTCAGAATGTGCCGGGTTACCCTTTCGAGAACATGATTTCGGGCGACGCAGCCGTTCGTCAGAAAGTATTTGCGGTGAATTCAGGGTTCGATTTCGAGGGCGGGACTGAAGCCTATCTATTCGGCACTTTCGGCCACAAGGACGCGGCTTCCTATGAGAACTATCGCGTTCCATCCAAAGTGCAGTACACCCCGCCCGGCGGAACCACCAATTATCCTTTCCCGTACGGCTTTAACCCGCAAGAAGCGAGCAGTGAAGATGATTTCCAGGTCAATTTGGGGGTGAAGGGCACGATCGCTTCGTGGGATTGGGATTTGGCCACCGGCTACGGCAGGGACAAAGTCGGGATTTCCACATTGGATTCGTACAACGCGGGCACTTACAACACCACCGGCGTTCCATCCATCACCAACTTCTACGATGGCTTCCTCAAGTCAACTCAGTGGACATCAAACCTTGATTTGAAGCGCGATTTCGATATTGGTTTTGCCGGGCCCCTTACCGTAGCTTTCGGTGGTGAGTACCGCCGAGAAACCTATGCCATCGGTGCCGGCGTGCCGCTCTCCTACGAGGCCGGCGGTGCCCAATCCTATCCGGGATTCACTCCCTTGGATGCCTCATCGCACGGCCGCAACAACTACGCCGCATATCTCGATTTGGCGACTCAGCCAATCACCGGCCTTCGCGTTGATGGCGCAGCACGATTCGAGCATTACAGCGATTTCGGCAACGCAACCGTCGGGAAACTGACGGCACGCTACGACTTTACGCCTGAATTTGCACTTCGCGGAACGGTCAATAATGGGTTTCGAGCGCCGACACTGGCGGAAGAATATTATTCGTCTACGAATGTTGGACCGACAACGGCCTACATCCAGTTACCACCCGACTCGCCGGCTGCGGCCGCATTGGGCCTTGGCAAACTGCAACCCGAGAAGTCGATGGACTATAGCGTGGGGCTCGTGTGGCGGCCCATTGCGCACATGACGACGACGTTGGATCTATATCAGATCACCATTACCAACCGCATCGTCGGCAGCGGTTCAGTCGCCGGAGCGATCAATGGCGTAGTTCAGCCGGGCGGAGCGGCCATCAACAATGCCATCGCAATCTATTCGGGCGGCACCGATGTCATCGATCCGGACGTATTGAAGAAAGGCTCGTACGGCATCAATATCTTTGCGAATGGTATCGATACGCGAACGCGAGGGGCGGACCTGGTATTTGAGTTCCCGTACGAGTACAACTTCGGCCACGTCACCTGGTCGATCAGCGGGACGTATAACGACACCGTAATTACAAAGCAGGGGACGACGCCCGCACCGTTGGTGCCGAACGTTCTATATGACCAAGAGGCGTACTCGGAACTCACTACAGCAACGCCAAAGTACGTGATCAATCTCGGTGCCTTGATCTCGATAGAAAAGTTGACAGTCAACCTGGTAGAGAAAATTTACGGTCCGTCCTCGGACTATGAGAATGATGATGGCGACAATCCCAGCGGCAATTTTAATTATTTCAAGGATTCAATCGGAATAACTCCGATCACGAACCTCGACGTTGCCTATGGATTCACCGAGCACATAACCTTCTCTGTCGGCGCGATTAATGTGTTCAATCGATTTCCGAACAAGCTCAACGGCAATATTTTGAATCGTGAGATAGCTGCGGGCGACAACGCAGCCGTAACCCAGTACCCGATTTTCTCGCCTTTCGGCATCAACGGCGGGTTTTACTACGCAAAGGCGGTCTTCAAGTTCTGAAGTCAGCGGATGCGGAAATAAGGGGCGGCGTCGCCGCCCCTTATTTAATTCTTGAGCCGGTATCCGGTCTTGAATATCCACGCCACCAGGCCCAGGCAAATTGCAAAAAACCCGATCGTCATCAATAAGCTGACGCCCACGCTGACATCGGCAGTTCCGTAGAAGCTCCAGCGAAATCCGCTGATCAAGTACACGATGGGATTGAATAAACTGAATGTGCGCCAGGCGGGCGGCAGCATGTCGATCGAGTAAAAAGCACCGCCTAAAAAAGTGAGCGGCGTGATGACCAACATTGGGACGAATTGCAGCTGCTCGAACCCTTTTGCCCAGATGCCGATGATGAATCCGAAGAGACTGAATGTGCATGCGGTCATTACCAAGAAAGCAATCATCCAGCCCGGATGAAGTATCCTGATGGGTACAAAAAATGAGGCGGTCGCCAAGATGATCAATCCCAGGAAGATGGACTTTGATGCCGCGGCGCCGACATAGGCGATGACGATTTCCACATACGAAACCGGCGCGGACAGCAGTTCATAAATGGTGCCGGTAAATTTTGGGAAATAGATTCCGAAAGAGGCGTTCGATAGGCTTTCGGTGAACAGCGCCAGCATGATCAGGCCAGGCACGATGAATGCGCCGTAGCTGACCCCGTTCGGCGTCGTCAGCCGCGAACCAATCGCAGCGCCGAAAACCACGAAGTACAGCGACGTGGTGATGACCGGAGTGACCAGGCTTTGCAGCAAGGTGCGCATCGCCCGCGCCATCTCGAACCTGTAGATTGCCCAGACTCCATGGCGGTTGAAGCTAAGAGGTGCGGCGCGATTGCTCATATGCGTTCGCTGACCAGCTTGACGAAAATATCCTCGAGTGAACTTTGATGCGTTTGTAAATCCTTGATCACGATGGATAGCTCGCTCAGACGCTGGAGCAGGGCCGAAATATCGACGCTGCTCGTGCTCTCGACCGTATATACGAGATCGATGCCGGCGTTTTTGAGTTCAAGATTCCAGGGCGCGAGCGCGCTGGGAACTTGCTGCAGCGCTGTTTGCAGATGCAAGGTCAGCTGTTTCTTGCCGAGCTTTTTCATGAGCTCATGCTTGTCCTCGACCAACATCAGCGTGCCTTTATTGATGACCCCGATCCTGTCGGCCATCTCTTCGGCTTCTTCGATGTAGTGGGTGGTCAAAATAATCGTCACTCCTTTTTCACGCAGGCCGCGTACCAAGTTCCACATGTCGCGGCGCAGTTCGACGTCCACCCCTGCGGTCGGCTCGTCCAGGAAGAGGATCTGCGGCTCATGGGACAAGGCCTTGGCGATCATCACTCGCCGCTTCATTCCCCCCGACAGCGTCATGATCCTGCTGTTGCGCTTGTCCAAGAGCGACAGGTCGCGAAGCAATCCTTCGATGAATTTGAAGTTGGGGGCCCGGCCGAATAGCCCGCGGCTAAAAGAAACGGTGGCCCACACCGTTTCGAAAGCATCGGTACTCAGTTCCTGGGGCACCAACCCGATCATGGAGCGGGCGGCGCGATAATCGCGCACGATGTCATGGCCGTCCGCGGTCACAGTTCCTGAACTTGCGGTCACGATTCCGCAGACAATATTGATCAGGGTCGTCTTACCGGCGCCATTGGGCCCGAGCAGTGCGAAGATTTCCCCCCTGTTGATTTCCAGGTTCACACGCTTCAAGGCTTGGAATCCCGAGGAGTAGGATTTCGTCACGCCGTTAATCGCGACAATGGGATCCATGGAAACTAGCGGCCGATACGCTCGATCAGAGCGCGCGTAAAGTCCGAGGTTTTCGCGCCGCCACCCAAATCGCCGGTTCTAACCTGATCGAGATTCAGAGTTTGGTCGATCGCCGTACGCAAGCGTGCCGCCATGTGGGGTAGGTGGCTGTGATCGAGCATCATCGCTGCCGCCAGCAACAGGGCAATCGGATTCGCGACTCCTTTGCCGGCAATATCCGGCGCCGAGCCGTGCACGGCTTCAAATATGGCGGCATCGGCCCCGATATTTCCGCCGGGAGTCATCCCTAGACCGCCGACCAATCCAGCGACAAGGTCGGAGAGAATATCGCCGAACAGGTTTGTGGTGACCAACACATCGAATTGCCACGGGTTCAAGACCAGCTTCATCGCACAGGCGTCGATGATCACTGTTTCCAAAATAAATTTGCCCTTGTACTTGCGTTCGTACAGCTCCAGTCCGGTCTCAAGAAAAATTCCCGTCAGTGCCTTCATAATGTTGGCTTTGTGCACAATGGCGACTTTCTTTCGCCCCGTGGCGACGGCATGCGCAAATGCGAATTCCAACAGGCGCCGGCTACCTTGGCGAGTGTTTACGCCCGTGGCCATGGCCAATGCATGCGGGTCATCGTCGATTTGGATGTACATCTCATGCCCGATGTACAAACCCTCGAGATTTTCCCTCACCACCACCAGATCGATATTGTCGAAACGGCCGCCCGGAATCAGTGTGCGTGCGGGCCGCAAATTCGCATACAACTTGAATTCTTCCCGCAGCCGGACATTCGAGGACCGATACCCTCCACCCGAGGGTGTTTCAAGCGGGCCTTTGAGCGCAAGCCGATTTCGCCTGATGCTTTCGATGGTTTCCGGGGGGAGTGGATCGCCCGCAGCCTTCACGCCCTCTAAGCCGGCTATTTGCCGGTCCCATTCGAACGGCGCACCGAGCGCATTTAGCACGGCGAGCGTTGCTTCCATGATCTCTGGGCCAATTCCGTCTCCGGGGATGAGTGTGGCAGGAATCCTGTGGGGCATCGATGTTCTCAACTTGAAGGTCAGCGGCTAGGATACTCGATGTCGCCGGCGACTTGAGTTTCAGGGGAACGACTCGTGCGTGTTGAGGAAATCATTGCAGCAACCAAGGTGTGGGTGGAAAGGTCGGTCGTCGGCTTAAACTTGTGCCCCTTCGCCGAGAGCCCCTATCGGGGCGGCCGCGTGCGTTTCGTCATCAGCGAGAAACGTAGCGCGGCAGAACTGCTGCAAGATCTGCACTCGGAACTTAGGTTTCTCGCCGCGGCAGACCCGCTGCAGTGCGAGACCACGCTGCTGATTCATCCGTGGGTGTTGACCGATTTCATGGAATACAACAGTTTCCTCGAGGTATGCGATGCCAGCGTGGCAGACCTTGGCCTCGAAGGTGAGCTGCAAGTGGCCAGTTTCCACCCGCAGTACCAGTTCCACGGATCGCAACCTGACGATATCGAAAACTATACCAACCGCTCGCCGTATCCCATGCTGCACTTGCTGCGCGAAGCCAGTGTGGAGCGCGCGGTCGCGGCAACGGGCGATACGGGTGAAATATACTTGAGGAACATGCGGACCTTGCGCGCTTTGGGGCACGCCGGCTGGCAGCGGCTGTGGCGCGACTAGAGGGTCTTTCGCATCGGAATAAAGGTGATGGTGTCGCCGGACCCGACGTCGAATTGCACTTCAGGGCCCCCAGCACATCCGCGCGCGGCATACAGCTTGACGCCGGGCAAGGTCGCCATGAGTTCAGCCTGCCGGTAGCCATGGGCTCGAGCTTCGTTCTCGCAATGGGTCAGGAGCAGCGAACCGATGCCACGGCGGGCGTTGCCTGGATCGACGAAGAAGGCGCGAATCTTGGCAGCCTGGCAGGTCGGATCAAGTATGGCGGGATCACGCCCGGCGCGCGTGTCGC
>DASWUU010000254.1:0-58202 GCA_036401515.1 Steroidobacteraceae bacterium
GGTGCGTCTAGTGCTAAAGGAATTTTTCGAGAGATAGGCGCAATTCATCCATGCTTTGCGCTCGTTTTGACTTGTCCAGCGACATGCATTTCATGATCAGGCTGTTCAACTCGACGGGCAATTGCTTGTTAATTTCGATGGGCTGGCGTGCCTTGCCCTGGACGTGCTGGTACATGACGGACATGTGATCGCCGCGCGAGTAGGGCGGGACCCCGGCGAACATCTCATACATGATGATGCCCAGACTGTAGATGTCGGCCCGTTCATCGACCTTCTTCCCCAAGATCTGTTCGGGCGCCATATATTTCGGTGATCCGATAACATAACCGGTCTTGGTCAATTGGGTATCGCCCTGGGTTTGCGCGGCAGCAACGCCGAAGTCGACTATTTTCAGCAGTAGGTCGTTGTCGATGAGCACGTTCGCCGGTTTCAAGTCGCGGTGGACGATGCCCGCTTGGTGTGCGACCGCCATGCCGGTGGCGATGTCCATCGCAAATTTAACGGCACGTTTGAGCTCTACAGGTTTCTCATTGACGATTTCTCCGCCAAGAGTATGCGAGGGAAAGTACTCCATGGAAATCGCGTAATTGCCTTTGATGTACAAGAAATCGTAAATGCGAATGACATTTTTGTGGGTAATTTTCCGGCTGTAGCGCAACTCGTGCACGAAGCGCTTCATCATTTCCTCGTCGGAGGAGACGTTGGCATTCAAGAATTTTAGGATTAACCGTTCTTCGACGACGGTGTCTTCCATGAGCAATACCGTTCCGAATGCGCCCTTGCCGATCTTTTCTATGTACTTGTAGCGGCCCTCGATGATATCCCCGGTCTTCAAAGTCGCAATGTCCAACTTTGCAGTCGCCGCGGAGTCTTCGGTCGGCTTGGCGACATTGGCCAATGCCGGTGGATTGTCGACGAGCAGGGTCTTGGCCGGTTGCTGCATTCTCTCGGCGCGCTGATTCGCCGCGAGCTGTTGGGTGGAGAAACGGTTGTCCAACTCCTGGATCGCGCGCGCTACAGCCTGGCTCAGCGTACCTTCGGCGCTGGCAGCGGACACGGCCTGCAGTCGCACACGGATGGTATCGGCGCGGCGCTCATCCGCGAGCTTCGCCACGGCGGCAATCGCCTCGACTTTGATTTCATTCTCAGGGCGGGACAGCATCGGCAATAAGGCTTCAAGGCTCTTTTGATCCCCGATTTTTCCGATGGCGCGGATCACCGTCGGAAGCGACTTCGCCTCGCCTTGCAGCATGTCGATGAACCGAGGCAAGGCTTTGGTGCTGCCGATTTCCGCCAGCGCATCCACGGCTCGCTCGCTAACCCACCAATCAGGGTCCCGAGTCGCTTCGATGAGCTGTGCCACGGCGCGCTCATCCTTGGTCTGATTCAGGATCTCGATGGCGGCGCGCCGTATGTCTTGATTTTCATCCTTGATCAGGGCGAGCACTGCATCGACCACACGCGGGCCGCCAATTTTGCCTAGGGCATCGGCGGCGCGTGTTCGCACCCACCAATCGCTGTCGGCAATGACCTCCAGCAGATACTTGACGGATTTTGATGTGCCGACGACATTCAACACTTCTACCGCGGCGCGCCGAGCATATTCATTTTCGTCCTTCAGCACATCGACCAGGTATTTGACGGTCTCCGGATGATTGACCCTCACGACGACGTCGACGGCCTTGTTTTGAACCTCAATTTCGGGGTCTCGCAGCATGCCCACGAGCAACGGCATATCGTAGGAGCCGTCCATCTTGGCGAGCGCCGACAACGCCGCGGAGCGGATGAATTTGCTGCTGTCCTTCAGCTGTTTCTGCACTGCCTGCTGCACCTTGGGCAGATTGAAGCGGGCCAGCACATTGATGATGTGCAGGCGCGCCACCGGATCCTTGCCCTCGATTCTCGCGACCAAGTCATCGACGGAGGACTCGTCCGCTATTTCTCCAAGAATCTTGAACAGCCCGTTGCGTTCGTTCGGCTCTTGGGTATACGCGGCATTCAGAATCTCGCGCACCGTAAATCGGGCTTTCTGTGCTGAAATGACATCGAGTAGAGCTTGCTTGGGCATGTCTGGCTTGCTCAATGCATCGAGCAAAGCATGGGCGGGGTAGTTTTTGCTCGAGGACAAGGCCCAGGCTATGCCCGACATGGCGCGCCCATTCGCCTCTGACATGATTTTCAGCAGCGACGGCAGGGTTTTAGCATCGATCAGGCGAGCAAGCGCCTCGACATACGCGGTGGTTTCACGCTTTTCGGAAGTCGCCAGCGCATCGACGATCGGCTCGATGGCATCCGAACCGAGCGCAATCAATTTCTCCAGTGTCTTTTGCGCCACCGGACTGCCTGGGCTGCCGCTGGATTTGAGCTCGGCAATGAGCCGATCGGCACGGTAATTGGCGAATAAACTCATTCTGCGCCTAAGTTGACGATTTTCCCGGAGAATTGCCTCATTGTTACCCTAATTCAGGCTCCCTCCCTTGGTCTTGTTTCTCAGTTTAGAATTATGCCACACGTCACGCTTTTAGCTGCCTGCGGTACAATCGGCGTTCCTTATGAATCAATCCCCTGCCGCGGACAATGTTATCCGCGAGACCTTAAGCACCTATCCCGATCCCTACCTTGGCCAGAGCCTAGGCGAGGCCAAGGCTGTCGAGTCGGTCACGTCCCAGCCCGGACTGGTAACGGTTGAGCTGGTGCTGGGTTTTCCGTGCACTGACTACCTGCCTGAACTGCAGGCGGCCCTTCAGGCTTATCTCAAGCCTGTCTTGGGCGATGCCCGTTTAGAGCTAAAGCTCCGGGCCCACATCACGGCGCATGCCGTCCAGCGCACTCTCAAGCCGCTTGCTAACGTCAAGAACGTCGTCGCGGTCGCATCCGGCAAAGGCGGCGTCGGTAAATCCACCACCGCCGTGAATCTCGCCCTGGCGTGGGCCGCACAGGGCGCCAAAGTCGGGTTGTTGGATGCCGATATCTATGGCCCCAGCCAGCCGCTGATGATGGGGCTGACCGGCTCCAGGCCGGTCAGCCCCGACGGGAAGCATATGACGCCCTTGCGGGCACACGGCGTCGAGGTGATGTCCATCGGCTTCATGATCGACCAGGAGCAACCGATGGCCTGGCGCGGTCCAATGGTGACTCAGGCGCTGACCCAGATGCTCAGTGACACTACCTGGGGAGATCTGGATTACTTGGTCGTCGATATGCCGCCCGGAACGGGCGACATCCAACTCACGCTGGCACAGCGCGTCCCGGTCAGCGGAGCCGTGATCGTGACCACCCCGCAAGACATCGCCCTGCTGGACGCACGCAAGGGACTAAAAATGTTTGAGAAGGTCGAAGTGCGGGTGCTCGGCGTCGTCGAGAACATGAGCCTGCATATCTGCTCGCAGTGCGGCCACCTCGAACACATCTTCGGCAGCGGCGGCGGGGGGCGCATGGCGGCCCAATATGGCGTGCAGTTGCTCGGCGAATTGCCGCTGGACATCCGGATTCGCGAAGATGCCGATGGCGGCGCCCCGACCGTCGTGGCGGAGCCTGACAGTGAACGTGCTCGCGCCTACTTCCTCATGGCGCGGCGCACGGCTGCGCGCCTCGCGACCTTGAACAAAGACTACAGCCGGGCATTCCCAAAAATAACGATCGAAGCAACCTAATGAGCATAAAGAGCGATCGGTGGATCCGGCGCATGGCAGCCGAACACGGCATGATCGAACCCTTCTCCGCCGAACAAGTTCGCATCGCCAATGGCCACAGAATCGTTTCCTACGGCACATCGAGCTACGGTTACGACGTGCGCTGCGCCGAAGACTTCAAGATTTTTACCAACATCAACTCCACCATCGTGGATCCGAAGGCCTTCGATGAAAAGTCCTTCGTGGACTTCATGGGACCTGTTTGCATCATTCCGCCGAATTCCTTTGCGCTCGCGAGCACGGTGGAATATCTCCGGATTCCGCGCAGCGTACTCACCGTGTGCTTGGGCAAGTCTACTTACGCGCGCTGCGGCATCATCGTCAACGTAACGCCCTTAGAACCCGAATGGGAAGGCCACGTCACCCTGGAATTTTCCAACACGACGCCGTTACCTGCGAAAATCTATGCGAACGAGGGCGTGGCGCAGATGCTGTTCTTCGAATCGGATGAGATCTGCGAGACCTCGTACAAGGATCGCGGCGGTAAGTACCAGGGACAGCGCGGGGTCACGCTGCCCAAGACTTAAGGCCTCGCAGGCGAGGCGAGCGATTGCAAGTGATCCAGGCTTCTAAGACGCATGGCAATCTCGACCTTGCCGTCGCGGCTGCGCTCCGCCTGCACGGGTGCGAATCCCAGGGAAGGTGCAAACCACATGCGCAGAATGCGGTTATTGCCGGTACGTTGGCTGGTCACGACCAGCGTATCGAGTTGCCCGATCGACGTCCTGATACTGGCTTTACCTTCCAGCGTGTAGATGAATTCCTTCAATTCGTCCTTGTCGATGATTTGGAAAGTTTTCGGTAGATTGCCGTTTTTCAAATCAAGCATCACCTCGACTTGGATGGACATGACATCCTGGACCCCGTCTCGGAGCGGCAAGTCGACGGGTTTGGTTTCCGACACTCCCGTGGCGCGCCTGTTTTGCCAGTCGAAATCAATCTCCACCGTCGATGAGCCTTCCTGGCCAAGATATTTATCAGGGCGCACGTGATCGCCGACCAGCGTGAGCCAACTCTTTTGCACCAGATCGTCGTGGTGTGCGATGCGAAAAATGCCGCGTGCCGTGATGGTCCATGTGTACAAGTAGTGGCCGGCATCAGCGCCCTGTGCGAGTTGCAGGTCGCTGGTCCCTACGCTGATGCCCTTCCAGTCGGCTTGATAGTGCGCGACAAAGGGTGCGATACCGGACTCTTCGCGCAGCGGCACCGCGAAACCTTGCGCGGCAAACCCTAACATGATCGCAGCCATCGTGATCTTCATTGGGATTCCTCAAAATCGCCAACCTGCACCGGTTCACGCAACGGTCGGCCGTCCAACGTGGCTTTTCCCGACTCGCAGCGCAATCGCCCCTGGCAAAACCAATCAACTGCCAGTGGATATATAACATGCTCGCGTGCCAGCACTCTTAGGCTCAAGGTCTCCTCAGTATCATCAACCAGCACCGGAACATGAGCCTGGATTACACGGGGTCCGCCGTCGAGCTGCTCGGTGACGAAATGCACCGTGACGCCATGTTCAAGCTCGCGTGCCTCGAGCGCGCGCCGGTGTGTGTGCAGGCCCGGATATTTCGGCAACAATGAAGGATGAATGTTCAAAATTCTTCCCGCATAGCGCTGCACGAAGGGTGCGGACAGGATGTGCATAAATCCTGCGAGTGCGATTAACGCGGGCGAGGTCTTGTCGATTTCTGCGGCCAGCGCCCGGTCATATTCGGCGCGCTCCATGCCCTTGACTCTCGGCAGGGCGCTCGCTCCAATACCCAATTTACGAGCGACGTTGAGCCCTTCGGCGTCTGCTCTATCCGCTATCACGGAATTGACCGAGTAGGCGGCTCCCGGTGCTCGGCTGTGCTCGATCAGCGCGCGCATGTTGCTGCCGCGTCCAGAGATGAGAATGACGATCGGCTGTCGCGAAGGCCCGTTCAAGTGATCAGAACGCCGCGCTCGCCTACGCGGACTTCGCCGATCATGAGAGCCTCTTGGCCGGCGTCATGCAGCACGCTGATGGCGCGCTGCGCATCGCTTGCCGACACCTGCACTGTCATGCCGATTCCACAATTGAAAACGCGGTACATTTCGGCATCCGCAATGTTGCCTTGCTGCTGCAGCCAATTGAATATGGCGTCACGGCGCCAGCAGCGGCGCTGCAGCACCACTTCCAATCCGTCGGGCAGCACCCGCGGAATGTTGTCGACGAGACCGCCGCCGGTGATGTGCGACATCCCGTGCACCGACACCTCGCGGATCAGCTTAAGCAGGGGTTTGACATAGATGCACGTCGGTGCCATCAATCGTTCGATCAGGCTCGTGCCTTCAAGATCGGCATTTAGATCCGCCTCGGAAAGCTGCACAATTTTGCGAATCAACGAAAAGCCGTTGGAGTGAGGGCCGGAGGAGGGCAGTCCCAAGACCACGTCGCCGGCGCGTGTTTTTGATCCATCGATGATCGCGTCTTTTTCAACGATACCGACGCAAAATCCCGCCAGATCGTAATCCGCACCGTGATACATGCCTGGCATCTCAGCGGTTTCTCCGCCCACCAGGGCGCACCCGGCCCGCACACACCCCTCGACAATGCCGGCAATGACCCGCTCCCCCACATCGACGTCGAGCTTGCCGCTGGCAAAATAGTCCAAGAAGAACAGCGGCTCGGCCCCCTGGACGATCACATCGTTGACGCACATGGCCACCAAATCGATCCCGATGCCGTCGTGGCGCGCCGTATCGATGGCCAAGCGCAGTTTCGTGCCGACCCCGTCGGTCCCCGATACCAGCACGGGTTTGCGATAGCGATCGAGCGGCACCTCGACCAACGCGCCAAAACCCCCAATTCCGGCCAGCACTTCGGGGCGCATTGAGCGTTTGACCCGCGGCTTAATTCGCTCTACGAGTTCGTCGCCGGCGTCAATATCGACTCCGGCGTCACGATAAGTTACCGGCGCTCGCTCGGTCATCTAAGGCATCCTTTTAGATTTAAGGCCAGGGCGGTTGGCCGCTCAGCTGTGGTATTTTACAACACCATGGCACAGTACTTACGGCGCTTTTCGAAGCGATATTTGTGGCCCGCTGCTTTTTTGTGTGCGTGCATCGCCGGTATTTGCTTCGGCGAAGCTGCTTTCGCGGTCACGCGCTTGGAAATGTATCAGGCGACCGCTCCGGTCACCGATCGGTCCGAAGCGGCGCAATCGGCTGCGTTTCAGAACGCCATGAGGACGGTGTTGATACGCGTCACCGGCCGTCGCTCGGCGGGCGAGGACGCATCGCTCGCTCCCCTGGTTTCCAATGCACGCCGCTACGTGCAGCAGTATCGGACCGCAGCCGACAGCCAATTGTGGGTAGCTTTCGATGGCCCGGCCATCGAGCGCTGGTTGACCCAGAACGGCCAGCCTTTGTGGGGCCACGAGCGGCCCACCACTCTGGTGCTGCTGGCAGTGCAAAGCGGTGCGCAGAGCGGCGCGGCCGGCAGCGGCTCGACGGCCGGCAGCGTCGTGACCACGGAGGATAATTCCGAGTTAAAGGCCGCGATAGATGCTGCCGCCTACGCACGCGGGCTGCCGCTGGTCTGGCCCAGCGCTGCGGAGCTGCAAAAAAATCATATCGATTTCGCCGCCATTAACGGCGGCAGCCCTTCCGCTTTTTCGGACTTGGCAAGGCGGATGGGCAGTGATGCGATATTGGTGGGGCGTGCCAGTGGCGCCGCTGCGAATGCCGCCATTCGCTGGACTCATTTGTTTCAGGATCGCAGCAGCGAATACTCCGGAACCCTGGAAGGCGTGAACCGCGCGGCGGATTTATATGCTGGGCTGTTCGCCGCTAGCGGCAGTCTGGTGCCGGTGGATATCGAGGTCGTCGGGATCAATGACCTTCGCGACTATGCAAGTGTTCAAAATTATTTGGAGTCGCTCACTTTCATTTCGCACGTAAGCGTCGAATCGATGGCGGCAGACACGGTGCGATTTCGCCTGGCGACACGTGGCGGATCTGAATCGCTGCAGCGTGCGCTGTCGTTGAATGGACGTTTGCAGCCGGTTGCGCCCGGCGAGACTGGGATTCAGCGCTTCCAATTGCATCGCTAGCTGCGCGCTTCGTTCGTGCGTCACATACCGAACATCATCAGTGTGATCCGAATCCTGTTGGTCGTGCCCATTGCGATGGCGCTTGCGCGTCAGCAGCTTTCACTCGCCGTCCTGCTATTCTTTGTCGCTGCCGTATCCGACGGTGTCGATGGATATCTGGCGAGGGCGTTCGGCTGGCAGAGCGAGCTGGGGGGCATGCTCGACCCAATCGCCGACAAGCTGCTGCTCGCCACCGTTTTCGTCACCCTGGCATATCTTAACCTCGTGCCGCTGTGGCTGATGGCGGCGGCGGTGGGGCGCGATATCATCATCGTCGCGGGAGCCATCGCGTACCGTGTCTTCATTGGGCGTTTGACGGCGCATCCCTCACTCATCAGCAAAATCAATACGATTTGCCAGGCGGCGTATATTTTAAGCGTGCTAAGCCGTGAAAAATTCTCCGCGCCTCCTCAATGGGTGACAATCTGGCTTGGGGCCTCGGTGTTGGCCACGGTCATCGTCAGCGGAATCGACTACGTCCTTGTTTATGGAAAGCGGGCCGCCGCCGCCGCATGAAGCAGCTGACTTTAGGTGTGCGGCCTCGGGCAGACGCTGTGTTTGAGAGTTTCGCGCCGGGGGAGAACACGGAGGTCTTGGCGGCATTGCATTCGACCGCACCTGCGCCGATATGGTTATGGGGTGCGCGCGGTTCGGGTAAGACTCACTTGTTGCAAGCGGTGTGTGCGGCCGCCGGCGAGACAGCCGCTTACTTTCCCCTCGGAGGAGGGCTTGCCTTGCCGCCGGAAGCGCTCCTAGGGTTCGAACGCAGCCGCGTACTGTGCGTCGATGATGCGGACAGCGTCGCGGGCGACCCCGCATGGGAGGAAGCGCTATTCAGGCTTTTCAACGAGGCCGCCGAGTTGCGTACTCGGCTGATATTTGCCGCGGCCGTGGCGCCGCGTCAGGCGTTGTGGTCGCTCAATGACTGGCGCTCCAGGGCTGCTTCCTGCGTGGTATATCAGTTACGTGAGCTGGACGATGAAGGCCGCATCGAAGCATTGCGGCTGCGCGCCGCGCAGCGCGGATTGCAACTTCCGTATGAAACCTCCGAATACCTCTTGAAGCGCATGCCGCGCGATTTGCCGTCGTTATTTCAGATCCTGGACGCGCTCGATGAGGCCTCGATGGTCGAGCAGCGCCGCCTCACAATCCCTTTTATTCGCGATGAACTCGAGAAGCACGTAAGAACAAAATCATAGTGCAGAACCAGGCGAATACCAGCAACAGGGTGATTGCCGCCACCCAGCGCGCTCGGGGATTGGAGAGCAATTCGGTCAGCGCGAAGGCTAGGTAGGCGACGGAAAAGAGCGTTGCCCACGCAAACGTATAGCGGGCGCCATGAAGCAAGCCCCGCAACGGCGCGAGCAACGGCAAGACGGCAATCATGCAAATGGGCCAGGGATACCCGGCCGGTATCCAGGCGAGCAAGCTTAAAACGATGGCCACCCACAGCCAAATGGTTAAGGTATGGGACATCGAGCGGATGTTCATTTGGCGCTAACGAGCCGCCCGGCGAGCGCGGCGACGCGCGTACCTAAGGCCCGTGCCAAGGCGCTCTCGTGCTCGGAGAGCTCTCCGGAGGGGCTAAGCGAGGCGACATGACTTGCGCCATACGGCGTGCCGCCGCTACGTGTGTCTGAGAGGCCCGCTTCGGTAAAGGGCAGACCGACCAAGTACATGCCGTGATGAAGCAAGGGCACCATCATTGAAAGCAACGTCGACTCTTGACCGCCGTGCAGCGTCTGGGTTGAGGTGAAGACGGCGGCCGGCTTACCTGACAGGGCGCCGCTCAGCCACAGCGCACTGGTGCTGTCCAAAAAGAATTTGACGGGTGCCGCCATGTTTCCAAAGCGGGTTGGACTTCCGAGGATCAAACCGCAGCATTCGATCAGGTCCTCGTGCGTGGCGTACGGGGGACCTTCGTCCGGCACCGGCGGGTCCAGTCTTTCAGTGGTCGCCGATACCGGGGCAACCGTGCGCAACCGCGCTTGCATGCCGCGCACCGCCTCGATGCCGCGGCAAATCTGCCGGGCCAGCGCGGCGGTGCTGCCTTGGCGAGAATAATACAAAACCAGGACTTCATTCATCGATGCTCTTCCGCGAAATGGGGCTAAATGCGAAGTGCTTGCTGCGCCGGCGCAACGCAAAAAGCCACGCTAAGCGCGCATTGTATAACGGCGGCTTGTTTGACGGCTTTGACCGCTGTTGCTAGTGTCCGCGAATCCTATGTCGCGGTTCATTCTTGTGTTGGTGGGTGTTGCATGTCTCTTAGGCTGTGCTACGGCACCGCCCGTGCAGGAGATGAGCGACGCGCGGCAAGCCATCGTCGCCGCGGCATCGGCGGGCGCTAACCGGGGCAGTTCCCCTGAATACGACGCGGCGCAGGCTGCAATCGCGAGGGCCGAAGCGCACTTGCAAGCCGGCGAGTACGTCCGAGCGCGCTTGGCTGCGCTGCAAGCGAAGCGACACGCGGCTGCTGCGCTGTCCGACGCCCAGCACGTAGAATCAACGTCGTCGGCTCCGCACTAGCGGAAATCGTGAATGGATGAGATTGCGCGGCGCTTTCTGGTGACTGGGAAGGTGCAGGGTGTCTATTTTCGACAGAGTGCGCGAAACGAGGCCAAGCGCCTCAAGGTTCGGGGACTGGCGCGCAATCTTTCCGACGGGTCCGTGGAAATCGTCGCCCAAGGCAGCAGTGCCGCGGTCGAAGCGTTGCGTCAGTGGCTCCATCGAGGGCCGGCGGCAGCGCGAGTCGACTCGGTCAGCGAACGGGATTTACCTGCGCTTCAGCGGATGGAGATTCCCGCAGAATTCGAGGTTTTCTAGAACCGCCAGGCGCGCTCCCAGCGTTGCATGACCAGGGCGGGATACTTATTGTGGCCTACGCTGCCGTTATACCGCGCCAGCGCCTGCGACCAGTTGTGGTGTTCCATACGCAAGTAATAGCGCAGGATTTCGCAGCCCATGCGGATATTGGGCGCCACTTTGACCAGCTGATTTCGCACACCCAGTTGCCGCGGCCAAAATGGCATAACCTGCATGAGGCCGACCGCGCCGGCGGGCGAAACGGCCCAGCGGTCAAAGCGGCTTTCAACTTCCATCAGCGCCAGCACCAAGTCAGGCGGGATCTGCAAATTCGGATCGCGCTTGGCCTCGCAGTAAACGTGATTCAGTATCTCGACGCGCTCTTCGTGAGTCGGTATGAACCGCGCCAGCCGCGGTTCCATGGACTTGTACCAAACTTCCGATTCGTACTTGTCGGTGAAGCAGTCGGAACTGCCCATGATTTTCTGCAGCAGGTCTTTGAGTTCCGGATCGCGCTGTTGGTCCGCACTAGCGAGGCGAGGGAGGCAGGGCGAGACGATCAGTGCGACCAGTACCGCCAGGGCGTACCGCATGGAGACACCTTAAGGATTTAACTTATGTCGAATATAGCCTACCGGATCTGCGGCCGGCATTTCCCTCGATTCCGTCTCGCGCCGATGCCGATATTCGAGATTTCCGGCCTTTAAGCTGCGCTCTCCGATCACTATGCGGTGCGGAATCCCCAAAAGCTCTGAATCGGCGAATTTCACGCCGGGCCGCGCGTCGCGATCATCGAGTAAGACGTCGATACCGGCGGCATTGAAATCACGGTAGAGCGCATCTGCCGTTTCCTGGACTTGCGCTGATTTCTGGTAATTGATGGGCACCAACACGACTTGGAACGGGGCAATCGCCTCCGGCCAGATAATCCCATTGGCGTCGTGATTCTGCTCTATTGCGGCTGCGACAATCCGCGTTACGCCGATGCCATAGCAGCCCATGAACATCGTCAGGGCTTTGCCCTCTTCATCGAGGACGCTGGCATTCATGGCGGCGCTGTACAGCTGCCCGAGCTGAAAAATGTGGCCCACTTCGATACCGCGGGCGATTTGGAGTGTTCCGCGCCCCGTTGGGCTAGGATCACCGGGTTGCACGTTGCGTATGTCAACAGACTGCGGCTCCGGGAGATCGCGGCGCCAATTGACGCCGCGATAGTGCATGTCTTTCTCGTTTGCACCACAGACGAAATCGGCCAGGTGGGCTGCGGCGTGGTCCACATAGAGTTTGCCTTTAAAGCCCAAGGGCCCTAAGAATCCCGCTTCGGCGCCCGTGGCCGCCCGTATGCGCTCGGCCCCGGCCATTCTCAAGGGACTGGCAACGCCTTCCAGCTTCTGAGACTTCACGGCATTGAGGTCATGATCCCCGCGTATCACCAATGCCACGACATCGCCTTCGCTGCCGTCGACCACCAAGGTCTTGATGCATTGGGCGGCATCCACCGCCAGGAGTGCGCTGACTTCGGCGATGGTGCGTGCATTGGGCGTGGCAACCTTTTCCACAGGCTCCGAGGGCGCGGCCCTGGGGGTGGCAAGGGCGGCGGTAGCGGCGGTTTCCAGATTGGAAGCGTAGTCGTCGGCGTCGGAAATCGCGATCGCGTCCTCGCCGGAGTCGGCCAGAACATGGAACTCCTGCGAGGTGTCGCCGCCGATGCTGCCGCCGTCGGCCTGAACGGCCCGGAATTTGAGTCCCATTCTGGTGAATATGCGTGTGTACGCGTCGAACATGAGCCGATAGCCCTCTGCCAGGCTCGCGGCGTCCGCGTGAAAGGAATAGGCATCTTTCATCAGAAATTCGCGCGCCCGCATCACTCCGAAGCGCGGGCGAATCTCATCGCGGAATTTGGATTGGATTTGATAGAAGTTAACCGGCAACTGTTTGTAGCTGCGCAGCTCGCGCCGTGCAATGTCGGTGATGACTTCCTCGTGGGTCGGTCCATAGACGAAATCGCGATCGTGGCGATCCTTGAAGCGCAGCAATTCTGGCCCATACTTACTCCAGCGCCCCGACTCGATCCAGAGCTCGGCAGGTTGGATGGTGGGCATGCATAATTCCAAGGCGCCGGCGCGATTCATTTCCTCGCGCACGATCTGCTCAACCTTTTTCAATGTGCGAAGCCCCATCGGCAGCCAAACATACAAGCCGGCGGCCAGGCGACGAATCAAGCCTGCGCGCAGCATGAGTTGATGGCTTACGACTTCAGCGTCGCCAGGTACCTCTTTGAGGGTAGAAATCGGATATTGTGAGAAGCGCATGGCTGCATATCTTACATGAGCCCCCCTGTTATCATGGCGGCCAAATGAGCGACGATGAGGAGTCACCAGCACGGCCGCGAGGAGTTTATTGGCTCCCCAATCTGTTAACGACTGCGGCACTGTTTTCGGGTTTTTACGCCATCGTGGCAGCGATCGACTTGAGGTTTGATCACGCTGGGATCGCCGTGTTCGTCGCCATGATATTCGACGGGCTGGACGGGCGGGTTGCCCGCTGGACTCAAACTGCGAGCGCGTTCGGTAAAGAGTACGACAGCCTCTCTGACATGGTCTCGTTCGGGGTTGCACCTGCCATCGTCACCTACCAATGGGGTGTGGCGCGCATAGCCGAATACGGGCCCCTGTGGCGTCGAGTCGGATGGCTGGTGTGTTTCTTTTACGCCGCGGCAGCCGCATTGCGTTTGGCGCGCTTCAATTCGCGCGCAGCCACCCAGGATAAGCATTATTTTGAAGGCCTTCCCAGCCCCTCGGCGGCAGCCATCGTCGCGGCCCTGGTTTGGCTGGCGAGCGACCAAACCAATATTGGGTTGCCTGGATTGATCCTGGCATTTTTCGTTACCGCCTCCGCCGGTGCGCTCATGATCAGCCGCTTCGCCTTTAACAGCTTTAAATACGTTAACGCCGGAGCCAAGGTACGCTTTACGTACATCGTGCTGGTGCCGCTGGCGTTTATATTTATCTTTTTACATTTGCCCACGAGCTTGTTGATGATATTCGGCTTATATGCTCTTTCGGCACCTTCGGTTTGGGTGTATCGGAAATTGCGGCGGCGGCCGCGCCCGCCGGCACTGCAATCATGAACAGCGAGCTGCGCCAGGAATACCTCGCCGCCTTGGGGCTGATGTCTTGGAGGCTGCGCGACGCACCGGGCGCATCCGCGGTTGCCGCGGCGCCGGTGAGCTCACCCGAGGGGCGGGAAAGCGGCGCCGACTGGCCGGAACTGCGCGCCCGTGTTGCTGCGTGCACGCGCTGCGGCTTGAGCGCCACGCGGACTCAGACGGTGTTCGGCGTCGGCAATTTACAGGCAGACTGGCTCATCGTCGGGGAGGCGCCCGGGGCGGATGAGGACCGCCAGGGCGAGCCGTTCGTAGGGAGGGCCGGGCAACTGCTGAATTCTATGCTGCGTGCAGTGGGATTGGCGCGCGAACAGGTATACATTGCCAATGTCCTGAAATGCCGGCCGCCGGGTAACCGTGACCCTAACCCAAGCGAAGCCGCCGAGTGTTTACCGTATTTGGAGCGGCAAATAGCCTTATTGAAACCCAAGATCATGCTGGCGGTGGGGCGAATTGCAGCGCAGAACCTGCTTCGCACCGACAAAACACTCGGCAGTCTGCGCCAGCAAGTGCATCGATTCGGCGCATCACAAGTGCCTTTGATCGTGACCTATCATCCCGGATATTTGTTGCGCACGCCGGCGGATAAGCGCAAGACTTGGGAAGATCTGAAATTCGCGCGCGAGGTCTGTGCCCGTGTCTAGCGTCAAGCTGGACCTCGAGTACCCCGGGGTCGATATTCGGCCCATGCATGAGCTCGATCTGCCGGTCATCTCAGCCATTGAGAAGTCCGCGTACCAATTTCCCTGGAGCGAAGGTATTTTCCGCGACTGTCTGCGGGTCGGCTACATCTGCCGCGTGATTGATGTGGCCGGTGACTTGGGCGGCTACGGCATCATGTCCGTGGGGGCAGGGGAGGCGCACATCTTGAACGTGTGCATACGGGATGAGTATCGCTCGCGCGGCTTTGCGCGCAAGGTATTACTGTACCTACTCGAGCGCGCGCGCGGCGCAGGCATGAGCGAAGCGTTTCTCGAGGTGAGGCCTTCGAACGTGGCCGCGGCGCGGCTGTATCATTCCTTGGGCTTCGAGCAAGTGGGTATTCGGCGCGGATACTATCAAGCCACGGTGGGCCGTGAAGACGCCGCGGTACTACGCCGCGTGTTATCGCCGAGCGCGAAATAGGTTTTTAGAGTTCGGAAAGTCAGACCACGCGCCTGACCGCCGCTTGCTCGCGCGTTGTAATAAGCGAATAATAATTTCAATAAAATCAATAGATAAAGTGCGTTATTTAATGTAAAAAATCCTGTGGGCAAGTGGAGGCCGGAGGCTTGGGATGGCTGCACCGCCCGAGACTTTTAAGCTATGTCGGGGTAGGTACAAGACGACTCGCTCGCTTCAGATCCTCAACCAGCGCCGTCCGCAATATTGGGGCTCGCTCACCCTCGGCACGCAAAATCGCCGAAGGGTGAAAGGTCGCGAGTATTCGCGCGCCGGCAGGATGGGTTAAGTCCAGGTGGCGCGCCGCCTCGATCGAGAAGCTGCTGCCGTGGAGGGCGCTCAGCGCACTGGCGCCTAGGGCGACGATGACGGTGGGCTTAGTGGTCTCGATCTCTTTTCGCAGCCAGACATTGCAGATGCGGATCTCGCCGCTGCTCGGTTTTTTGTGCAGGCGACGCTTACCACGCGCTTCCCATTTGAAGTGCTTGACCGCGTTGGTGATGTAGATTTCGCTGCGCTGGATGCCCGCGGCCGTGAGCGCATCGTTCAACACTTTGCCTGCCGGGCCGACAAAGGGCCTGCCTTGCAGGTCCTCTTCGTCGCCCGGCTGTTCTCCCACCAGCATCAACTTTGCCGACGGCGGTCCTTCACCTTCGACCGCCTGCGTCGCGTTCTTCCAAATGTCGCAAGCACGGCACGTTTGCACACCTTCGACAGGAACGTGCAATTGGTCCAATGAACGCCGCAGGGACCTTGCCCCCGTGAAGTTTTCGTGATCGCTTTCGGTGTGGCGGGCGGCAAACTTGGCGCCGCCATGTTTCATGAGCGCCGGGATCTCGGTAGCCTCCGGCAAGTTGCGCCAATAGTGCTTCGGCATTTCGCGTTGCATGGCGGTCGGATTGATCCGCGCGACGTTGCAAATGCAGTGATAGTACGTGCGCCATAAGTCTTCCTGCGCATCGTTCGCGGGCCTCTCGCCTGCAAATTGAGGAGCGACAAATTGCAACGATGCCTTGTCCCATACCGCGGCGCCGTCGGGCGTGGCGATGGTCCAGCGCATATTGGGAAATCGCTTCACGAAAAATTTCGCGCCGGGCCGAAGGATTTCGTGTTGCGGCTCGAACCAGGCGAAATACGAAGATTCGCCGCCCTCGGTGACGATCTCGCGAAAGCGGACGAAGGCATGCATTTTGTGGATGTCGCGCCGTACCGCCCGATCCATGGACATGGCGTTGGCAACGTCCGGCTCGGCTGGGTCAGCCAGCAGCTGCGGATTCTCGTAGAGCACGCGCCACGCGAGGCGATACATGAGTTCCCAGCGCGAGTCATGCCGAAAGTAGGCCAAATTCTCCAGTAGCAACATCAGTGGACGCGGTAAACGCAGCTCATGCGGCGTGCGCGGCATGCTGCCTGCTTCGACACCTGCCGTCGCGCGCTCGGTCAATTCGCTGGCCGTCTCCAGCCAGCGGATTTCGTCGGCTTTATGGCCGGCAGCGAGCCAAGGGCGGGCGGTATCGCGCCATGTCTCGAAGGTAAAGCGCCTATCAATCATGCTAAAAAAGCGACTGCTGGCTTCCCTGCGTCATCTGCTTCGCCAGCCGATCGCTGGTCCGTTCGCCGTCGTACGGCGAATAGTCCGCGGCAACGATGAAATGGTGCGCGCGCTTAAGCGTCGCGCCGAGTGACTTCAAATCGGCCCAGCGTAAACGCCGCTGTCGACGGGAGGACAAAATCCGTTTCACGACACGAACGCCAAGACCCGGCACCCGCAGCAGTTCTTCGCGCGCTGCCGTATTGACATCGACCGGAAACCGCGCTCTGTTCGCGAGCGCCCACCCGGTCTTCGGATCGAGGTCGAGACTGAGATGGCCAGTCGGCAGAGACTGTGCCAACTCCGTCACCGAGAATCCGTAGAAGCGAAGCAGCCAGTCCGCTTGATACAAGCGATGCTCGCGCACCAATGGGGGCGCACGATTAGGCAGGCGCGCAGAGGAATGAGGTATCGGGCTGAATGCCGAGTAATACACGCGCCGCAAATTGTAAGATCGGTACAACGTGTCGGCCGTGTCGAGGATTGCGATATCGGAACTCGGCTCCGCGCCGACGATCATCTGCGTGCTTTGACCCGCGGGTGCGAATCGGGCTGCGCGTTTCCCGCCCTCTTGAGTCTCGTCGCGCTTCGAGCGAATATAGGCCATCGTTTTTTTGATGGAAAGCACCGATTTCTCGGGCGCGAGACTTTTAAGGGCATCGCCGCTGGGGAGTTCGATGTTGACGCTCAATCGGTCCGCGTAGCGCCCTGCCGCCTCGATGAGTTCAGCGCTCGCTTCGGGAATCGTCTTGAGGTGTATATAGCCTGCGAACTGGTGCTCGATCCGCAACTGACGCGCGACCTCAATCAATTGCTCCATGGTGTAGTCTGCAGAGCGAATAATTCCGGAGCTTAAGAAAAGGCCTTCGATGTAGTTGCGTCGGTAAAATGACAGGGTCAGATCGACGACTTCCTTGACGCTGAACCGAGCGCGCGGAATATCGCTGGAACGCCGGTTCACGCAGTACACACAGTCGTAGAAACAAAAATTGGTCAGCAGTATTTTGAGCAGCGAGACGCAGCGGCCATCGGGGGTGTAGCTGTGGCAAATGCCCATCCCGGTGGTGGAACCCATACCTTTGCCGGGCGAGGCGTGGCGTTGAGGTGCGCCGCTGCTGGCGCACGAGGCATCGTACTTGGCGGCGTCGGCTAAAATGGCCAATTTGCGTTCCAGCTCCATACTGTAATTATATACAGGAAGGGCGCCGAAGGGAATCCATCCGAGGCGCGGGTCAATACGTTTACAAAAGCAAATACAATTTGAGGAAGACGTGAAATTGGACGATGTAACTTCGAGAGAAATAAAGAGAAGACGCACTTTTGCGATCATCTCGCACCCCGACGCGGGGAAGACCACGCTTACTGAAAAGCTGCTGCTGTTTGGCGGCGCGATTCAGATGGCCGGAACGGTCAAGGGCCGCAAGGCCACGCGCCACGCGACCTCGGATTGGATGCGGTTGGAGCAGCAGCGCGGCATCTCCGTGACCTCCTCGGTGATGCAGTTTCCCTTTGATGATTGCATCGTGAATTTGCTGGATACGCCGGGCCACGAGGACTTCTCCGAAGATACCTACCGGACGCTGACCGCGGTCGATTCTGCATTGATGGTCATAGACTGCGCCAAGGGTGTCGAGGAGCGCACCATCAAGCTTATGGATGTGTGCCGGCTGCGCGACACGCCCATCATGACGTTCGTGAACAAGTTGGATCGGGACGGACGGGCTCCCATCGAGCTGCTGGATGAGATCGAAAGCGTCTTGAAAATCCAATGCGCCCCGATGACCTGGCCGATCGGCATGGGCCGCGATCTGCTCGGCGTCTATCACTTGATCGAAGACACCATCTACGTGTACGTGCCCGTCGAGAAAGGGCGCGTCGGCACGCATGAGACCATCGTAGGCATTGCGACCGATGAGGCGCGCGAATTCTTAGGCGAGCGCTATGACAAGTTTCTCGAGGAGGTCGAGCTGGTACGCGGCGCCAGCCCGCAGTTCGACCTGCAGCGCTATCTCGCGGCGAAACAGACGCCGGTTTTCTTCGGTTCGGCGGTCAATAATTTCGGTGTCAGAGAGCTGCTCGCTTCCTTCGTCGCGCACTCCCCGCCGCCGCTGCCGCGCCCGACGTTGCAGCGCGAGGTCGACGCGGAGGAACCCAAGCTCAGCGGTTTTGTATTCAAAATTCAAGCCAATATGGATCCGGGGCACCGCGACCGAATCGCCTTCATGCGGCTGTGCTCCGGGCGCTATACGCGCGGCATGCGCCTGCACCACGTAAGGTTGCATAAAGACATTCGAATTGCGGATGCGCTGACTTTCCTCGCGGCCGATCGAAGCCAAGCCGAAGAGGCCTATGCCGGCGATATCATCGGCTTGCACAATCACGGCACGATTAATATCGGCGATACCTTCAGCGAAGGGGAGAATCTCACCTTTACCGGCGTCCCGAACTTCGCGCCCGAATTATTCCGCCGCGCAGTGCTTAAAGATCCACTGCGCATGAAGGCCCTACAGAAGGGCTTGTCGCAATTGTGCGAGGAGGGGGCGACTCAGCTGTTCAAGCCGCTGCGCAACAACGATTTGATTTTGGGCGCTATCGGCCAGCTGCAGTTCGAGGTCGTGGCATTTCGCCTGCAAGACGAATACAGCGTTCAATGCGTGTTTGAGCCTATCAATGTCGCCGTGGCGCGCTGGGTCAGCCTTCAGGATGAGAAGCGGCTGGCCGAATTTCGCACCAAAGCCCATGACAATCTCGCCATTGATCACGCAGGCGAATTGGTGTATCTCGCGCCTACGCGAGTGAATCTGGCTTTGACCGAAGAGCGCTGGCCGGAAATAAAATTCCTCAAGACGCGGGAAAATCTGGCTGCATGACGGGTTTCAGTCGTTTAGATTGCGGGCGGAAGGCGCGAACCGCCGCCTGAAACTGCCCTAACGTGATGCCGGCCGAGGGCCGGGCATAGCGCAAAGAGGAGTAGTGGCGGCACAGCGCAGTAACCCTTTCGCCAAGATCCGGGCGCGATTGCGCGACGCGCCGCGCATAGGCTTCGGCACCCTCATGCGGACTGCGAGGCAATCCGGCAGCGGCGAGCTTTGTGCAGAGCCGTGCATACGTGCGCGCCGTGAGATCGCGTGCCTTCGGGCTAATTTCGCGCCGCACCTGCCAGGTGAGCCAACCCAGAACCAGCGCCATGCCGAAGGCGAGGAGCATCACGAGTTTTTGACCGTCAGGCTCCGGGATCTTCAGCATTTCGAGCAGTTTGTGCTGTGAATCCTGATTGAAATCCAAGATACGTTCGCGCCACATTTCACGTAAGACATCGGCCCTTAAGCGAGCGCCGGCGAACCACGGGCTTCTTCTTTGCCAGCGGCTGGCGAGAGGATCATCGACGCCGGCCACTTCCCCCGGGCCCCGCTCAACGCGTTGTGGTGAGATCGCGGCGGTGGGGTCGATACGCACCCAGCCGCGGGGTTCGATCCACACTTCGGTCCATGCGTGCGCGTCGCTTTGCCTGACTATCCAATAGTCGCCATAAGGGTTGATTGTCCCACCCTGGTAGCCTGTCACCACTCGTGCCGGGATACCCGCGGCGCGCATCAGCGCGGCGAAGGCCGAGGCATAGTGGCCGCAGAACCCTCGTTTGGTGTCGAACAGGAATTCATCCACCGAATTGTCGGATAGCTTGGGCGGGGTGAGGGTGTAGAAAAACGGCTGTTGCGTGAACATGTCCAGCACCGCGGTGACGTAATTCATGTCGTCGGGATGGGCGCTTCGCAGCTGCTGAGCCAGCGCCGCCGTGCGCGGGTTTCGATTCTCCGGCAAGCGCGTGTCGCGCTTGCGCATGTTCTGACCTAGCGGTTCGGCGGACTGCACCTGCGTATACGACGTGCCGGTCACATCAATGGGGCGCGATAAGACATCCGGCTGCATCAAGGTGTAGTCGGCGGAAAGCTCCGCGTGCGGCAGATCCCAGCTTTCGGGCCAATCGAGCATGAAGATCCATCGATGCTGATGCGGCTCCATCATCACGGTGTATCGGTACGCCGGACCGCGCAGTTGCAGCGGTGCGCTCCCGGCCAACCCCCGCGTGGAACGCGTCCAGGTATGGCCGTCGAAGGCATCCAATACGGGTCCGCGCCAGTAGCGCTCCTTGGCGGGCGGTGCTGCTGCTGCAAAACGCACGCGGAAGGCGATCTCGTCCGATAACGCCAGTTGTGTAATGTCTCCCGGGCTCATCGAATCGCTCAAGCCGGAGGCCGCAGTTTGCGAATCGTTGGGCACTTGCCAAAGCGGCGCGGCGAATCGCGGGAATAGTAGCCACAACACCAATGCCAGTGGGAGGGCCTGAGCCAATATGCGTCCCGCGTAGCGCAGACTGCGGCGCCAGCCAGGCGCGGGACCGCTGCTGGTGACCCGAAGCAAGGTAGCAGTCGTCAGCCAGCAAACTCCGATCAGATAAGCCAGCAGCCAGAACGAGTCTCCCTCTAAAAGCGCGGCGACACTCACAAAGTAGATGATCAGGATAATGATGTAGATATCGCGTTGAGATTTTGTCTCCAGTAACTTAAGACCTGCAGCAACGGCGAGCAGCGCCGTGCCGGCAACAAGGCCGTTGAAGGTATGAAAACGGACGAACAACAGGGGCACGGCAAGTGCAGCAATCGTTAAGAGCACGCTTTGTGGCGGTGGACCGCGCCCACGGTGTGCGAGGCCAATGCGAATCAGTCCGCACGCAACGACGATGACCAGTACCCAGACGGGCAGGGTGGCGACATGCGCCAGCAACGCCAGGGCGAGACATGCCGAAATGCCCAGCAATTGCTCGAACGATACGCGCTGAATCATGGCGAGCTTACGGGCCCGAAACTGGCCAGCGCCCTCAAGCACGCGAAACGGTGCGCGGCTCCGCCGGAAGGAGCAATTTCCCGGCCGGGAATGCGCAGTCCGTAGGGTCTTTGAGCTGCATCGCTTTCCAGCACCCATAAGCACAGCTGAGAAAGTCGCGCCTCCGCATCCAACCCCTCGAGCACGCTCCAATCCAGCCATTCCGGCTTCGCGGCCAACCCCGAATAGCTCCTCACCGCTGCCTCCCCGCCGCGCGCCAGCACTTTCCAAGCCATGTGTTTCAAGGCAATTCCAGGCTCGTAAGCGCGCAAGCCGGAGAAATCCTCCTCGCCGCGCACCTCGGCGAAGGAGCCGTTGCCGCTGGCGGCGGCCGAGGGCAAGATTCGGATGCCGGCCGGCGCGGGCGCTGCGTAAATGGTGATCGAGCTCTGCACATAGGTCCAGGAATAGAACCATCCAAACGGGTATCGCGTACGCAACTCGAACTGATCGACGCGCATTACACCGCGCTGTGCGATCGGCACAGTGATTTCAATCGATTGGCTCTCTCCCGCCGACACGCTGCCCGTACCGATGCCCGCGAGGCAACGCACTTCGATATCCCGTCGATCCAGCTTGGATGCATTGCGCAGCTCGAACTCGAATTTCGCTTCGCCTCCCGCCAAAGCGTCAACTTCCGTGGTCGCGTCCACGGACAGGCGCAGCAAATTGCGATTGCAATGATGCATGGTGACCAGCGCCATGCTGACCATCAAGAATGCGAATGCCAGAGCGAGGTTGCTGTTGTAGTTAAGCCCTGCGATCAGCATCGCGGCGAGAATGATCCCGAGCATTACGCCGAAACGTGTCGGAAGGATGTAAATCCGGCGCCTGTGGATACTGGCCGGCAAGCTGTCGCGCCCGTGGCGGCGGATGACCCGAGCCTTCAATTTCCTGATTGCCGCCTGGCGCAAGCTGCTCAAGGATTTTAGATCCTTTCGGTTATGGGACAGGCACTGCCTCGAGGAGCCTGGACGCCGCAATCTCATCGCTGCCGCGCTGGCGAACGCGGTGCTCAACCACCGCCGGAAATATCGCCTGAACGTGTTCCGGAATGACCGCGCTGCGTCCGCAAATCAGTGCCCAAGCGCGCGCGGCCCGCAGCAGTCCAATCGCCGCACGCGGCGAGAGGCCCGCGTTGGTGCCCGGAGCGCGGCGGGTGTGCGCCACCAGCGCCTGAACGTAATCGAGCAGCGCAGGTGCAACGTGAATCTGAAGCACGCTCTCCTGCAGCTGGCGCAGGCTGTCGGCCGACAAAATAGTTTGCAGCGTTTTAACAAGGTCGCGTCGATCGATGCCGCTCAATAGCTCGCGCTCGGCCGCGGCAGCCGGGTACCCGAGGTGCACGCGCATCAAAAATCGATCCAGTTGCGATTCGGGCAGAGGAAACGTGCCGACCTGATCTTGCGGGTTTTGCGTGGCGATAACAAAGAACGGTTCGGGCAGCGCCATCGACTGGCCGTCGAGCGTAACTTGATGCTCTTCCATGGCTTCAAGCAAAGCGCTTTGCGCCTTCGGCGAGGCGCGATTGATTTCATCGGCAAGCACCAGCTGCGCGAAGATCGGTCCGCGCTGGAACCGAAACTTGCCGGTCTCGCGGTCGAAGATCGACACGCCGAGCACATCAGCCGGCAGCAGGTCACTGGTGAATTGCACGCGCTGGAAAGACAATCCCAGCGTTTTGGCAATGCCGTGAGCCAAGGTGGTTTTGCCGACGCCCGGAATGTCCTCGATCAACAGATGCCCGCGTGCCAGCAGGCAGGCCAAGCACAGCCGTATCTGCGCATCCTTGCCTAGGATCACCCGGTTTAATTGGGCAAGGATCGCTTCGATCTGCGCATGCCCGACGTTCATTGGTCTTTTAGCTTCGTCACCCGTGCAGTTTGGGCTGATAACTGCCCGATTTCCGTGCGCAATTCCTCAAGCCGCTGCTGGTCCTTCGCCACGATATCAGGCGGAGCGTTCTTGGCGAATTGGCTGTTGCTGAGCTTGGCTTCCAGCTTGCTGAAATCGATCTCCGCTTTTCGCAGGCGTTTTGCCAGGCGCTCAAGTTCCGCCGTGGGGTCGATCAATCCCTTCATCGGCACCAAAATTTCTAGATTCCCGAGCAGTGCGACCGCAGAAATGGGCGCCGCTTCGCCGACCGTGAGCACGCGCGGAGGCTCGATGCCGGACAGCCGCAACAAGTAATGCAGATTGCGTTCAAGATACTCGAGATCTCTGGCATTCGCATTGTGCAAAAGGACTTCGAGCTTTCGGCTCGGCGCGATATCCATTTCGCCGCGGATCTGGCGCACCCCCAAGATGAAGTCCATGACCCAGCGCATTTCGGGCTCTGCGTGGATATCCGCAGGTGCCGCGGTTGCCGTGGGGAACGGCGCCCGCATGATGGTCTCGCCTTCCGCGCCGGCACTGACGCGCACCCGTTGCCATATCTCCTCCGAGATGAAAGGAGCTAGCGGGTGCAGCGCACGCAACAAGGTCTCGAGCGTCCGGACCAAGGTATGGCGTGCGCCGCGTTTTGCCGCTGACCCGGCCGCGTCGGACTGAAGCACCGCTTTGGAGAGTTCCAGGTACCAATCGCAGAACTCGTGCCAAGTAAACTCGTATAGCGCATTGGCAACATTATCGAGCCGATATTCGGCGAAACCGGATTCGATGCGCGCCAGCATGGCCGCGAGCCGCGCGCGAATCCAGCGGTCGGCTAAGCTGTACTCGGCGCCATCGGCGTTAAGTTCCTGACCCTCGACGTTCATCAGCACGTAGCGCGCCGCGTTCCACAGCTTGTTGCAAAAATTCCTATATTCCTCCACCTTCGCCATATCGAAGCGTAGGTCGCGGCTCTGCGTGGCGAGGCGCGCAAAACACAAACGCAGCGCATCGGTACCATAAGCGGCAATGCCGTCGGGAAATTGCTTGCGAGTGGCTTTTTCGATCCCCGATTTCATTTGCGGTTGCATTAGGCCGCTGGTGCGCTTCGCCAGCAGCGCATCAAGCGTAATGCCATCGACGATATCGAGCGGGTCGATGACGTTTCCTTTGGACTTGGACATCTTCTGGCCGTCTTGATCGCGAATCAAGCCGTGGATGTAGATCGTACGAAAGGGAACATCACCTGTGAACTTGAGGCCCATCATGATCATGCGGGCAACCCAGAAGAAGATAATGTCGAATCCGGTAACCAAAACGCTGGTCGGGTAGTACGTCTGCAAGGCCTGGGTTTTCTCCGGCCAGCCCTGTGTCGAAAAGGGCCATAGTGCAGAGGAGAACCACGTGTCCAACACATCGTTGTCCTGACGCAATGGGGTGGCAGGGTCGATCCCATGTGCGTTGCGAGCCTCCACCTCGCTGCGCGCCACATACCAGCGCCCGTCAGGATCGTACCAAGCCGGTATGCGGTGTCCCCACCACAATTGCCGGCTGATGCACCAGTCTCTGATTTTATGCATCCATTCGTAGTACACGCCGGACCAGGTTTCGGGCACGAACCGCACCTGACCTTCTTCCACGGCGCGAATAGCGGGTGCCGCCAACGGTTTGATGTCGACGAACCACTGGTCGGTCAGTAGCGGCTCCAGAACCGCATTGCTGCGATCACCGCGCGGCACCGTCAGCTTGTGCGGTTCGATACGCTCGACGAGTCCCATCGCATCCAGATCGGCGATGATTTTTTGGCGGGCGACAAAACGATCGAGACCTCGAAAGC
This sequence comes from Steroidobacteraceae bacterium, assembly GCA_036401515.1. Classification (GTDB taxonomy): domain Bacteria; phylum Pseudomonadota; class Gammaproteobacteria; order Steroidobacterales; family Steroidobacteraceae; genus Bog-1198. The sequence goes on from DASWUU010000254.1 coordinate 25,118, forward strand.
CGAGCGGCACGGTGTCATTCAATGTGGCATCGAGCGTCATGACGTTGATCAGGGGCAAGCCGTGGCGCTCGCCAACCTCGTAGTCGTTGAAGTCATGCGCCGGCGTGATCTTTACGCACCCGCTGCCGAAAGCCGGATCCACATAGGTATCGCCGATGACGGGCAATTCCCGGTCCGCCAGGGGCAATCTTACCTTGCGGCCGATCAAATGCCGGTAGCGTTCATCCTCGGGATGCACGGCGACAGCCGCGTCGCCGAGCATGGTCTCGGGCCTCGTGGTGGCAACCACGAGATAACCAGAACCTTCACACAGCGGGTAGCGCAAATGCCACAGGTGCCCAGATTCCTCTTCCGCGACCACCTCCAAGTCGGAGAGCGCGGTCTTGAGCACCGGATCCCAGTTCACGAGCCGCTTGCCGCGGTAGATCAGGCCCTCTTCATAAAGCCGCACGAACACTTCAGTGACCGCACGCGATAGCGCGGGATCCAATGTGAATACCTCGCGCTGCCAGTCTACCGATGCGCCCAGGCGGCGCATTTGTTTCGAGATCATGCCGCCCGAGGTCTCTTTCCATTGCCACACGCGCGCCAGGAATGCCTCGCGGCCCAAGCCCACGCGGCTTTCGCCGGCGGCATTCAGTTGTCGCTCGACCACCATTTGGGTGGCGATGCCCGCATGATCGGTGCCGGGCTGCCACAGCGTGTCGAAGCCCCGCATACGATGAAAGCGGATGAGCGCGTCCATGATGGTATCTTGGAACGCGTGCCCCATGTGCAGGGTACCCGTGACATTCGGTGGGGGGATGACGATGGAGTAGGGACGTCCTTTGCCGCTGGGTGCGAAATACCCGCAAGCCTCCCAGTGCGCGTAAATGCGCGATTCGATATCCGTTGGCGAGTAGGCCTTATCCATGATGGTTCACGGCGTCAACATCCGCAGCTTCGTCAATCTGATGCGTCTCCAAGGTGAACTTTTGGTCCCGATACGCCTTGAAGCGTTCGCGGCCTAACCGGCGCCGCTCCTCATCGGCATCGATGATTTCAGCGATGCGAGGGTAACGCGGCAAGTGGGCGGGAAACCGATGACCTAAGTTCACGAGCAAGTCTGCGGAAAATATCGCGCTTGGCTCCACGGTCAAGTGAACCGGGGTCGACGGATCCATCGACGCCTCATCCAAGCAAACCTTATGCGGTACGAAAGACCGCTCGTTGAACGTCCACAGCAACTCATCCAGCGCCTGCGCGTCAGCCAGCGTGTCATTCACAATGACGACCTTCAGATCCCGAAGATAGGCTTTCTCGGCAAGACGGCATGCAAAGGCCAAGCGTTGTCGGCTCCCCGCGCTCTTCAGGACATAGAAGTCGACGCGTCCCGTCATGATGCCTTGGTGCGATGGATTAGAAAATCGACCAGCAAAGGTACCGGACGTCCGGTGCTGCCCTTTTGAGCACCGCTCAACCAGGCTGTGCCGGCCACGTCGAGATGTGCCCAGGCCAGGTCTTTGGCGAACTTGCCGAGGAACGAGGCGGCAGTGCAAGCGCCGCCTTCCCGTCCTCCCACATTGGCGATATCGGCGAAATTGCTCTTGAGCTGTTCGACATAATCCTCGCCGATCGGCAGGCGCCATGCGCGATCGTCCGCGCGCGTGCCGGCGGACTCGAGTTCCTGAGCCAAGGAGGGCGTGTTGCTCATTAAGCCGCTGACATGATTGCCGAGAGCGATAATGCAGGCGCCCGTCAAGGTAGCTACGTCAATCACGGCCACAGGCTTGTAGCGCCGGCTGTAGGTGATGGCATCGCACAAAACCAGCCGGCCTTCGGCGTCCGTATTGAGAATCTCCACCGTCTGTCCCGACATGGTCGTGACGATATCTGCAGGTTTGACAGCTGTGCCGCTCGGCATGTTCTCGGCGGCAGCGACGATGGCCACGAGGTTAATTGGCAGCCGGAGTTCAGCGATTGCGCGCATGGTACCCAAGACCGCGGCGCCGCCGCTCATATCGAACTTCATCTCATCCATGGCGGGCGGATCCTTGAGCGAGATGCCGCCGGAATCAAAGGTAATGCCCTTGCCCACCAGGCAGATGGGGGCCGCATTTTTTTTGCCGCCACGATACTCGCACACAATAAGACGAGGTGGTTGCGCAGATCCTTGGCTGACCGCGAGGAACGCGCCCATCTTCAGCGCCTTGATGCCGGCTTCATCCAAGATCTTAGTTCTGATGCTCGAGAATTCCTTGGCCAGTAGCAGTGCGCGGGTTCCCATATAAGTCGGCGTACAGACATTCGGCGGCAAGTTTGCGAGGTCCCGCGCCAAGGCCATGCCTTGGCCAATGGCCGCCCCGATGCGCAATCCTTCCGAAGCCGCCTTCGCGGCGCGCGCGTCTGCGGTCGCGACATTGATCGTCGTCAACGGCCGCGCTTTAGGCTTAGGCGCGGTTTTGAGATCTGGAATCTTATACGCGTGCGAGGAGAATACTTCGGCAACAATTCGCGCGCGATACTGCATATCGAGTTCGGCTATAGGCTCAATCGCCAGATACACGACCGCATCGCCCGCGCCGGTCTTGCTCAGTGCTTGCGCAGCGGACTGCAATGACTTTCGGAACTGTTTGCGGGCGAAGCCGGCACGCGGCCCCAGACCAATCAGCAACAAGCGTGAGGCGGCAGCCCCGGCCGGTAATGGCAACATGAGGGTATCACCAAGCTTGCCGGCGAAGTCGCCGCTGCCGTGGAGCTTGGTCAGCAATCCGTCCAGCTGTTTATCGACTTGCCGGGCCGCAAGCCCTAACTCGCCATTTTCGTACAGGCCGATCACCGCGCAGCCCGCCGGGGCGCGCGCCTTCGTATCAACAATCGCCATGAATTCCATATCTCGAAGCTCCGTTTTATCTAAATCGTGCGTAAGGGGTTCGAGCAAATAGTTTACTAGATTATTCAGAAGGCTCTAAGCTGAGACCATGAAATGGACCGTCCAAAGATACGTGTTGCGGGAGGTGGTGCAGACTTGGCTCGCCGTGACCGGCGTCTTGGTGGCTATTCTGGTATCGAATCAACTCTCGCGGGTGCTCGGTCAGGCCGCCGATAATCAGTACGGCAGGGGCGTGGTGTTCGACTTGATAGCGCTTGGCGCCATCATGAATCTCTCGGTTATCGTGCCGGTGGGCTTGTTGCTCGCGGTCGTCTTGACCTTGGGCCGCATGTACCATGACAGCGAGATGGCCGCGCTGCAGGCCTGCGGCTTCGGCCCCTCGCGGCTGCTGGTCCCCTTGTTCTGTTTCGCGGCCGTCATTGCAGTCGGGTTGGCGTGGCTGGCCTTTGTGCAGGTTCCACGCGCCGATGGCCAGGTGCAATTGCTGCGCCAATCAGCGATCAAAGAGGCGCAATTCGGCCAGCTGGACGCCGGTAAATTTCGCGCATTCAGCGGCGGAGATGCCGTGTTTTATGCCGAACGCGTCGATCAGGAGGGCGTGCTGCACAATGTATTCGTGCAGCGCGAGTCGGTAGGACGAATCGAGGTGGCGTTGGCAGAGACGGCCACCTACACGAAGGTCAGTTCAGGCGGGATGCATTTGGTTACGCTCTTCAATGGGCGCCGCTACGAAGGAGTGCCGGGCAGGGACGATTTTCGCGTCATCGAATTCCGCGAACACGGCATTCCTATCCAAACACCGGAGGATGTTCGTGGTACTAAGGATCCGGATACCAAGCCGACTCGAGAGCTCCTCGGGTCGAGTGATCCGTCTGACATTGCGCAATTGCAAGCCCGTGCTTCCACACCCCTGATGGCGCTGGTCCTGACCCTGGTCGCTGTGCCCTTGAGCAAGCTGCGGCCGCGGCAGGGCCGCTATGCTCGAGTCGGTTTCGCCATTGTTGTTTACTTCGTCTATTCGAATTTGCTGTCCGCCGCCAAGATCTGGGTGGAGAAAAGCGCTGTGCCGCCTGCCATTGGCGTCTGGTGGGTACACGCGGCTGTGCTCGCCTTAGGTCTCTATCTGGTCATGCGCGAAGCGAGGCAGGCGTGAACATCCTCGATCGCTATCTCTATCGTACGGTGCTGCTCTACACGCTGATGGCAATGGCGGTGTTGCTGGCGTTGGGGGCACTGGTGACATTCATCAGCCAGCAAGGCGACATCGGTGTGGGCGGCTACAATGCCGCCGATGCCTTTTTATTCACGTTGCTCAATATGCCCCAGCAGGCCTTCGAGCTGTTGCCGATCGGCGCGCTGATTGGCGCCTTGATGGGCCTTGGCCAACTCGCCTCGGGCAGCGAGCTGGTAGTGACACGAGCTTCGGGCGTGTCGGTTTGGCGCATCGCATGGCCCGTAGGATTGGCCGGTATTACCCTGGCGGTGATCATGTTCGGCATCGGCGAATACGCGGCGCCCAAAATGGCGCAATTTGCGAAGCGCGAAAAAACCACGCTGAAATTGGCGGACGTGAGTTTCGCCGGTACCAGCAGCGCATGGGTCAAGGATGGCAATCGGATCCTGCGCGTGCAAACCGGCGAGGTGGATCGAGCCTTCGGTGGGGTGTCAGTGTTCGAGCTCGACGGACCCACGCGACTGCGGTCGATCGAGCGGGCGGCCAGGATTTCAGTTGCCGACCCCGGCCGCTGGAGCTTGCACAACGTCGCGACATCGCGATTCGAGAAGGACAAGGTCGAAGGTGAAACCGTCAACGAGCTCACGCTGCGCTCGACGGTGAATCCCGAGTTCTTGGGTCTCGCTGCCACCGAACCGGGAATGCTGACGCTGCACGGCCTCGCTTCCTATATCGATCATCTGCGGCGCAATAACCTTGATGCCAGGTTGTATGAAATTGGGTACTGGTCGCGCGTAGCGCGGCTCTTTGCCGTCATCGTGGTGGCGCTGCTGGCCTTGCCCTTTGTGTTCGGACCACTTCGCACGACCGGTGCCGGGACGCGCACCGTGATCGGCGTGCTGCTCGGTGTGGTGTTCTTCCTCATCGAGCGCGTTGTCGAAAATGGCGGGCAACTGTTTAACGTAAACCCCGTGCTCGCGGGGTGGCTCCCCACGGCGGTCATCGGATTCTGCACGCTGATCGCCATATCAAGAACGCGCTAGGAAGCTCGTTTGCAGTGAACGACCCGCGTTTTGGACAGCCGGTCATGCAGTGCCAGATGATCGGGATCCAAGTAAAGCCACAGCACACCCAACGCAGCGGGTGCCCAGGCGAGCGCGCCGAAGAGCACACGTAACGCCGCAGCGCTCAATGTCAGGGTGTTGCCTGAGTGGCTCACGGTGCGCAGGCGCCACGCGCGCATCCCTAAGGTCTGGCCGCTTCGAAGACAATTGATCACGTAGTACGCCGCAATCACGAGAATCAATCCCGCCCGATAACCGTATGCCCACGCGCCGGCCGTAGCGGGTACGACCGCAGCGCCATGCGTAAAGAAAAGCGCCGCGCCGGTATACACCATGAGCAGCGCGGCCAAGAGCAAAGCGTCGTAAATCAGCGCCGCAAGCCGGCGTCCAAAGCCGGCGGCGCTGCCGCTGATCACGGCCTCGGCCGGGCCGCCGGCGGCGCGGCTGCAGACTTTTTCGGGGTAGGGGAGGCGGGCTTAGGCGGGGCGGCCTTCGGCAGCAACAACTGTTCTAGCGGCTTGAACACACTATCGTAGCGATAGCTCGCAATCTCAAATGCGCGTCCGCCGGTCTTCGCCCTCAGTGAGGCGTCCTTGGGCGCCGATACCTGAATCCAGTGCTTATCGCCGATCACCACGCCGGTTAAGGTAATGACGTTTCCATCGGAAAGAGTAACGGTTACTGTCGAGGGCCTGCTGAAATCGATTTCGCCGGCCGGGGATACGTCATCGATCGCCAAATTGCCCAATAGTGAGGCTGACGAAGCCAATGTTTGCTGATCGGCGGCTTGGCGCCCGGCAGGCACGGCATCCAGCACGAACTTGGACGAGGCAGCCGCGTCGGCGGGCGCCGGTGCGCCGGGCGCCGGTGCGCCGGGCGTCGGTGCGCTGGCGGCGGTGGAACCCTTGTCGTTGTCAACGGGAGTTCGGTGCAAGAAGTACCCACTTCCCGTTGCAGGCTTGTTTTCGATGCTTTGCACTTTGTCTGCCGGTAAATCAAGCAGCTTCGTATCGATCCAGAATCGCGGTTCTGCTTCCAGAAAAATGGCAGGTTCAATAACGTAGCTGGCGTTCTCACCCGCGCGCCTGACGAAGTTGCCGTTGCCGACGGGTTTGCCGATGATCAGGTCATGCTTTCCGTCTTGAGCCATCAGCTCTACCTGCGCTCCCGAGGCGCCCGGCTTGAGGGGGTCCTCGACCCCAATGATCGAATAGCTGGCGGGATTCGAGGTCTTTTCCTCGCGGATCTTGGCATCGCTCAGCGCCAGCAATAATTTACGCAGCTTCAGTGTGTCAGCCGGATAGTCGGCTCGTTCCGCCACGGTCCAATGCTCGCCTTGCCTGTGCACCGTGACGGTGGGAGTGGGACTGCCTTTACGCACGCTCAGGGATGTCACCGTGTTGAGTTCCGCTGCCAGCGAGGGCATCAGACTTGATCCGTGAGGATCTCGCGGCAAGTAGCGCTGTGTGCTTAAGTACAAGGCCCCGGCTATCGCGAGACACGCCGCAATGCCCAATGCAATCAATCGTTGCCGGCTCATGTGCTACCTGAAGCAGCGGTAGGCTTCGACACGGTGCGGCGACGGCGACGCATGGATAGGATGATCACCCCCGCTATGGCGACCAGAAGCGGGGGCACTCCGATATTGATGACCTTCAATTGGGAACCCAATCGATTGATGTCCACATCCAAACCTCGCTCTGTCTCGCGCAGTTCCTTGCGGACGCGGGTTTTTTCAGCCGTGAAGCTCTTCAGCTCCGCCTCCTGCTCCGGCGATAACATCATGGAGCTCTGATCATTGCGCTTGCTCTGCAGTTCGGTCAGATTCCTTTCGGTCTGTTGCAATTGCGCTTGCAGCTCGAGAGCTTTGGCGCGCAAGCGATCGTCGGCTTGACGCTTGAGCGCATCGATGCGCTCGAAGGGACGCGAAAAGGAGGCCCGGCCCCGCACGCTGATCAGGGCGCTGCTGCCGCTTAAATTATCGAGGATGTTGTCAATGAAATCGCCATTGTTGGCAAAGGGCTGAGCAACGCGTTGGCCGAGCAATTCACGTGTTTGCACCCACAAATAGTCCATCAGAAAATCGGTATCGGCGATCACGACGATATTGGCAGGCGCCGTCGACTTGGCCAGATGCGAGGTTGGCGGGCCGGCGGCAGGCTTCTGGTCCGCGGGCGGACCGTCGGGATAGGCGGAATCTACCGGGCCGGTGATGCGCGCGGCAATGGCGTGGCGCACTCCCGTCGACTTAAATCCATCGCGCAGCACGGCAGGATCCATTAGTCCGTTGAAGCGCTGAGCAGGCAGCGGTTCCGAGCTGGTGGAGCTGAACAACAACGGTTCGAAGGAAGTCTTGGCGCCGGCGCGCGCTGACAGTGAACCGACGGTCGCGAGGTTGATGGATTCGAGCGATGCGGTCACGACGTCCTTCTGCTCCATGTCGGCATGGCGCAGCCCTAAGATACCGATGTGTCGAACGGGTCCGGAGGAAGCATTTGTGCGCACTTCCAACCCGAGTCCGAGGTCGCCGATGACCTTGGTCGGATCGTAATCGACGCCCCAAGCGCCTAACAGCGGCTGCAGGTCCGAGGAATGATTGGCCATTGCGGCCGCCAGGGGATTTGAGGGGTCTTGCCCGCTGATATCGGCGCCGGCGTTCGGGTCAACCATCAGCAGGATTCGGCCGCCGCGCATGACGAATTGGTCGATCGCATACAAAGTTTTGGGCGGCAAATGTTTTGGGTGCACCACCATCAGGACATCGATGTCCTTGTCGATGTGATCGGCATCCGAGGTCAGTGTGCGCACGTTGAACGACTGCTGCATCTGCGAGTAAACGGGCCAGGGCTCGCCCATTTGCCGAGTCTGCGGATTGAATTGCCCCTGGATACCTATCGAGTCCAAAAGCCCGATCACGGGTTTTTTCGGTGTACCCAATTCTTGAATAAGTTTGGCCACATCGTATTCCAAAAACTCCTCCCGATCCGGCATGAAGGTGGCGATGGCGGATCGCCCGTCAGTGGAGTTAGTGCCGGCCAACCCGAAGTACAACGCATCGCCTGCTCCCGGATGCAAGGACTGCAGGCCGAACTCCGCAGCCCGGTCCTCATCATCCGAGAAAGGCTGTGGGTCGATCACCTGCAAATGGATCTTCCCGCCGGCGCGCGCGGAAACTTCCTCGAGGAATTCGCGCACGCGCGCTGCGTACGGCATGACCAGAGGCGATTGTTTCGCGGCAGCGTCACGCGAAAAATAAAAGTACAGGTTGACAGGTTCCTTGAGGTCCCCGAGCACCTGCTGCGTGCCTCTGCTCAAGGTATAGAGCTTGTTCTGCGTGAGATCCGCACGCACGCCGCGCAGGCCCACGTTCGAAGCCATCACCACGGCCAAAAACAGCACCGCCAGTAAAATCAGTCCGCCGACACCCATGCCGACACTGCGCCATCGATTATCGTTCACTATTCCGCCTTCTTCATGTCGAGTACCACGGCCGTTGCGGCCAACCAGAAGCCGATGAGGGCGGTGAAATAGACGAGATCTCGTAGATCGATCACACCCTTGGAAATTGCATCGAAGTGAGTGAAAAAACTTAAGGATGCGATCGCATCGACAATTGTCTGCGGCAATAAACCGCGCACGAAATCAAGCACCAGCGGAAATCCCGCCAGCAGAAACACGAATCCAACCAGAGCCGCTGTGATGAATGCCACGACCTGATTGCGGGTGGCCGCGGACAGGCACATTCCGATGGATAAAAATCCGCCTGCCATGAGGAAGCTGCCCACATACGCGGCGATGATTGCTCCGTTATCCGGGGATCCCAGGTAATTCACGGTGATCCATACAGGAAACGTCAGCGCCAGTGCAATGCCTGCGAAGCACCAGGCGGCGAGGAACTTGCCGAGGACTGCTTGCCACAAGGTAATTGGAAACGTCATGAGCAACTCTATGCTGCCGCTGTTGCGCTCTTCGGCCCATAGCCTCATCGAGATGGCCGGAATAAGCACCAAGTACAGCCATGGATGCCAGCGGAAGAATGACTGCAGGTCGGCTTGGTTACGTTCTAAAAATCCGCCCACTTGAAAGGTGAACACGGCGGACAGCACCAAGAATATGACGATAAAGACATACGCCAACGGCGTTGCGAAATAGCTGCGCAATTCGCGCCGGAAAACCACGAGCGCTTTGTTCATGCGCCTAGCTCCGCTGCAGCGGACACGTCGATTCCCTTGAGGCCCCTCTCAGGCTCGGTCAGGGAGCGGAATACTTCATCGAGACGGCCTGATTCCAAGTGCAGTTCCGGCACGTCCCAGTCGTTTCGATCGATCATAGCGCCGACCGCGGCCAAGGCATTTGCACCGGGCTTGGGGATGGCGGTGAGCCTTAATTCACGCGCGTCCGATTCGACCGCGGCGACCTCTGATAAAAGCGCTATCTCACGGCGAGCCGCCGCCAACTCATCTGCCTTTTCAAATCGTAAGCTCACCGCATGGTGGTAGCGCGAGCGGGCTTCGAGCGCGCTCGGCGTTTCGTCGGCCACGATGCGGCCGTTCGCAATAATAATGGCGCGCGTGCACACCTCATGCACCTCTTCCAGGATATGGGTCGAGACGATGACCAGCTTATCTTTGCTCAATTCATTGATGAGGCGGCGCACTTCGTGCTTTTGGTTCGGGTCAAGCCCATCGGTTGGCTCATCCAAGATCAACACTTGCGGGTCGTGAATCAAGGCTTGCGCCAGGCCGACCCGCCGGCGAAATCCTTTGGACAGCGTCTCGATGACTTGATCGATGACGGGCGACAATCCAAGACGGTCGATGACCACCGTGCGCCTTTGGCGCCGCCGCTCACCGTTCAGTCCGCGAATATCGGCCACGAAATCTAAAAATTCGCTGACCGTCATCTCGCCGTAGCTTGGCGCGCCTTCCGGCAGGTAGCCCATGCAGGTTTTCGCCTCGACTGGCGCTTTAACGATGTCGTGCCCGCAGACGGACACCTCTCCTGCAGAGGGGGAAATGAAACCTGCGATCATACGCATGGTGGTCGATTTGCCCGCACCGTTGGCTCCCAAGAAGCCGAGCACTTCACCTGGCGCCACCGAGAACGTCAGGTCATCGACCGCCAGCTTATCGCCATACCGCTTGGATAAATGTTTCGTCGTAATCATGAGCGCCTTTGAGCGTGATTCTAGTTGGAGGTTCCGTATTTTTTTATGCGCAGAAGCTATTGAAGTCTGAAGGCGCTAGGCGTTGCCCGCCTTCTTGTCAATCGCTAATTTACCTTCCTTAAGTATCCGCCGGACATCCGGCAAGGAGGGGCGGTCCGCCATGCGGGCAATGAGTTCGGGGAGCTCGAACCATTTTCTGCCCCATTGCACCAACCGGACCGCATCGGCAATGACCTGGTCGCGCGCTTCTTCCGAAGGGCCCGCACGCTCCGGTTGAGCCGAAGGTTTCTTCGGCGGTTGCCGGCCAGGCGCCTTTTGCACCGGCTTGGGCGGCGACACGGTCTTGCGCTCATTGCGCGCAACTTGGTTCGTGCCCGCGGGCGGCGCTGCACGTTTGGCGCCCAAGAACTTTGGCATTTCTCGCGTTGCCGTAATGGAGGCGCTCGATTGGGTCGAAGCACTTTCAACGGCGTTGGCTCCTCTCAGGTCACGCTCGTTGCGGGGCTCGGCCACGGGAATGAATCTCTCGATGTGCTCAGAGCCGACCAAGTTGGCGAGGAAGGCCATCAGCTCCAGCGCGTCCGAAAATTGCGAGTCATTGGCCTTGGCGCGCTGTTCGACTTGGGCCCGCAGGGCGAGGGTTTTTTGCTTGGCCAGGTCAACAATCCAGCGCGAGGGGCGTTGATGCTCGGTCCACGGCTGAACATTCCAATAGCTGTCGTCGTCAAGCGACGAATACTTGGTATGCAATTCTAGACTCTCGAGCCATCTTCCGAGTAATTCCAGCAATCGTTGATCGGCGGGTGTGGCCATGTATTCAGCTCCGACGTGCACCCTAAACGAACCGCCGGCCGATGGCTAGCGGTACATCGAGCCGCGCGCGAGTTAGACTGCCGCCATGTGTGGAATAGCCGGAATCATTGGGCCGCTGGCGAGCACGGCGACTGCGCAGGCCATGGCCCAAAGATTGGCGCATCGCGGTCCCGATGCCGACGGTTTGTGGAGTCAGCCGGGCGTCGCGCTGTCCTTCCGGCGATTGGCGATTCAGGACCTCACCGATGCCGGTCGGCAGCCGATGCTTTTCGGTCCGCACGTCCTGGTTTACAACGGTGAGCTGTACAACCACGAACGCTTGAGAGCCGCGCTGCCCGGGCCGTGGGCATCGAGCGGCGACACCGAAGTTTTATTGAGGCTACTGGCAATCGAAGGCACCGCCGGTCTCAGCCGCCTGGCCGGCATGTTCGCTTTCGCCAGCTGGAATACGCAATCACAACAGCTATTGCTCGCGCGCGATCGGCTCGGGATCAAGCCGTTGTACTACCGGCTGATGCCGGACGGCATCGCTTTCGCATCGGAACTCAAAGCCCTGGTGCTGCTCGGCGCATCGGAAATCGATAAAAGCGCGGTGCGGGACTTTTTGTTTCACGGCTACATTCCAGCACCGAAGACAATCTACCGCGGCATTCATAAATTGCCGGCGGGGCATACCCTGACTTGGCAGTCGGGCCGCGTCAGCATCCAACGTTATTGGAACCCGGCGACCGCCATCATCCCGCGTAGCGCGGATGAAACCCTGCTGGAGCTTGATGCGTTGCTGCACGAGGTCATCCCGCAGCACACCGTGTCGGACGTGCCGGTGGGCGTTTTTTTGAGCGGCGGTGTCGACTCGGCGCTCACCGCCTATTATTTGGATGCGCCGCGCACGTATACGTTGGGGTTTGAGGCGGGCAGTCGTTCCGAAGCGGACGCGGCGCGACAGGCTGCCGAGCACCTACGCACTCAGCATTTGGAAATGATGGCGCCGCAAGCGGATTTTGCGGGAGCACTGGGTAAAATTCCGGCGCTGTTCGACGAGCCGTTCGGCGATAGCGCAGCCTGGTCGAATTACTTGATTGCAGAGTTTGCGCGCCGCGAAGTGACCGTTGCGTTGAGCGGCGAGGGCGGCGATGAAATTTTCTGCGGTTACCCCCGTTATTGGTCAAGAGTGGGCGCGCGCTCCAACCTGTTAAATAGATCTTTGGCTCGCTACTTACCGCCGCTATCGCGCTTGGCGTCCTCGATGCAGCGGCATGGATACGTGGGGTTGCCCGCTTATGCCGCCGCGTTGGGCGGTATGACGGCACAGCAAGTCGATGTTCTGTTGGGGCCGTCCTGGAAAGAGCCGGAATACGATTACTTATGGTTCTATCGGCAGTTTTGGCGCGAGGATTTAGAGCCGCTTGCCCAATTGCGATGGCTGGATCTCAACACGGATCTTGCTGAAGGCCTGCTGACCAAAGTGGACAGGACCAGCATGGCGCATTCGCTGGAGGTGCGGCCGCCGCTGCTCGATCATCGCTTGGTCGAATACATGTTGAGCGTTGATCCGAACCTTCTGGTCGATGAGCGGCGGCGCCGGGGAAAACTATTGGTGCGCCGGCTGATGGAGCCGCGATTGCCGCCCAATCATCTTGACAGGCCGAAGTCCGGCTTCGGGCTGCCTGTCCATCGCTGGATAAAGCAGCGTCCGGCGCTGCTTCAAGACGCCGTGCGGCGCCTCATGGATCGAGGCGTGTTGCGGCAAACGGTGGGAACTGAATTCCGACGCGCCTGGTACTTGTTGGTGCTGGACCGCTGGTTTACCGCCTTTGCTTGATGCGCCGCGAATTCTCTTCATTCCGGTTTCCGGCGCATTCGGCATGGGCGAATACGCGCGTAGCTTAAGTGTCGCGCACGGCGTGCGCCGGCAGTGGCCCAACGCCGAAATTCATTTTATCCTGAGCCGCCAGGCACCCTATGCCGCGGCGACGCCGTTCCCCGTAACGCTGCTGGACTCATCGCCCACATTTCACACGGCGGCCGTCCAAGCATGCATCCAGCAATTCAAGCCCGACGTAGTGATTTTTGATAACGCGGGCCGTACCGCGCAACTGCGCGCGGCGGCCCGAGCCGGGGCGAGAATCGTCTTCATCAGCTCGCGCTCGCGCCAAAGACGCAAGGCGTTTCGTTGGCGATGGATGCGCCTCCTCGATGAACACTGGTTCGCTTACCCGCAGTTCATTGTGGGCCAGCTCAATTTTCTCGAACGTCTCAAGCTGGCGGTGCGGGGCAGACCGGTGGTTAGGTATCTCGATGTGATTCTGTCTCGGGCATCGGGGCAGGATTCGGCGCGAGTCCTGGGCGGATTGCCGACTGATGGCTACGTGCTGCTCGTCCCGGGCGGCGGGACCGGGCATCCGCGCGCCGCCGATGCCACGGCGACCTTCTTCGCGGCTGCGATTGCGTTGGCGAAGAGCGGTAGCTTGACCGTGTTTGTGGGACCGACCGATATGCTCACGAGCGTGGCGGACACGCCCGATACGCTGCCCGGTACACTGCGCTGCTGCAATTCGCTGCCGCAAGCGGACCTGGCGGAATTGATGAGCGGCGCCCGGCTGGTGATCACCAACGGGGGCTCCACCTTGCTGCAAGCCGTTGCCTGCGGGCGGGCCTGCGTTGCCATACCCATCGCACAAGATCAGCCGCAGCGCATTGAACGCTGCGTCGAAGCCGGTGTGGCGAGGCAGGCCAAGCTCGATGCGAGCAGCATCGCGCGGGCGGCCGGAGACCTCTTGCGCGACGAGGCTGCACGTGCTGCCCTGGCGCGGCGGGCGAGCGATCTTGGATTGGCCGACGGTGTCGAAGTTGCGCTGCGCGCCTTGACTCGCCTGCTAGAAACGGCATAAGGGAAGCATGTCCAATATCGTCTTGCTGGGATATGGTCTCGAACAGCCATCATTTCGGCACCGCATGCTTACCCTGGTGGCACCGCTGCGCGACGCGGGTTGGCAGGTGCGGCCCGAGCGTTTCCCAAGCGGCCGCTACGGCCTGCGTACCTGGGAGCGGCGAGAACTGTTTCGCTGGGCTGATGTCACGGTGCTGCATCAGATCAAGTTCAGTTCCATCGAGGCGCGTCTGATTGCCGCGTACAGCCACGGCCTCATATTTGATGTTGATGATGCCATCTATGTTCGCAAGCCGCGGCGGCTCGGAGATGTTCCCGACGAGTCGGCTTGGCGCAAAAAAAAATTCGCTGCCACCTGCCGCTGGGCCGATGCGGTCGCTGCTGGCAATGACGTGCTCGCCGGTGTCGCGCGCGACGCCGCCAAGGAGGTGGTGGTGCTGCCCACCTCGATCGATATCGCGAGCTACCAACCGACCACGGCCGGCCCTGCCGATCCACCCACCATTGCTTGGATCGGCAGTCCGGAGAATCTCATTTATTTGGACATGATTAGACCCGCACTGGCGCGTCTCGCCACGCGGCACCCCACGCTTAAGCTGCGTGTCATTTGCTCAGAGTTTCCGCAGTGGGGCGATGTCGCGGTGGAGCGCGTGCTCTGGAACTCTTCGACCGAAGCGCAATCGTTGGCCGGCGCACACATTGGCATCATGCCGCTCACCGATGATGCCTGGTCGCGGGGCAAGTGCGCATTCAAGCTCCTGCAGTATATGGCCGCCGCACTTCCGTGCGTGGCCTCGCCGGTCGGAGCAAATACCGAAGCGGTGCTGGACGGATTCAATGGCTTTCACGCAACCAATGTCGATGAATGGGAACGAAGCCTCGAGCGATTGATCGTCTCGCCGCAACTGCGCGCAGACCTGGGTGCAAGGGGCCGTGCGCACGTCCAGGAACGCTATTCGCTCCGCAGCTATCGCGACAAATACTTGTCGCTGCTTGCCCGCATTGCATCGCCCTGATCTCGCGGCAGCGCAGTGAAGTCGGTATGCTGCGCATATGCATTCCGTGCATACATACCAAATCCTCAACCATTACACATCGCCGCATGAGCTCGATCCGGGCTTTGAGGTATTGGATAACTCCGCCAACCAGCGGCCCGACTGGTATGAATATTGGCCGATCAGAACATTTCTGTTGAATCAGCCCCTGGACGAGAACGCGTTCTATGGATTTCTGTCGCCGAAGTTCAAGTTAAAAACCAATTTAGGCGCGGCCGAGGTTCGCGCCTTCATTGAAGCGTCACCGCCCGACACCGATGTGGTTCTGTTCAGTCCCAGTATCCACAACAGTGCTTTTTTTCTGAATGTTTTCGAGCATGGCAATGCCGAACACCCGGGGCTATCAGAAGTGGCCCGCAGTTTTTTTTCGCGGATTGGGCATATGCAGCCACTTGAGGTTCTGGTGTCAGATTCGCGAAACACCGTTCATTCGAATTACTTCATCGCCAAGCCGAGATTCTGGAGGGCGTGGCTCAACATTACCGAACAGTTGTTTGCCATCGCTGAAATGCCCGAAGATTCTTTGGGTATACAATTACGCGCGCCCACCCAGTACCGCGGCCGCCGCGATGTGCAAATGAAAATATTTCTCATGGAAAGGATTGCGACGTGGATCTTGATCACCGACCGTAGTCTTGTTGCACGCGCACGGGATCCTTTCGCAGCGCGGTCACGCATTTACAAACTGCCGCTGGCGATCATGTGCGATGCACTCAAGATTGCCTATTCAACGCAAGGGCGTAAGCAGTACAAAGATGTGTTCCTGATGCTGCGCGGCTTCGCTAAACTGTGGACGTTGCAGATTAGAGCAGCCGGCGCATTCAAAGTCGGGTCGGCGCGGCACTCCTTGCAAACCTTGAAATCGTATTGGGACAAAAAGGCGGAATAAGCCATCAAACAGCCCACGCCAGGCTTCTGGCAGAATCGCCGAGTATTTTTGACGGGACACACAGGCTTCAAAGGCGCGTGGATGGCACTTTGGCTTCGTCAGATGGGTGCCGAGGTCGTTGGCTACGCACTCGCGCCGCACACCGAGCCGAATATGCATGGCATCCTAGGCGCGATGTCCCAGTCACATATCGGCGATATCCGCGACGAGACAAGGGTCCGCGATGCCCTGATCGCTGCTGACCCGCACATCGTGATCCACATGGCAGCGCAGGCGCTGGTCAGAGAATCCTACCGCGATCCGATCGGCACGTACACGACCAATGTGATGGGAACAGCCATTCTGCTGCAGGCGTGCCGTGTCCTCAAACAGCTTGAGGGCGTGCTTATCGTCACCAGCGACAAGGTGTATGAAAACCACGACGAGGGCCGGCCGTTCATCGAGAGTGATCGCCTAGGAGGTCATGATCCTTACAGCAACAGCAAAGCGTGCGCCGAGCTTTTGACGAGCAGTTTTCGGGACAGTTATTTTTTAGGTGCAGCGCCGATAGCAACAGTGCGCGCCGGCAATGTCATCGGCGGCGGGGACTGGTCTGCAGATCGACTCATTCCGGACTGCATTCGGGCGCTCGAGGCAAACGAAACCGTGGTATTGCGATTTCCCCATGCGATCAGGCCCTGGCAGCACGTGCTGGAGCCGCTATCCGGCTATTTGACCCTGGCACAAGCATTGGTAGAGGCCCCCACGCGAGCGCCGCGCGCTGTCAATTTCGGCCCAAACCCTTCATCCTTTTGTACGGTGCATGAGGTGGTAGACGCCTTTAGCGCCAGGTTTTCGGGCAAGCCGGGTTGGCGGCCTGATAGCTTAACGAATCCGAAAGAGGCGGAAGCGCTCACCTTGTCATCGGTTTTGGCAGAGAGCCTATTGGGATGGCGTCCGCGCCTTGGCGTGGATGAATCTTTGGCATGGACTGCGGAGTGGTATAAGGCCTACGCGCAAGGGGAGGATATGGTGGAGTATTCGCAAGCGCAGATCGCGCGCTATCAATCGCTGCCGGCGTTGCGCGCATGAAGTGCGTCATCCTGGCCGGCGGTAAGGGGACGCGAATCGCCGAGGAATCCAGCACACGGCCCAAGCCCATGGTGGAGATCGGCACACGGCCCATTCTCTGGCACATCATGAAGCTGTATGCAGCCTTCGGGGTCAACGAGTTCATCATCTGTCTAGGCTACAAGGGCTACATGATCAAGGAGTATTTCGCCAACTACTTCCTGCACCAAGCCGACGTGACTTTTGATATGGCGGAGAATCGCGTCCAGTATCACGACTGCCGGGTCGAACCTTGGAAGGTAACCCTGGTCGATACTGGCGAGGAAACCATGACCGGAGGCCGGCTCCTGCAGATCGGCAAATATCTCACGCCGGGCGATCCATTTTGTATGACATATGGGGACGGCTTGTCGAATATCGATATCCGCGCGCAGCTTGCCTTCCATGCCAGTCACGGACACAAGGCCACGGTGGCCTGTGTCAGGCCACCCGCGCGCTTTGGTCGCATCGTGACGCAAGACTCGAAGGTCGTGTCGTTCGAGGAAAAACCGAACGCCGAGGGCGGCTTTATCAACGGTGGATTCTTCGTCCTTGAGCCCAGCGTACTAGAACTCATCGAGGGCCATGACACGGTTTGGGAAAAAGAGCCCATGGAAAATTTGGCCGCGGACGGCCAGTTGGGCGCTTGGGTGCATCGAGGTTTCTGGCAACCCATGGATACGCTGCGCGATAAACAGCATTTGAATGATTTGTGGGAAAACGGTGCTGCGCCGTGGAAACTGTGGGAAGGATAGGCGTGCGATGGTAGGGCTTGTTGCCGGCTGCCGCTCGTGCGGGGGGCCTCTCACCGTGACCATGGCTGACCTGGGCATGCAACCCGCCTCCAATGCCTTCCTCGATTCGCCGGCGGCGATCCCTCGAGAGAAACGCTATCCGTTGCGCGCCAAGGTATGCGAAACCTGCAAACTGGTGCAGGTGGACTACGACGTTGCGCCCGAGGAATTGTTCGGCAATTACGTCTATTTCTCGTCGTACTCCGACCAATGGCTGGCGCATGCAAAAGCTTACTGCGAAATGGCACGCTCGCGATTTAAATTGGGCCCTGCAAGCCTGGTGGTGGAATTGGCGAGCAATGATGGCTATTTGTTGAAGAATTTTTTGGCGATGGGCATCCCAGTGCTCGGCATCGATCCCTCCGATACGGTCGCGGCCGCAGCAGAAAAGATCGGCGTTCCGACTTTGGTGGAGTTCTTCGGCGAAAATGTTGCGATGGAATTGGCCCGGCAAGGCCGACAGGCGGATTTGATCATCGGCAACAATGTGCTGGCCCATGTGCCTCGGCTCAACGATTTTGTAGCCGGCATAACATCGCTGCTGGCGCCGATGGGCAGCGTGACCATCGAATTCCCTCACTTGCTCGAGCTGATCGAGCATGTCGAGTTCGACACGATTTATCACGAGCATTACTCCTATTTTTCGCTGTATGCCATCGAGCAAGCTTTCAGCCGCCATAAGCTGCGTATCTATGATGTGCAGCGTCTGTCGACGCACGGCGGCTCCTTGCGTATATTCGCCGCGCACGCGGGCCGCTCCGACGTCAAGGACAGCGATGCCTTGCGGGCAGTGCGTGCCGATGAACACGCGGCAGGTCTGTCGGGTCTTCCCGCCTACCGGCAATTCGCGCAACGTGTCTCCGAGTGCCGCGATTCTTTGCTGGAGTTCTTGGCGGGCGCGAAGCGTGATGGCAAGCGCGTCGCCGCTTACGGTGCCGCGGCCAAGGGAAATACGCTGCTGAATTTCTGCGGTGTAAGCGTGCAGGATATTCCCTTCGTGGCCGACAGAAATCCGCATAAGCAAAAAAAATTGCTGCCGGGATCGCATATTCCGGTGATCTCTCCGGAGGAGTTGCTGCAAGCAAAGCCGGATTACGTGTTAATCCTGCCGTGGAATCTGCAAGATGAAATCCGCTCGCAGCTGCACGGCGTAAAAGCATGGGGCGGCCGCTTCGTTACGCCGGTGCCCTCGGTACGTATTGACGCCTAATCGTGATTTTTACCGTATCACCGCTGCCCGGCGTGTTTTTGATCGACATAGAGCGAAGTGCGGATGAGCGCGGCTTCTTTGCGCGAGCTTATGATGCCCAAGAATTCGCGGCAATAGGACTTAGTATTGAACTCAACCAATGCAGCGTGTCGTACAACACCCGCACCGGGACGCTGCGCGGCATGCACTATCAAAGCGCACCGCACGAGGAACACAAGCTGGTGCGTTGTACCGCGGGAGCGATCTTCGATGTCGTAGTTGATATCAGGCCACGCTCTTCTCATTATCGGCGCTGGTTCGGCGCGGAACTCACGGCGCAGAACCGGCGCTCCTTGTTCATCCCGCCGGGGTTCGCGCACGGTTTCATCACCCTGAGCCATGATACAGAGGTGTACTACATGATTTCGGTGCCGCACGCTCCGCACCATGCCCAAGGGTTTCGCTGGAACGACCCGGCATTCGGCATCCAATGGCCGCTCGCCCCGAGTGTGATCTCGTCGCGCGACGCCGCCTATCCGCTGTTGGACATGCCGGCGTCACGGTGAATTCGCGCAGGCGCGTGCTGGTGACCGGCGCCGGCGGTTTCATCGGCCGATGGAGCATTGAGCCGCTGCTTGAGCTGAATTACGAGGTGCACGCCGTGCTTGCTGCGCCTCGCAGCATGGAGCATCTGCGGGGCGCGACTGTCCATGTCGCGGATTTGCTCAGCGAGCCGGACATCGATGCACTCTTAAGCCGCGCCGCACCGACGCACTTGCTGCACTTTGCGTGGATCGCAACGCCGGGCGTGTACTGGCAAAGCGCCGAGAATTATCTCTGGGCTGCTGCCGGAGAGTATCTGTTGCATCGTTTTCATGCCCACGGCGGAACACGCGCCGTCATGGCGGGCAGTTGCGTCGAGTACGACTGGTCGAAGGTGAGCGTGTGCGAAGAGCGAAAAAGTCCCTTGGCCGACGGCGGCGTCGCCCCCTTGAGTCCGTATGCCGCCGGCAAGCTGGCGCTGCAAAGGGCAGCGGCGGCATTTTCCAGCCGCGAACAGCTATCGGCCGCGTGGGGGCGTATCTTTTTTCAGTATGGACCGTACGAGCATCCCGAGCGCTTGGTGGCATCGGTCATCAGGCATTTACTCACGGATCAACCAGCGCTGTGTAGCCATGGCCGGCAAGTTCGCAGCTTTCTCCATGTAGCCGATGTCGGCGCTGCCTTTGTCAGACTGCTCGATAGCGAGGTTCAAGGACCGGTGAACATCGGCTCTGATGAAAGAACTTCCTTGGCGGCTATGATCCAAGGCATCGCGCGCCTTATTGGGCGGCCCGAGTTGGTCCGCCTCGATGCCCGCAGCGCTCCGGCCGGGGAGCCGCCGATTCTCATACCCGATGTCCATCGCCTCCGCGACGAGCTGCACTGGCAACCTCGATTCACATTGGACGAGGGGCTGGCTGATGCGATCGCATGGTGGCGCAATCGGCTCGACTTAAGCCCACCATGAGCGCCATACCAAGTCCCTTGCCCGGTTGGCATCCCGCAATAGTGCATTTTCCCTTGGCACTCATCTTGATCGCGGCCCCGCTGTTGCTCGCCGCACGGCTATTGCGCAGCGAACGTCTCGCCTCATCCGCAGCCATCGTCGGCACCTGGAACTTATGTCTCGGCACCGCCGCCGCGATCCTTGCCCTCGCGACCGGACTCGCAGCGGTGCTTGACCTGGATGTCGGCGCCCCCGCCCGGGAGGCGATCTCGATGCATATGAAATGGGCGATGTTTACCACGCTTGTACTGGTGCTGTTGGCTGTGTGGCGAGGCGCAGGCACCGCGCAACAATCGCGCCCCTCATGGCCGTTCCTCATCGTGCTTTTGGCCGCGAGCTCGGCGCTGGTGATGACGGGTTATCGCGGCGCGCAGAACGTGTACAAGTTTGGCGTTGGCGTACAACCGATCGCCGTGCGGCCCCAAGCCCCGCACGGCGATTAGCGGGCCACGCTTTAAGCCGCCGGCAAGTCCCCGGTGTAATAGGCGAGGACGTAGGCCTTGAGCGAGCCGTCTGCCTGAGGCACGCCATACACCCCGACCGGTGCACCCGTGGTCAGCCCGCTGGTCAGCGCAGCGAGCCCGCTGGCCATGGTGATGTCGATGGGGTTGATCGTCAGCACGCCATGGGTCATATCGACTTGATAGACCAAGGTGGCGCTGCCTGAAGTCGAGCTCAGCTCTACGGAAGGCGCATTCGTTCCGCCTGCAACGGTCATCGTGAATGCATTGCCGACCAATCCTGTGGCCACGACTCCCAGCGGCAGCAGGGAAGGGGTGAGAATGGTGGCTGCCGCGGACCAGCCGTTGGCCTGAGCGGCATCGTTCCAGGTCGCGAAGCTAACGCCGCGCGAAGGCACTGCGCCCACGGAGCCGCCGAAATTCGCGCTGCCGTTGGTGGCCGCAATAAATTGAGTGATGGCATTCGTACCGCTGCTGATGACGGTCGGGAAGGCAAAATTCCACCACTTATAACCAGTGATCGGACTGCCCACGGCATCTGTGCCATTCGCGGTCGCCGAGTCGATGTAAGGCAACGTGATCGTGTAGTCATCGCTTGCAGTCTTGAACGCGCGAGAGTAAGTAAATCCCGTCATGTTCGGCGCAGAGATCTTGCCGTCGTATTTGGCCACTTCGACATCGATGGTCTGCGCGACCAAAGGCGTGGCCAACGGATCCACCACACTGGCATGGACCTTGAAGCCGCGCACCAAATCGTGGCTTGCAAGAAACGCGGTTCCAGTGCCGATCGGTGTCGCATCGGCAAGGGGGTTTTGGGGCTGCCGGAAAAAGAACTGGGTGTTGCCGTCGACCACAAGATCCACACCCCCGCCTGACTCGCTCGAGACAGTGACGAGGTTGGAGACGGAGTTGACATGCAGCACATGGCCTTCGGGGCTCAGCCACAGGTTATTGAACTGAGCACTGGCCCAGATGCGCGTCGCGACGAGCGTGCCGTTTTCTTGATAGCGGGCCGCAACGCGCACCGATTTGCCCATCAAAGATGCCTCTTGGGAGAAGTCCTTGATGACCGTATGTGTTTTCGCATCCACATCGTAAAAGAGCGTGCCGTTGACGCTGTCTGCGAGAATTTGCAAAGACTGGGCAGCGGCGATTGCTGTTTCCGGGCTCACCGCGGGCTCGATGGGGAACTCTTTGTTGATGGTGATACTGGAATTATCGCTCGCGATCGCGGCCACGGCGCCGTAAGTATGTCGCAGCACCAAGCTTGATAGATCGCGCAGCGGGTGATGGCGAACCGGGCCATTGAAGTTCACCGCCCACTGCGTCGTGCCTGCACCCGGCGGAACATGTCCCACGATGAAGGCGGGGTGACCCAAGTCGAATTCCAGGTCCAGCGAATTGTTCTGCGTTGCGCTCACTACTAGCGGCGAAACGAAACCGACGTTGACCGGGACCGTGAGATTCGGCGAAGTCCCTTGGGTGTGTTGAATCTGTATTTGTGAAGCCGGGATCGTCGTGCCGGCGGTTGCCGCGAATCCGGCCTCAGGGTCAAGTGCGACGGTCAACACGACATCACCTGCATTTGCACTGACGGTCAGCACCGCAGCGGTGTAGGTCCCGATCGGCACCGTAACATTGCCGAGAATTTCCGCGACTTGATCGAGTTGCGCCAGGTTTACTGTCGGGGGCGGCGAGGGCGCCATATAGACCGTGACATTGCTGCCGCCGCCCTGCGGCACGAGCGCGATCGAGAGAATTTTCACGCCGATCGTGGCCCAGTCTTCGTTGGAAGCATCGCTGACGAATAGCGACATCGGTGCACTCTGCGGAGAGCTGTTGCCCGGTGGGTTCATGGAGCTTCCGCTCGAGCCGCCGCCGCAGGCGGCCAGCACTGCGCTTGCAAGTCCTATCGCAAACAATGGGGTCTTATTTGAGACCATGATGGTTTCTCCTCTGTTTAACCATAATTCTTGTCACTTGTTGCGCAGGTATGCGCCGCTTGCATGCATCAACGGTGCACGGCAGCGAGGGTTGACAGGCACCGTTCATCCCAAGGCCGCGCAATATCCGCGAGCGCGTGATGCCGGTCACATTTTTTATCAGAGGGAGCGTGCCTTCGTCACGATCGCGCCGCCAAGCGCCGCGCTATCGTACTTCGGGTGAACGGAGGAGTTCGTATGACAAGCCGCAATGCAAGATGGGTGATCGCAGCAGCAGTTGCATCCGCTACGTTGGGCGGTTGCGCGACAACTCCCGGAGCCGTGGTGCCGACCGAACAAGGCGCGTATCACGTGAGTGTATTCGGCGCACGCTACGAGACCCAGGCGGATACGAATCTCAAAGCCCTCGGCGTCGCGAATGAATATTGCGACAAGCAAGGCAAACAGCTGATGTTCCGCCAATCCACTGAATCGAGCGAGCATGCCTGGTCGCCGAAGCAAGAAGACTTGACGTTCGTTTGTACGGATTCGAAAGACCCTGCGTATATGCGCGCCGCGGTCGAACACAGTTCGCCGGTGGTTGCGCAGCAGTAAACCGGTACCGCCCGGCCGGCTTCTACGACTTTGGCGCGACCAACACTTGCACCCAGTAGAGCCCATGCTTGGTAGCCAAGCCCGCGGCATAGCCAATGCCCATCTCCGCAAATCGTGGGTCCATGATGTTTTCGCAATGCCCAGGGCTGTCCAACCACCCTTGCATCACTTCTTCGGTGGACTTAGGACCGTATGCGATGTTCTCGCCGACGAGTTTTTCCCGGTAGCCAACGGCACGCACCCGATCCGCCGGCGAATGCCCTGCGAGATCCTCATGTTCGAAATAGTCATGCCGCGCCATGTCCGCCGCGTGTCCGAGCGCCACGCTTGCTAGCGTATGGGAGAGCTTTAAAGGCGGGGCCGGCGCGAATGATCTCTGGCCACACTTAACGCCTCGCGCACGCACATCGTTCACTAGCCGCAGCGCCCGGTCCGCCAGCGTCGATGCATCGACCGGCGGGGCATACGCGGTGCCGAGTACGATCCAAGTTTCTGCACCGAGCCGGTAAATCCCCACGTCATGCCACGCCGAGTCCCCCACGCGGCAACCCGATTGCTTGAGCAATGAGACGCTCGATGAATCGGGGCCGCGGATGTGTAAACCGGTGCTGCCATTCGATGGATAGCCGCTCAACTGCGCGGCAAGTGCGAATGAACGCCCCGTTGCCCATTGCTGCGCAGCTTGATCTAGCGCGGCCACATGATGAAGCGGCGGGGCAGGCGGCCGTGTACCTCCGCAACCCCCTTCACGTAGCACCTGCATGGCAGCAAGCGGATCAGCCCGGGAGGCGAGGGTTACCATAAGCCCGATCAAGATGATCAGGACGCGCCATTGCAGATTGCGAAATAACCGCTTCACGATACATGGGATAACGCATGCGCTGCACGCGCGATGACCGAGCGCGGCGGAATCTGATCACAAAATTGTGGATAGACAAAATTTGCGTTGAACTAAGTCAAGGAAATTTCTGCACATCGCCTTCCGCATCCTCAACCCAATTCAGCATCATCGCCTTGTTCGGATAGTGCAGTTCCCATCGGCCGTTATCGAGCATCCCGGCGGAACCACCCATATCGCGCGCCTTCTTGATGTTGGCCTCGAGTAAGCCCATTGCGGCAGCGCGCGATTCGCAATTCTCCTTACCCGGAGGACGCGATGTGCACATGCGGAAAAAATTACCCTCGATCGCCATGGTAATCCCTCCAAGTACTATTCGTAAGTACTTGATTATTAATAGTCTGCTGGCGTTGTTTGATCTAGCCGGACGGCCGATGTCGTGAAGGCTTTGGATACAGGCTGCTGTACGAGATTATCGAGAACCGCCCAGGCGCCTAACCCAACGACGATCGCGACTAAGCATGCTGCGAGGAAAGGACGCATAAATTCCTCCAAGTAGACTCCAATATAGCGCTCAGTCCGGAATCGTGAAAGCTTCAATTTCAATTGCAATAAAGATTCGGCCGAGTGCGCCGACGCTGGCATAGAAATCCGCTGCCTTCGCCTGCTCGAGATCCGTGAAAAAGCGTCCGATCCAAGGCGCAAGATAGGATTCGAAAATTTCACGGTCGGTGCAGGCGGGTGATGCAATAGCGCCGCTGCTTAAGCCGCCCATGATTTCGAAAAGAATCCCAGCGTGATCTTCCGGCTCCTTCAGTCCGTCCGCGCGTTCGATGCCAATTCGCCGCAGCGTCTGGCGCAACCGCGCGAGCGGCCGCGCATGAAGAGAGCCGGTTTGGTAATAAGAGGCGTAAGGGAGAAGCTCACCACGTCCCACTCCAACGAAGAGATTGAAATACTCACGTGCAACCCCCTCGGCGCCGGCTCGAGCCGCGGCTTCCCCTAGTGCGGTGTGAGCTAACCCTAACGGACTTGAATCGCCGTGCAGATCAGCCAAACGATCGATCAGTTCGGCATCCGGACTTCGCAGCAATAGCGTCGAGAGCAATGAATACTCGCGCGCTCGCGCGAGGTCAACCGCGTCGATGAAGGACTCGGAGCGGGCCTCTGTCATTTAAGGCAATTTGGGCAGGGCGCTGCCATGGCGACGGGTGCCCACGGGCTGAGCCATTTCAGCAGTCAGCTCGCCCCGAGACCTTGAATTGACGCGGCTATCTTCCGGCACCCGACAATCTCGTTCAACACTCGGCGGGTTCGCTTCCGACATGCCGGAACTTCGCCAAACTTTATCAGCGTGCCGGTCGCGCGGCGTGTCGATGATTTTAGCCACTGGCCGCGCTGGGAAATCAGGTCGCCCCGCCATCGCACCGGCGGCATTCTCGAGTGGAGAGAACCGGGCAGCAAGGTTTTCGGCGTTATCGGTGGCCTTCAGCGGTCCGAAGCCCGGCATTGCGCTGGGGTCGTTGAAATCCCACTGGCTTTCGGCGATACCGATAAAGTCACGAATCGCTGGATCTGTGAGCCACGCGGCGCGCAGCGCCGCCCGCGTCAATTCTGCCGGCACGTTCGCTTGCAGGAATAGACGAATGTCGCTTTCCTTGGTAATCGAATCGATGGGCGGCAGGGACGCCGGATCGAAGGGAGCCGTGCCATGGGCAGGCGATGGTTTGGGAGCAGGTACCGCTGAATCAGGCTGCGCTGCCGCGCTGGATTCCTGCTTGACCCGTAACCAGCGCGCCAGGAAGTTTTCCGGTTCGCTCATTCCTGGCTCTCCTGCGCGCCGCTGGAGCGGGCCGTCGCGCCGGAACGATCGCGCCGGCGTTTGAACATGGGCCGCTCGACGTGATGTTCGGCAATGAAGGCTCGGATCGTATCGCCGATCGATGCTGGCATCGGAACGGTTTCAACCAGATCGTTACCGGTTCCTGTCAATGCCTCACCCTCAGCAGGATCCGCCGTTACGGCGAGCAATTTGAAAGCCGGCTGACTTCCGGTGGGCCGCAGGATCACCCACAGCACCGGCGATTCAGAAGCAAGATTGCTGCGATAGTTGGCGGTCTCGGTTCGGTAGAGTTCGATCACGGCCTCGCCTGCGTAGAACGTCGCTACCTCGTTCTTAGAATCGATAAGGGTCCAAGGCGCCGCCGTCGGCACACCGGCAAATACCGAGACTGGCCGCCACAATTCGTCGAGCCACGGGCTCTTGGCTTTCCGCCGTTCCACCGCGACGCCTACGGCGATTCGTGCAAGCGCGGTCGATGTCATCGTACAACCTCCAAGCGCCGCACCGGCAAGCCGCTGACAAGATTCTGGGGCTTGAATCGCAGGCCGTTATCCTTCGTCATGGCCATCATCAAATAAGTCGGTGCCCCAGTGAGTCTTTCGTCCATATCGGCGGCGTCGATGAAATTTAGCTGATATAAGCCGACCAGCCGTGCCTTGGTGCTTTCGTCCAGTTGTTCGCCAGCCCACAGCGCATCACCCATGCGCGTCGCTTCGGAATCCAGACCCACATACCACCTCAACGTGACGTCGCGCAATTCAGTGACGGCAGTGACTTCCACCTCAACCGCCAGCAAATGCGATGTCCAGCGCTTGATGACTTCGCCCAGTGCGGCAAGTCCGCGACGCCCGCCAGTAAGGTCCAGCGCCAAATCGAACAGGTCGCTGCGCTGCCAATAGGTGGCGGCATTAGTCTCGCTCAACGCCGCAATTTCGGCACCGGTCGATAAGCCCAGCAGCGAGATCAGCGGCGAGAAGGGCGGGGCGCCCAACCCGGCAACGGTTTCTTCGTCTGCGCATACCAACAGCCCGTCCTGCAGGTTGAGTTTCTGCGGCCGGAAGAACAGCTCCGCTGCGCGCAGCACGAAAGCATCGTCGGTGCCGTCCAACACATTGCGCAGAATTACCTGCACCAGCTGGTTGATAAAAATGGGGGGAAATTTGCCGGCGCGCGTCGCGATGTCAAGATATGCCGCCTCCAGCGTCTTGTGTTGGACAAGATGATCGCGCCACGCGATCATCAGTTCCCAGTTGCCGCGCGCGTCACTATCGGCGATCGATGATATCTGTACAGGTTCGATCGGCTGCCGTGGGTCGCTCAGCAAGGCGCGATGAATCGCGCACTCCGCTTCGCAGGCGTCCTGCGGCGGGGCGAGCTCCGGCCGCGCCAGATAGGCTTTCAGAAATTCGTCGGTCACCGGGAGTCTGCCATGATCGTCGCGATCAAGCAGATGATGGCCGCAGGATAGCCAGAAGTCGCGCGATTCACTCAACTTCGTCTCCGGTAGCGGGAGCTGGAATGAAACGTATCGGCCCTGTCGAAGCGCGCGGTGACAGGGTTCGAAAGACTTCGCGCATTGCACCATCCTCGTAGCGGCGCGACACGGCAACTACCCTCCCCGTGGGGTGATCGCACAGCGAGGCGGCAAAGACGATCTCTTCTTCGGCTGCGGTACGCGCGGTCGTCAAATCGGGCGCCCCAAAATAGTCGACCAGGTGTTTCGCCAGCATGTCAGTGGCGATAACGCGGTCCTGCTCGCTCGCTTCGACTATTTGTACCAGCGTCGACCAGCCAAGCGATTGAAGCCCAAGAAAACCGCCGCGAAACGCGGCGCGAGGCTTGCCCGACAGGTCGGCCGGATTCAATTGGGCAAATGCGAAGGCTCCGGATACCGCCCATTCTCCGGGTTCAGCCGCTTTCTCGAAAACGAAGGTGTCCGACGGATCCATCCGGATGGTCTTCAGAAGTTGCACAGGTACCTTCAGAATTTGTGACGCCGCTAGAGAAATATAATAGGCTCGGATTGATGTAGATAAGTAGTTAGACGTTGATAGTTGGAAAGGACATGGCGACCACACGATGAACGATCTTTCGGGAATGGCCGGCCCCCGACAGGCGGCGCTTCTTGCGGCCGCGGCGGAACCCATGCCCGAGGTGCCCCTCATACAGCTTAAAAGCGCGGGGGTGGTGCTTATCTATGGCTGCGACGAGCACGCGATCGAAGCCGGCAAGCTCCTCGAGGAGTATCTCGACGTTACAGTGCTCATGACCGCGCCAACGGCGCGAATACCGCTACCCAGAAATGACTCTCCGGGGGCCGGCTTTCCGGGGGCCGGCTTTCCGGGGGCCGGCTTCCCGGTGGCAATGGGGGTGATTCGATCGGCCAAGGGGCACCTCGGGGCGTTCGAAATGACGGTCGACGACTTTGCGCTCCCTGAGCAATTCCCGAACGATGCTTTGTCATTCGGACCTTCGCACGATGGCGCTCGCTCGCAATGCGACATCATTCTCGACCTGTCGGGCAAGGTCGCGTTGTTCAGCGCTGGGGATCTGCGCGATGGATATTTACGCGCCGATCCTGGCGATCAGGTCGGCCTGCTGGACGCCGTCTTGAAGGCGCGTGATCTCATCGGGACCTTCGACAAGCCTCGATACATCAGCTTTACCGAACAGCTCTGTGCCCATTCGCGCTCGAAGAAATCCGGCTGCACGCGCTGTCTGGATCTTTGCCCGGCCTGCGCGATCTCATCGGCCGGCGATCGCGTTGCGATCGACCCGAACATATGCGCCGGCTGCGGCCAATGCGCCGCTGTCTGCCCAACGGGGGCGGCTTCCTATACCGTGCCGCCTTCAGATGCGCTGATGCGAAAGCTGCGAACTCTGTTGCTTACCTTTGACCGTGCGGGTGGCGAAGGGGCGATCGTGTTGGTGCATGATGAGCCGCATGGAGCGCCTCTCATCGCTGCGCTGGCGCAATTAGGCGAGGGATTGCCCGCTCAAGTGCTGCCCTTCGCCGTCAACGAGATCACGCAGGTGGGTCTCGAAACCATTGCCGCCGCTTTCGTCTTCGGCGCCGCCGCAGTACGGTTTCTGTTGCGAGGTCGAACGCGCCACGATGTGTCGGGCTTGAGCGGAACAATGGCGCTCGCGGAACCCATTCTCGCCGGGCTCGGCTTTGGCCTAGGGAGGGTCTCGGCAATCGAGACGGACGATCCAGACACTCTGGGCTCGGCGTTGCGCGCGATCCCAACAATGGAACCCGCGCCGCGTCCGGCGAGTTTCCTTCCGATGGGCGGAGACAAACAAGGTGTGTTGCGGCTCGTGCTGCGCGAACTTCATCGCGTAGCGCCGGCCCCAGCCGATGTGCTGGCGCTTCCGGAACGCGCTCCCTTTGGAGCGTTGGAGGTCGCCGAAGGCTGCACCCTCTGCCTAGCCTGTGTCTCGGCGTGTCCGACAGGCGCTCTGAGCGACAATGCCGAGCAGCCGATGCTGCGCTTCACGGAAGTTGCCTGCATACAATGCGGTTTGTGCAAGGCGACGTGTCCCGAGAAGGTTATTACACTGAAAGCCCAGCTCGACTTCCGCCCGGAGACAAAGTCCGCGCGAATCCTCAAGGCGGAGCAGCCGTTCTGCTGCATCCGCTGTGGTAAGCCTTTTGGCGTGAGAAGCACCATCGAACGCGTGACGGCGAAGTTGGCAGGTAAGCACTGGATGTACAAGGATT
This sequence comes from Steroidobacteraceae bacterium, assembly GCA_036401515.1. Lineage (GTDB taxonomy): Bacteria > Pseudomonadota > Gammaproteobacteria > Steroidobacterales > Steroidobacteraceae > Bog-1198. Next base: position 55,066 of record DASWUU010000254.1, read on the forward strand.
CACCCCAGCGATTGGATCTTATCAAGATGTGCGACGACTGCCGCGTCGCCTTTGTCACGGAGGAAAACTTCGATCCGTACGTGCCCGCGCGGCCGGCAGTGCGCACGACCGACGACTATCTACGCGAACGGGACGGGCCGATGAAGTCCTCGGAGGAGGAAACTTAGGGGAAGCTATTCAGCCGTCACGGATGGCTGCGCGATATTCTCTTGAGCTTGCTTTTCTGCAAACCATAAATCGTGATGCTCCTTGGCCCAGTTGAGATCTACCTCACCCGTTCCCATGGCCTCAAATGCGCCCTCCATTCCTAATGTGCCGATGTAAATATGCGCGATGATCACGGCAACGAATACAACGGCGATAAGGGCGTGCACCACTTGGGCGACCTGCATGTCCGCAATGTTGGTTCCGTAGAACGGAAATAGAAGCAAAAGTCCCGACACGATTACAGCGGCACCTGCCGCCAAGGCAAACCAAAAAACGAGTTTCTCGCCGCCATTGAAGCGTCCGGCGGGTGCATGCTTGGATTTGATGAAGCCGCCCCCCTGTTTGAACCAGTCAACATCCACCTTTCGCGGAATATTATCTTTAAGCCAGAGTGAGATGATTAAAATCAACCCCAGCACAAAGGCAAAGCTCACAAAGTTATGAACATATTTGGAAGTTTGGGAAAAGTCGCTGAACGCTGCCGCCCCCATGACTGGCAGCAAGACGATTTTCCCGAACGTGATGTTGAGTCCGGTCAGCCCGAGAACAACGAAGGACGTTGCCGTCAGCCAATGGGAAAATCGTTCAAAGCTACTGAAGCGGCGAACTTTTTTTCCGGAGCGCCCTGCTGAAATTCGAATCCGTCCGAGGAGAAAATAGGCGAGTGCAAGAAGCACGATCATCCCTAAGATGACGATGGCCCCAAACCGGTGCAGGAAAATTTCGTGGAAAGCGTCCCAGCGGCGACCGGTGGGCTGTTCGAGCACACTTGCGCGCTTCTCAGGAATATCGATACGCCCTTCGATCCGCGGAACCTCCTGAAGAAGTTTTTCTTCGTTCACGGCGCTCGCATCGGGCGCGGCCGCGCCATCCGGACTGCGCTGCTGCGCGATTGCAGGGCCTGTCACGGCCAGCGCGATCAAGATCGCCAACATGCCGAAGGCACGGCAGCAACGGGAACTCAAGTGCTTACTCCTTCACGATAGGCCGTCATCCAGCCCCAAGCGCCGGAGCCGTATCCGCGCTTCAATACCCGCTCCTTGTATATCTCGGCGATGATCTCGCCGTCACCCGCCAGCAACGATTTGGTCGAGCACATTTCTGCGCATAACGGCAATCTTCCCTCGGCCAGGCGATTGGACCCATATTTTCGGTATTCCTCGATACTGCCCGTTGCTTCATCGCCGCCGCCGCCGGTGCAGAAGGTGCATTTATCCATCTTGCCGCGGCTGCCGAAATTACCGACCTTAGGATATTGCGGAGCTCCGAACGGGCAGGCGTAGAAACAATAGCCGCACCCTATACACAAATCCTTTGAATGCAGGACGACGCCATCGTCGTTCGGGAATATGCAGCTTACCGGGCAGACTGCGGCGCAGGGCGCGTCGGTGCAATGCATGCAGGCCATGGAAACCGAGCGCTCTCCCGGGAGGCCGTCGTTGATGGTAACCACACGCCGACGGTTGATTCCCCAGGGCACCTCGTTCTCATTCTTGCAGGCGGTAACGCAGGCGTTACAGTCAATGCAGCGGTCCGCGTCGCAGAGAAATTTCATACGGGCCATGCTGACCTCACGCCGCTCGGATCTGACAAAGGGTGGCTTTCGGTTCCTGCATCCCGGTGGCGGGGTCGTAGCCGTAGGTCGTGAGTGTATTGACGCTCTCTCCCAACACGATCGGATCGGTGCCCTTGGGGTACTTGCTGCGTTGGTCGACGCCTTCCCACCAACCGGCAAAATGATACGGCATCCATGCGACGCCTTTGCCGACGCGCTCCGTCACCAGGGCTTTAACTTTGGTTTTAGAGCTATTTTCCGCGCCGGTGACCCACACCCAATCGTCGTTCTTAATGCCCCGATCTTTCGCATCGGCCGGATTGATCTCCACGTACATGTCCTGCTTCAATTCAGCCAGCCATTTGTTGGAGCGTGTCTCCTCGCCACCCCCTTCGTACTCAACCAGGCGGCCGGAGCTTAAGATCAACGGAAAATCCTTGACGACATGCTGTTCAACGGCGTTTTTTTGCACCGTAAAGCCAACATTCGGTACCCGAAACTGTCTGGCATCCGGTCGCGTGGGGTATTTGGCAACCAGGTCGGGGCGCGACGTAAAGATCACTTCGCGATGCACCGGGACCGGGTCCGGCAGGTTCCAAGCCACCATACGCGCCTTCGCGTTGCCGTAGGGGCTGCAGCCATGCTCGATCGCCACACGTTGAATCCCGCCGGACAGGTCGATCGCCCAGGACACAGTATCGGGATTGGTGGGGTTCACGTTGTGGATGACCGCCAGCTCTTTGGCCGTCAGATCCTTATTCCATCCAAGCTTCTTCAGCACCCCCAGCGTGAACTCCGGATATCCATCCTTGATTTCCGAGCCGACCGAATAGGAACCCTCGGCGAGCAGATTTACATGCACGTCGGTTGACGCGGGAGTGGTGTGCTCGTGTTTGGCACTGCGCAGCGGCCGAGCATCGGCCGGTTCGATTTCGAGCTCTGAGGGGTCCTCTTCCATGTTGCCAATGAGTTTGACCACGCGCTCGACGCCGAAGCGCGCGCGGAACGTGCCGCCGCCTTCTTTGACAGGCAGGTTCGTGTTGTAGAGGATCGGCGAGCCGGGATGCCTGAATTCCGGCGTGCCCCAGCACGGCCACGGAAGACCGTAATAATCGCCACCCACCTCCGGGTCATCCTTCGGCGCCCGCAACGTCACCAGATCGAATTTGGACTGGTTCTTCATATGCGCCTTGAGACGCTCAGGCGATTGCCCGCAGTAGCCGGTCGACCAGCCACCGCGATTGATCTCGCGCAAGATGTCTTCCGCCGATACCGCCCCATTGTCGACCTTGATATTCTTGAACATCGAGTCGGCGAATCCGAGCTTGCGCGCCAGCATGTACATCACGTCATAGTCGTTTTTCGATTCGAAGAC
>DASWUU010000255.1:0-36606 GCA_036401515.1 Steroidobacteraceae bacterium
GTCGCCGCGGCCGAAAGCCTTCTTCGTCGGCTTCGCCGGCGTCGGCGAGCAGAAGGTATTTTCTCAGGAAATAGAGTTGGCCTCTCGAGTTCTCTCCGAGCGCTACGGAACCAACGGCAGAGAACTGTTGCTGATCAATGATGAACGCGACTTGGAGCGCCTGCCTTTGGCCAGCGTAACGGGGCTCAAATATGCACTTCGGCGGCTTGCCCTGCAGATGAACCTGGATCGCGATGTGCTGTTCTTATCGCTGTCCTCGCACGGCAGTCAGGATGGGATCATCGCGGTATCGAATGCGCAGCTGCCGCTCAATGACCTGACGGACGAGGATCTCAGCGAAGCGCTGCGCGAATCGGGCATCAAGTGGCGCGTGATCATGATTTCGGCTTGCTATGCAGGAGGTTTCATCGATTCGCTTAAAAGCCCTCAAACCATCATTATTGCCGCGGCGGCGGCCGATCGCACCTCATTTGGCTGTTCGAGCGACCGAGATCTGACTTATTTCGGCGAGGCTTTTTACCGAGATGCACTGCCCGGCGCCCGCTCGTTGCGGGATGCGTTTGAAACTGCCAAGTCTGCGATCGCCATACGTGAACGGCGCGAACACGTGGATTCCTCCATGCCGCAGGCTTATTTCGGGCCCGAGTTGGAAACCAAGCTAGCCTCAATGAGCTCAGGGAAGCCGTAAGTTACGGCCGTTTTGCAAGCTGATACCCTAACCGCATGAATCCGACCCAGCGCACGATCGAGGCCAACGGTATCCGCATGCACATTGCCGAGCAAGGCAGCGGGCCCCTGGTGTTGTTGTGCCACGGATTCCCGGAGTCCTGGTATTCGTGGCGGCACCAATTGAAGGCGCTCGCCGAAGCGGGATTTCATGCGGTTGCCCCCGACATGCGCGGCTACGGCAACACCGACCGGCCCGCCGAGATCGAACGATATACCTTATTTCACCTCGTCGGCGACATGGTCGGCATACTCGATTCGCTGAGCGAAAGAACCGCGGTGATCGTCGGCCATGACTGGGGCGCGCCGGTCGCATGGCATGCGGCGCTCATGCGACCGGATCGGTTTCGAGCAGTGGTGGGTCTCAGCGTCCCTTATCGCCCTCGCGGCAGCGTCGCACCGACGACCGTGATGCCCCAAAATGCCGATGCCTTTTTTTACCAGCTTTACTTTCAGGCTCCGGGTGGCGCCGAAGCAGAACTCGAAGCCGACACGCGGACCTCGCTTCGCAAGATCTTGTTTTCGGGATCCGGCGAGGTTCCCAGGCGAGTTCCTGGCAACGCCGGCGCCGGCTCCGGCGTTGGCATGGTGCCGCGAGACGGCGGATTTCTCACTCGGATGCGGGACCCGGACGTGCTTCCCGGCTGGCTCACCCCGGCGGACATTGATTTCTACGTGCAGCAATTTGAACACTCCGGATTTCGCGGCGGACTCAATTGGTATCGCAATATCGATCGCAACTGGGAGCTAATGGCACCGTATGCCGGCGCGAGCGTGAGCGTACCTGCCCTGTACATGGCCGGCGATCTTGACCTTGTCGTGTCGTTCCCGCGAATGAAGGAAGTCATCGCGGACCTTGCCCGCTATATACCGCAGCTTCGGGGCACGATTATGCTTCCGGGTTGCGGCCACTGGACGCAGCAGGAGCGTGCGCAAGAAGTCAACAAAGCAATCATCGATTTTCTGCGTGCTTTATAGACCGACCGAAACGCGCTATGCGTAATATACAGCGAGTACACCCGAGGGCCGCATGAATCCTGAGCCGAGCATTCCCACTGAGTCCGGATCCCCGCGGCAGCTGAGCCGTTCGCTACAAACCCGCCATTTGGCGATGATCTCAATCGGCGGCATCATCGGCGCAGGCCTTTTTGTCGGCAGCAGCACCTCCATCATTGCCGCCGGCCCGGCGTCTTTCATCAGTTACGCGATCACGGGACTGCTGATTCTTCTGGTCATGCGCATGCTGGGCGAAATGGCGACGGCTCTCCCGCATGTGCGCTCATTCACGGAGTTCGCTCGTTCGGGGTTGGGCGAAGGCGCCGGGTTCGTGGTGGGATGGTTGTACTGGTATTTTTGGGTGATCGTCGTTCCGGTGGAAGCCATCGCGGGGGCGAAAATTCTGCAGTACTGGCTGCAGGACTGGCTGCCGCTGTCTCAGCTGCAAATCGGCCTTGGTTTGATGAGCATCATGACTGCCGTCAATCTCATGTCAGCGCGTTCGTATGCAGAGTTTGAATTTTGGTTCGCCTCGATCAAAGTCGCGGCGATCGTGGCATTTGTCGTCATCGCCGCCTCCTACGCGTTCGGCTGGGCGGCGCCCGCGGGCGCAACCTTTGCGAATCTTGTCAATTACGGCGGCTTTACTCCGCGCGGTTGGATCGCCGTGATCGCGGCCGTGCCCACGGTGTTCTTCGCCATGACGGGTGCAGAAATCACGACCGTGGCGGCGGCGGAATCGGCGCAGCCAGGCCGAGCGATTGCAAAAATGACCACCACCGTGATTTGGCGAATCTTGATCTTCTACGTGCTCTCGATATTCCTGATCGTGTCAGTCATCCCCTGGAATCTGGTTCGCTCCGGCGAGTCGCCGTTCACGTTGGCGCTGAATGCGATGCACGTGCCGTGGGCTGGAACAATCATGAGCTTCGTTATCCTTACCGCCGTGCTGTCCTGCCTGAATTCGGCCTTCTACGTCAGCTCGCGGGTATTGTTCATCCTGGCTGAACACGGCGATGCGCCGCAGTCGTTTGTTAGATTGAACCAGCGGCGCGTGCCGGTGGTGTCGGTGCTGATCGGAGCGGCCGCGGGATTTCTCGGGATTATTGCGGCAACTGAAGCGCCGCAAAAGGTGTTTGATTTTTTAGTCAGTTCCTCAGGCGCTCTCATCGTATTCGTCTACATGACTACCGCTGCGGCGCAAATTGCTTTGAGGCGGCGGCGCGAACGCGCCCAAGAGCCGCAGCCTCCGATCACTATGTGGTTGTTTCCGTATCTCAGTTATGCCGCGATCGGATGCATGGCCGCGGTTCTGGTTGCTATGGCCTTCACGCCCGGCATGCGAAAGGACTTCTGGTTCAGCTGCGTCACGTTGCTGCTGACCGTAATCGCGTATGTGATCGTGTGGCGTTTACGGCAACCTCGCGTCGCTGCTTTAGCATAAATAAGGCGCCTTGACAAACGATAAAAATCTCACCGACACGTACAAAGTGTACCTTTCTCTCTGGCGCGATTTTGGCAGGATATAGCCTAAGACGTTTAGGAGAAATTTCGCGCCGGCAAGCCAGCCAACTCCCCCGCTGGTGCGATATCCCGGCGGCGTGGGCCTCAAAATCCACGCCGTTTTTTATTGAAACCCTATAGCGCCCAAGCGGCGGCTTTGGCCCTTCAATCCTTTAACCCTTCCAGCAACGCACATGCCCGCGCGCATGCATCCTCGGAGTCGATCCGAGAAGCAAATTGCTTTCGCCTTGCGACGCCGGCATCGTCGGCCAGAATGCTCTGAATCGCTGACACCACTCGGCGCATCCGATAGCGTCGCTGTGGAATGCTCTGTCCTAAGCCCAGCTGCTCCACGCGCCAGCCGCTATCAAACTGATCAAAGCCGTGAGGGACAACGAGGTGCGGGATACCTGCCTTGATTCCCTGCGCCAGGGTCCCCACCCCGCCGTGATACACGAGAAGCGCGGCGCGCGACAAAACCTGACTGAATGGAAGATAGCCGAACACTTTTACGTTCGGCGGAAGATGCTTCGGAGCCTGCTCCGGATAATTGGTCACAAGCATGGCGCGCAATCCCAGGCGGCTGGCAGCCCCCACCGACTCTCTGAAGAATCGTTGCATGGTGGATCCGGCAGAACCCGGCGTGAAAATGACCGGCGGCTCCCCTGCCGCCAAAAATTCCTCGACGACGGAGAGGGGGGCCGCGGCGGCGGCGTCCCATAAGGGAAATCCAACAGCGTGCGTATTTGCGGGCCAATCGGGCTGGGGAGCGGCAAACCACGCTGGGAAGAAGGCGATAACCAATTCGGGCGAGTGCATCCAGCGATGCATGACTCGGTCCACGGGCGGCAGCCCCAGGGTCCGCCGCAGCTCGTTCAAAGGTTGCTTGAGCCGACGGTCCAAAATCAGGGCATCCACCAACCGGAACAACCCTTGTTTGAACCATGTGGGGCGAGCGGCCGACAGCCTTACGTTACCCATCATTCCCTGATCGGCAAAGGTACGGATGACGCTGGGCTGCAGATGCACGGAAGCGCTCGGCACCCCTAGCTTCTCCTGCGCCACTCGAGCGCCGAAAGCCAAGCTGGAAAAGGCAACGACGGTACTGCTATCGGCGTGTTTTTCAATCAATCGATAGATTTCCTTCATTGCCGGCACGATCACCGGAGCGATGACGCTGAAACCCTTGCGCAAGTGCCACAGCTCTGGATTGGCAATTGCCGCGTTGGCGTCGGCAATGCTCCCGACCGGGAGAAATCCAACCCCCTGCGCCTCGATGATCTCCCGAAACAGAGGATTGGTGAGTATCGTGGGTCGGTGGCCCCGCGCTTTGAGCGCGGCCGCAAGCGCGATGAAGGGATGCACATCTCCTGCACTTCCCATGGTCGGCAACAGGACGTTGAGGGTTTTGTGCGCCCTCATCGTTCGAACTTGGTCGACAGGATGATCGATGAGGTGGTGCGTTCCACCCCGTCCAAAGCGCCTATACGGTCGATCACTTGATCCATCTCGGCCACCGATGCCGTGACTGCAACCGCAATCAAGTCGACATCACCGCTGACCGAATGCAGTAGCCGCACGTGCGGGATTTCACGCAGCGCGGCTGTCACAGATCGAGATTCTTTCGGGCCCACCTTGATCATCACATGAGCGCGAACCGCGCCGAGGCTGTGCTCGGGCGCGAGGCGAACGCCATAGCCTGTAATGATTCCCTGTTTTTCCAGCCGCTCGATCCGGCTTTGAATGCTGGTACGGGAGCGGCCGACCAATCTTGCGAGCTCGGCCGTGGATGCACGGCCATTCTCCTTCAAGGCCGAGATTAGCTTCTCGTCGATCGAATCCATGTCGTTTCGCCCGTTTTACCCTGCATTATGGCGTAAATATACCTGAGAAACGTCGAAACGACCCTACCATCTGCCGGGCGCCGGCATAAAACTAGCTCGTAACTGGGAGAGGAAAATGCAAGAAGTCGTGGTGGTGGGCGCAGGCAAAATCGGTTCCATGATCGCCGAGTTTCTGGGCGGCTGCGGCGACTACGCGGTGACGGTGATTGATCGCTCCGCGTCCCAGCTCAACCGGCTCGAAACCTCCGCCACCATCAAAAAGGTCGCGGCCGACATCACCCAGGGCGATGAATTGCATAAGTTGCTCAACGGCAAATTTGCGGTGCTGTCCGCCGCGCCCTATTACGCAACGCGGCTGATCGCGGAGGCGGCCAAGAGCGCCGGTGCGCACTACCTGGATCTGACGGAGGATGTGGCGAGTACTCGTGCCGTGAAGCAACTGGCCGCGGGCGCTCGCACCGCATTCATCCCGCAATGCGGTTTAGCGCCCGGCTTCATCACCATCGTCGCCAGTGATCTGACCTCCCATTTTGATGAACTCAATGACGTGCGCATGCGGGTCGGTGCGTTGCCGAAATTCCCGTCGAACGCCCTCAACTACAATCTGACTTGGAGCACGGACGGCGTCATCAACGAATACTGCGAACCGTGCGAAGCCATAGTGAACGGGCAGCTCAGGGAAACTCAGCCGCTCGAAGAGCTGGAAGAGTTCTCTCTTGATGGCATCTTGTACGAGGCATTCAACACTTCGGGCGGCCTCGGCACCTTGTGCGAGACCCTGTCCGGCAAAGTCCGGAATCTCAACTACCGCACGATTCGGTATCCCGGCCATGCGGCCATCATGAAGGCGCTGTTGAATGATCTGCGGCTGCGGGACCGGCGCGAACTGCTCAAAGATATTCTTGAGAATGCCGTGCCCATCACCCTGCAAGATGTGGTGATTGTATTCGTCACGGTTAGCGGCATGCGCGCGGGGCAATTGATGCAAGAGACTTATGCCAATAAGATCTACGCGGCACCCTTCGGCGGGAGGGTCCGCAGCGCCATTCAGATCACCACCGCAGGCGGTATCTGCGCGGTGCTCGATATGCTGAGTGCGGGCGAACTGCCGCAGGCAGGACTTATCCGCCAGGAAGAAATCCAGCTCAAGGCGTTTCTTGCAAATCGCTTTGGCCGCGTCTATGCGATGGCGGCGCCGGCCCCCGTCGGGGCATGATCGATAAACGCCTTGATGTCGGTCAGCGTACGGGCCCGGCGGCGGCGCAAGGGCGTCAAAGCCGCGACGGTATCGCCGTGCGAAACGTTGGGGTAGAGCTTCAGGCTCACGGGCACCCCGAGCGCACTTAATGCGGTGGCAAGGTTGCGCGAGTTTTCCGGCCACACGGTGACATCGTCCAGCCCGTGGATCAGCAACATGGGGGGCGCGTCCGCGCGCACGAAGTTGATGGGCTGCGATTGCGGATAGAGCGGCGGCGGTCCAAACATCTCTTGCAAATCGTGCTCGCGCAGCGGCAAAAAGTTATAGGGTCCCGACAGGCCGATCACCCCAGCAATGTGCGGGGCCGGCCGGCCGGCGGCTGCGAAATAGGTCCCATTGAGCGCCAGCAGCACCGCCATATGCGCCCCGGAAGAATGACCCATCAGATACAAACGGTCCCGGTCTGCGCCGAATTCCGCGGCATGAGCATCAGCCCAGAGCGCCGCTTGCGCGGCATCCTCCATGAATCCCGGCATGTTGACTTGCGGATAGTGACGATAATTCGCCACCACGGCGACATATCCCAACTCCGCCAGGGCCGCACCGACAAAACGGTAATCGGCTTTGTCGCCGAAGCTCCAGCGACCGCCATGCCAAAAAAATACGGCCGGGCTCGGCGCGCCAGCGGTCCTTTCCGGCGTATACACGTCCAATTGCTGATGAGGGTCGCTACCGTAGGCAATATTGGCGTGCCTTTTGTAAGAGCCAAAGGACGCGGGAACATTTGCGGCAAGAAATCCCAGCCGCGAGCATCCCGCCAAGAGCGCCGAGAAGACAGCGAGCGCGGCGCGTCGCGACATGCGATACGCGCTATCGACAGGCATAGGTGGGCTCGCTGCTCGAGTCGAGCACGCCGTGGCGTACCAACCAGTCGCGCGCGTCCGCGGCATCTTCTGCAAACCATTTCGCGGCGCTGCCGAGCCTAAAGGTATAACCCCACTCGTCCATGTCGCGGCACATGCGCGCGCGGCCTACCTGGGGCAGCGATTGGGCCAATATGATTTGCAGGTAGCAAACGGCATTCTCTTCGGTATGATCACCGCCCGCGTCGGTATCCAAACCAGCGCGGCGCTCGGGGGTCATACAAACGAAATGAGCGCCCTCATGAAGCACCGAATGTACCGGCGTGTCCAAGCGTGCAAAAATTTTGGCTCCGATCAATCCTGCCTCGCGCTCGCCCCAATAGGAGCCTGGAATGATTTCGTTGGGGGCGACGAGCTGTAAGGTGAGATGGTAGCGGTCCAACAAGACTTGCAGGGAAAGCCGATCAATGGCGTTGACCAGTAACATGGCGGCATCGCACGGCGCTATTTCAAACTCGTCAGCCGACGCAAGGCGATCGACACCAGATCACGCGCCATTTGTTGGCGCAACATATCAGCCTCATGTTCCTTGGCAAGCTGCAGCGTTTCATCGTAGCTGAAGTCCTTCGACAGGCTGATGGTCTGTGGCGCGAGCAATTCCTTAGCGCCGCCGTGCACGCTGAAGGTGACGGTGTAGGTGAGCTCATATTCGGTCGGAATATTTTTGGCCGATACCGCGAGCGTGCGTTGCTGCACCAGATCCTTCGTGATTTCGACGGTCGCCGTTGCGGCGGCGGCCGTAGGCTGCAAGGTCGCACCCGAGCTCTTGAGCTGGTGCTCGAATTCGCGCGAGAAATCGGTATACGGGTCTTTGAGGGACAAATAGGGACGTGCCATGACGGCGGGCAACGACTCGCTGCCGGCCAGTCGAAACCCGCACGCCGTGAGTGCGCAGACGCTAAAGAGGATCGAATACTGGGCTGTGGCCACAGCGCATTACACCACGATGTTCACGAGCTTGCCGCGTACGATGATGAGTTTGCGGACGGGCGCGCCACCAATAAATTTGCGCACGTTGGGGTCGGCCAGTGCGGTGTCGCGGATCGCCGCTTCGTCGCCATCCACAGCGATCGAAATATGTCCGCGCAACTTGCCGTTAACCTGTACCACCATCTGGACAGTGGATGACTGCAATGCCTCCGTATCGATTTTGAGCCACGCCTCCTCGATGAGCGCGGTCCGATGTCCCAAGGAGCGCCACAACGCATGGGTAACATGCGGGATGATCGGCGACAGCGAGACAACGGCAATTTCCAATGCTTCCTGCACCACGGCACGGTCCTGCACCGAAGCGTGCGGGAACTTCGCCAGTGCATTCAACAGCTCCATGACCGCGGCAATCGCGGTATTGAAGGTACGGCGTCGACCGATGTCATCAGTCACCTTGGCCAAGGTCTGATGTGCTTGCCTGCGAATGCCCCGCTGGTGCTCGGTCAATGTCGACCTATCGAGACCCCCGGCGGGACCTCTCGAGACGTGCTCGTAAACGGCTTTCCACAAGCGCTTTATAAAACGATAGGCACCTTGCACCCCTTCATCGGACCACTCCAGCGTTTGTTCCGGGGGCGCGGCAAACATCATGAATAGGCGCGCCGTGTCGGCGCCGAATTCATCCACTAGCGATTGCGGATCCACGCCATTGTTCTTTGACTTCGACATGGTCACGACACCGCCCGACTCCACCTCCTTACCGTCGGCGCGCAGCACGGCGGCGCGCCGCTGCGTCGTCTTGTCGGTGCTGATGGTGACATCCGCGGGGTTGAAGTACTGCACCCGCCCGAACTCCGGCTTGCGGAAGAAAACCTCATTCAGCACCATGCCCTGCGTAAACAGGCGCGCGAAGGGTTCCTTGAAGGGCACGGCGCCCATGTCGTGCATGAATCGAGTCCAGAAGCGCGCGTACAACAAGTGCAAAATGGCATGCTCGATACCGCCGATGTATTGGTCGACGGGGAGCCAGTACTGGACTCGATAATCGAGCATGGCCTGGTCATTGTCGGCGCAGGCAAATCTCAGGAAATACCATGACGAATCCACGAAGGTATCCATGGTATCGGTCTCGCGGCGCGCCTCCCCACCGCACTTTGGACAACTGACATTGATGAAGTCCGGGTCCTTCAAAAGCGGATTGCCGCTGCCGTCGGGGACCAGGTGCGTCGGCAGAACCACCGGCAATTGTTCATCCGGCACCGGCACCGCACCGCAGATCTTGCAATGGATAATCGGAATTGGGCAGCCCCAGTACCGCTGGCGCGATATGCCCCAATCCCGCAACCGCCAGGTCGTTCGCCTCTCGCCCATCCCCTTGCTGCGTAAATCCGCGGCAACCGCGTTGACCGCGGCTTCGTATTTCAGAGCGTCGTAGCGGCCGGAATTCACGCAGCGCCCATGCTCCGAGTACCAAGGCTGCCATGCAGCCATCGAGTACGGGCGGCCTTCAACATCGATGACCTGCTGGATTGGCAATCCGTATTTCTTGGCAAATTCGAAGTCGCGCTCATCGTGCGCCGGCACTCCCATCACGGCACCATCGCCGTAACTCATCAGCACGTAATTTCCCACCCACACCGGCACAGGGTCGCCGCTGATCGGATGCGTGACGTACAGCCCCGTCGGCATTCCCTTCTTCTCTTGGGTTGCAAGCTCCGCTTCGAGAGCGGGACCTCGTTTGCACTCTTCGATGAACGCCTGTAATTTCGCATTGCCACGCGCGGCATGGGTAGCGAGAGGATGTTCGGCTGCGACTGCGCAGAAAGTCACGCCCATGATGGTGTCGGCACGCGTGGTAAAGGCGTACAACACGCCGCCTTCGCCGATCGCATGCGGAAATCCCAGGCGGATTCCCTCGCTGCGGCCGATCCAATTGGCCTGCATGGCGCGCACTCGTTCGGGCCAGTCCGGCATGCTCTGCAGCGATTCGAGCAAGTCTTCGGCATACGCCGTGATCTTGAGGTAATACATCGGGATTTCGCGCTTCTCGATAAGTGCGCCCGTACGCCAGCCGCGGCCGTCGATGACCTGCTCGTTCGCGAGCACGGTCTTATCTTCGGGGTCCCAGTTAACAACGCCCGTTTTTTGATAGGCGATGCCTTTTTCCAACATGCGCAAAAAAAGCCATTGATTCCAGCGATAGTAGTTTGGAAGGCAGGTCGTGAGCTCGCGGTTCCAATCCAAGCCGTAGCCAAGAGACTTAAGCTGCCTCTTCATGTGAGCGATGTTGTCCAATGTCCATTTGGCGGGCGGTACGCCATTGGCGATGGCGGCATTTTCGGCCGGCAATCCGAAGGCGTCCCAACCCATGGGTTGCAGGACATTGCGTCCGTTCATTCGCATGAAGCGCGCCAGCGCGTCGCCTATGGTGTAATTGCGCACGTGGCCCATATGCAAGCGGCCGCTTGGATACGGGAACATGCACAAGCAATAATACTTCTCTCGGGTGTCGTCCTCTTTGGCCTCAAAGCTATGCTGATGGTCCCAGTACTGTTGAGCCTCCGCTTCGACGGCGGCGGGTTCGTATCTTTCTTGCATGATTGGTCGCCAGAATACCCGAGATGGTGGGCGGCGGCGAACTGCAGTTACTTTTAGGATCGCATGCGAAACTTGAATTTCTTCGGCGTACTGGCTTTGAGCACTTTAAGCGGCTGCCTCTGGTTTCTAGCCGTTACACCATTTGATTTGTCCGCCCTAGCCTGGATCGCGGCTGTGCCCATGTTTATGGCGATCGAACGCGCGGGCAACTGGCGGCGCGCATTGTTCCTGGGGTGGTGGGCTGGACTCATCGAAACCGCGGGCGGATTTTACTGGCTGATTGACGTAATGCGCCGCTTCGCAGATTTTCCGCTTGCGGGGGCTGCGATGGTCTTCCTGCTTTTCTGCGCCACGCGCGCCATCATTTTTTTAGGTTTTACGGCCGCGGTGCGCGCCATCCGCAGCCGCGTCGGTGCGCCTATGGCGCTGCTCGGACCTCTCGTTATGGTCAGCTGTGAACTTCTCGTGCCGCAACTGTTTCCGTGCGGCCAATACATCAGCCAAGCGTGGCACCCGATCGTCATTCAGATCAGCGAATTGACCGGTCCGCTCGGTGTTACGGCGCTGCTGATGATGGTCAACGGCGCGCTTTATGATCTCATTTTAGATGCACGTGCCACCCGGTATCCGGCGATTGCATGCGCGGTAGTGCTGGCTGTGGCCTTAGGCGCAGGCGCATTGCGAATGCGGCACATCGATGCCCTCATTGCGCATGCGCCAGTCCTTAAAGTAGGCCTGGTGCAACCCAATTTTGCCTATACCATCGACGGCGAATTCTCCCGCGATGAGGCGCTTCGGCAATTGACTGCCTTGCAGGAGCAATCGCGGCGCTTGCAGCAAGAAGGCGCGCAACTGCTGGTGTGGAGCGAGGGTAGTTTTCCGATCGCCGTGCCGCGTACCTTCCGCGCGGATTTTTCTGCGGATTCTCTGGCCATGATCCGCCGCGGATTTACCGTGCCCACCCTGATCGGTGCAGAGATGTACGATGAGACGCGCGAGGATGCATTCAACTCTGCGATTCTGCTGGACAAGGATGGAAAGGTCGCCGGCCTCTACGACAAGGTGCGGCTGCTCGCTTTCGGCGAATACGTTCCGGGCATCGAAACCTTTCCCTGGTTAAGAAAATTCTTACCTGCCGGGGCTGGCCATTTCACGGCGGGCTCGGGACCGGCCGTGATTCCGTTGCTAGCGCCCGATGGCCAAATCTGGCGGTTGGGTCCGGTGATTTGCTATGAGGATATTTTGCCGGGATACCTGCGCGGTGTCGGGCAATTGCACCCGAATTTGCTGGTCAATCTGACCAGTGATTCTTGGTTCGGAGCTGACACGGAACCTTGGGAACACCTGGCGCTGTCGGTGTTCGCGAGTGTGGAACTGCGCGCGAGTATGGTTCGCGCGGTAAATTCCGGCGTATCCGCGCTCATCGATCCGAACGGCCGGGTTCTCCAGAAAACCTATGCGGATGATCCTTACCGCCGCCCCCGAGGGGCGGACGGCGTCCTCGTCACAGCGGCCCGAATGCAGGGGGGCGAAACGGTGTACTCCGCGGTCGGCAATCTGTTCGCCTACCTGTGCCTTGCAGGCACGGTGATTCTTCTCGGAGTTGCATTCCGTGAGGCGCGGGCGCGCCACCCGCGCTAGCGCTGTTGCGGTGCAATGGCGTCCTCGATCAGCGGTTACGCCGTAAGGTTGATCTTGGATGCGGCCGCCGGGCTGGATGCAACTGTATTGCCGGCATTGAGAGCAGCCGGGGCAGTTGCCGTGGGCGGCAGTGGAATCCCCATGGTTTGCGCCACGAAGCCGAACAGGCGGCTCAAGACATTTTGCGTGGATCCGGCGGGCGTTTGTGCGGCCGGGGTGGAGGCGGAATCAGAAGAAGGATCCAATTGCGAAGCAATATCCACCTGCGAGCCTTTCTTGTGGCCATGTGCGTGGGCTTGAACTGCCGACGGCAACGCCGCGATCGACGAGGGAATGGTGAGTGACATAGATATATCCTTGTAAGTGGCCAAGATAAAGCGGCATCGAATTGCCGCGGACCGTCGTAAGCGGCCAGGCATTGCCGCCGGCATTGCCGGCGTGCCTGCAGAACCGACAACATCGTCCTGTTCATAAACAGAGCAGGTTTCGTGCCAACGCTTAAAGTTTGGGCTTGCGGAATTTGTACACCAGTTGGTCGGTTCGACCTCTGATGCCGGCATCAAACACCGGCAGCTTGTGATCGTCCGCCCGGTTACGCAGCACCTCGCTTTGTGCCTCCAGAATGAATCCGGCGGCCTCGACCTCCTTGCGCAAGCGAAGTGGATCAATACGATGCAGCGACTCCGTATCCCTTATTCCCGAACCGGCTTCGGCAATATGATCGATGACGAGGTAGGTGCCCCCTGGCTTTAGCGCCTTAAAAAATACCTTATTGAGTTCCGCCACGTTTGTCGGCGCCATAAATGAATTGTGCAAATCATGATAGTTCTGCGCTGTCCAGATCACATCAAGCATTTCAGGCACTCGAAACTTCACGGCCGGCCCGCTCAGGATCGACACATTGGCGTAGTCCCGATCGTCCTCAAGCGCTTTCGTGCCGGCAACTTCCGTAGGAGCACAGTTCGCCAATTGTTCCGCGGGCAAAAAAGCGTAAACACGGCCGCTTGGCCCGACCACATCGCTCAAGAGCCGCGTGAAATAACCATTCCCCGGCATAAAGTCAGCCACGCGATCCCCGCCCTTCAGTTGAGCAAAGGCAATCAATTGCGCTGGCTTGCGCACGGCATCCAGAGACACTTGGCTACTGGGCCGCCTAGCGTCGGCAAGCGCAGCGGCGATTGCGGAGGGAATCGGAGTGTCAGCATGAACCGACCGCGGGACAGCCCCTATCATCAGCAAACAGAGAGCTGCGGGGTAATAAAATGATTTCGACATAATTGGTCTCCAATTGCGGGCATTGAAGCGTACGAGTTAAAGTGCAGTTCAAGTCAAACTGATTCTCACTTTGGGTGTTATGTGGGCCTACTGATAGGCGAAGTCGCGCGCCGGACCGGGGTTTCCACTTCGGCCTTGCGTTACTACGAGAGGGCGGGCCTGGTGCCGCCGCCCAGGCGCGTGTCAAAGCGCCGAGTCTATGAGACACGGGTGCTCGGTCGAATTCAGATCATTTTGCTTGCGAGGCGTGCTGGATTTACGGTGAGGGAAACCAAGACGTTTCTAAGCGGCTACCCGCCGGGCACGACACCCGCGCAAAGATGGCGGGTTCTCGCGACCACCAAGCTGGCGGAGCTCGAAGCACAAATGATCCGGCTCGCGCAGATGAAGTCGATCCTCAATGACAACTTTCGGTGCCGTTGTTCGCGGTTGGAAGATTGCGAGCAGTGGATGGCGAAGCCCCAGAAAGGGTCGAAATGAACGACGACGTCGCATTGAAAGAGATACGAGTGGGCGAGCATGACGTGCTCTCCTTCTTGAAGCCTGACACCCTGTGGGGCGCGCTCGTTTACCTGGTGTTGTTCGTGCTGCTGGGATTGATTGTGACCCGTGTATTTCGCGCAGCGATCCATGCATCCATGACGCGCGCCGGCCACATAGACCGAACCACGATCAGTTTCCTACAGCAGTTCGGCTCAGTGCTGATCTGGATACTGGTCCTGATTCTCTATGCGCACCTCATTCCAATGCTGAGGTCCATGGGTACGGCCGTGCTCGCGGGCGCCGGCGTGGTATCGGTCGTCATTGGCCTCGCCGCTCAAAGCACGTTGGGCAACTTGGTGGCCGGCATATCTATCGCAATTTACCGGCCTTTTCGCCTCGGCGATACGCTACAAGTCACCGCCCCCACCGGCACCGACATCGGCGTGGTGGAGTTGATTTCCTTGGGCTACACCACACTGCGCGCGCCGGACGGTCATAAGATCGTCCTGCCGAATGCCATTGCTGCCAGCCAGGTCACCATCAATCTCAACACCACGTATGCACCTTGGCCAATCACCATAACCATTCGTCTCAGCCGCGATGCCGACATCGAGGCGGCGCGGCAGCTTGCATTAAGCGTTGCAGCCGAAATTGCCGGCAAGGAATGGGTCGTCGGCTGCTTCCTGACCAAAGTCGATGCCGCTACCATCACTCTGGAGCTGCGCTTCAAGGCGGCTGACGCCGCAAGCCGCGATGCGGTGCGCTCCAAGATGTTGGCCGCTCTGCCGCGGCGTTTTGAGGAAGCGAAAATCGGCTCCAGCGGCACCGAGTTTCCGGCGTTCTCCTAGCGCCGCACCTCCGCTGATTCGCGGCGCACGCTTAGAAGGGCAGCGGTTTCAAGTCGGGCTCCAGCCAACGCCTGCGCGCTTCGATGGAAAACAACCGCTCCCGCGTCCAATAAACCAACAGCCAATCGGACCTGCCCAATGGCGATGCCATCAGTGCGTTGCAAGTCTCGAACAAGCCGCGATGAGGATGCTGCACGAGGAAATTGCGGGCAGCGCGCAACGAGGCCTGGGTAATGGTTTCGTGATAACCGCCGGTGTCCGTGTTGGCAACGCCCGTCGCCTCGTTGTAGGCGCGAATGAATCCGGGCATTGCGCGCAGCGGATCCAAGTCGGGGCGGCACGCCATCAACCATAAAGCCGTCGCGAAGTGCGCAGCGTGCGTCCATTGCGCCTTGGGCAACGAAAGATCGAGCACGCCGCGGCCGAGGGCGTGAATGTCGTCGTCGGATTTGAAATACATGGGGAGGTTAGGCTTGGATTATGCGCTCGGTTCGTATAACTATACTGCGCCGTCACTGCGGCTCATAATCGCCGTAAGTCCAGTTCATGATCATTCAGAAGGAACTCATGCACGCATCCTCAAGCAAGCTGAGGCTTTACGAATTAGCCCTGGAGAATGGCCGCTCGGCAAGTCCCTTCGTATGGCGCATACGCTATGCGCTCGCGCACAAAGGCACCCCGTTCGAGACCGTGTATTTAGGTTTCACCGACATACCGACCGTGTTCGGCGGCAGGTTCAAGACCGTTCCGATACTGGAGCATGGCGATACGGTACTCGCCGAGAGCTGGGACATCGCGGAATATCTGGATCATGCGTTTCCCGAGACGCTGCTGTTCAAGACGCCGGCGGAACTTGCCCTGGTGCGGTTCATGGACGCTTGGTTTTTCAACGATGTTTTGAAAAGAATGTTCCGCCTCTATGTCAAGGACGTACACGATGCGGCGCGACCGGAAGATAGATCCTACTTTCGCGCGAGCCGTGAGAAAAACATGAAGGGCAAAACGCTGGAGAGCTTTACGGCGGATCGCGCAACGCACTTGCCCGCCGTGCGCAATGCCCTGGCGCCATTGCGGGCGCACCTTGAGAAATTTCCTTTCCTAGGCGGCAGCTCGCCGAATTTTGCCGATTACATTGCGCTGGCCGGCTTCTACTGGGCCGCCAGCGCCGCAACACTGCCCTTGCTCGAGCACGACGATTCGCTGCGCGATTGGCTGGAGCGCGGCTTTGGCTTGTACGGCGGCATCGCTAAAGATCCGGGCGTAGCGCCCCTATTCGAGTGACGCGGAAGCCTGGCTGAGCATCCTAGCCGCTGCGGCGGCGCCAGACCGCGAGGCCCAAGAGGCCGAGCGCACCGATGACGACGGGATAATTGCCGGCACGCGCGTAGGGGGTCAAGCCGCTGAGCGGCTGCACGTCGGCACGCAGCACTCCCTCTTGAAATTGCGGTACGCGGGCGATGATTTTTCCGCGGGAATCGATGGCCGCGGTAACGCCGTCGTTCGCGGCCCGAATCAAGTAGCGCCCGGCCTCGAGCGCACGCATGCGCGCAATCTGCAAGTGCTGATGGGGCGCGGTAGAGTCCCCGTACCACGCGTTGTTGGTGACATTGATGAGCAACGTGGCTTGACGTAAGACCTCGAGCTGCTGGCTACCGAACGCGTCTTCATAACAGATGGTCAACCCGAGCTTTTGCCCGGCCGCACTTAAGATCGGCTGGTTCGAACCGCCCGCCGTAAAATCAGAATACGGCAAGCTCATGAGCCGCAGCCAGGAGCGTACGAACGCGGGAACGGGGAAGTACTCGCCGAAAGGAACCAAATGCCGTTTGTAATACCAGCCGTCGCCTGCCTTCCCAAGCACCAGCACGCCATTGAAGTATTGCTTGGTTTGCGGCAGGTAGTTAACCAATCCAATTGCAAGATCGGCATCATGTGCGAGCCCCTGCTGCTTGAGACTACTCAAATAGTCTTCGATCTCGAACGCCAAGACGGGTATTGCGGCTTCGGGCCAAACGATGAGACGCGCACCCCAGGCCTCGCCGGTCAGCCGCATATAACGTTCCATGGTCAACTCGCGGTTCTTGGCTTGCCACTTTTGATCCTGCGGCACGGCGCCTTGCACGGCCGCGACGGGTATCGACGATCCCACGGAATACGTCCACCGATGGCTTGCGAGCAGCATCGGGACCAGAAAAAGTAAGACCATCAGCAGCACGGCGACGCAGCGACGCGAGAACGGCACAGCCGGCATGAATGCGACATTGATGGCCGCAGACACCATCACCGCCGCCCATGTCACCGCATATACCCCAAAGATCGGCGCCCAGCCTGAGAGGGGCGAATCGATCAGCGCGTAGCCGGTCGATAGCCACGGGAAGCCGCTCAAGACCCATCCCCGCAGCCACTCCAGCAGCACCCAAAGCGCCGGCAGCACCAGCCACTCGCGCGTCGCGCCGGATTTAAGCCAAAAGCGATTGGCGATATAGCATACGGCGGCAATGTACAGACACATCGCCCCCACGAGCACCGTCTGCAATAACAATGTCAGCCACACGGGCACGAGGCCGAAAACGTGCAGACAGGTATACAACCAGTAGGTTCCAAAAGCGAACAGCCCTATGCCGAATGCCGCGCCGACCATGGCAGAGCGGCGCGGCGGCAGGCCCCGTATGAGTGCGAATAGCGCCGCAGGCGCGATCAAGGCGATCGGCCACCACTCGAACGGTGCGAAGGCAAGATTTAGGCTGGCACCGCAGGCAAAAGCGGCCACCCAGCGAGCCAGGCTTTGGGTGCGTTGCGCGGACCAGCCGCGCAGGAACGACTTCAAGGAATCGACTCTGCGGCGGGCGGCTCAATATCCCGAGGGATGGTGACGCGAAGCAGATCAATGCGGCGCCTATCGGCACGCACGATCCGAAATTCAAGATCAGAAATCTTGATGGTTTCACCGCGGCGCGGCAGCCGGCCGAACTGTTGCATGAGCAAGCCGCCGATGGTGTCGTAATCCTCGTCCGGGAAGTCAGTTGAAAAATACCGATTGAAATCGGCGATGGGAGTCAAGGCGCGGACGGTAAATTCACGCGGCCGGTCCTTGCGTATGGTTTGTTCATCCTCCACGTCATGCTCGTCATCGATTTCTCCGACGATTTGCTCGATGACGTCTTCTATCGTAACAAGCCCGCACACCCCGCCATATTCGTCCACCACGATGGCGATGTGGTTGTGGTTGCGTCGAAATTCCTTGAGCAGAACATTGAGCCGCTTACTTTCGGGAACGAATACCACCGGCCGCATGTATTCGCGAATTTCGAATTCTTCCTCTGCCGCCCGGAGCCGCAGCAAGTCCTTGGCCAGCAAGATCCCCAGGATTTGATCTCGATCCTCGCCTATGACCGGGAAGCGCGAATGGCCGGATTCAACCACGAGCTCGATCAGTTTCTCGGGCGACTCATCGCGCTCCACAAACACCATTTGTGAACGCGGCACCATGATGTCGCGGACTTGCATATCCGCCACCGCGAGGACTCCTTCGAGCATGACCAGCGCATCGCCATCGAAAAGCCCGCGTTCGCTGGCCTCGCGGAGATGCTCGACCAGCTCGGCAAGATCGCGCGGCTCGCCGGACATTGACTGGGTAATACGCTTTAACCAGCGGCCTGTGGTGCCGCCGTGAGTCTGTTCGGGCATGGGCGAAGAGCATACCGGATCAGCGATAAGGGTCCGAAAATCCAAGCCCATCAAGGACTTGAGTCTCCCGAAATTCCATCTTCGCCGCGTCGGAGCGGCGCACGTGGTCGAATCCGAGCAGGTGCAGTACCCCGTGGACGGTCATATGAGCCCAATGCGCCTCGAGTGTTTTATGTTGGACGCGCGCTTCGGATGCCACGACGGGTGCGCAAATGACCAATTCTCCGAGAAATAGTCGGCCATCGGGCGCGCACCCCGCTCCTGCGAAAGACAGCACGTTGGTAGGGTTGTCCTTAAGACGGTAGCGCCCATTCAAGCTGCGGCTGCGTGCCTTGCCCACGATGCGTATCGACAGCACAACCGGCTCTGAGGCCGTCGACAACGCCGCACCTGCCCAGCGGCGCAGGAGCCGTGGTTTCGGGACCCAGGGAGCCGATGACGCATAGCTCACATCGAGCTCGAGCCTTGGCAATTTATGAGCCTTCGCGCGGAGCGCTCGCCTCATAGGCTTGAACGATTCTTTGCACCAGAGGGTGTCGCACCACGTCGCGCGAGGAAAACATGGTGAAGGCAATGCCGCGCACGCCGCGCAGAATATCGATGACGGTGCGCAATCCGGATTGCTTGGTGGTCGGCAGGTCGACCTGCGTGATGTCGCCCGTGACCACTGCTTTGGAACCGAAGCCAATGCGCGTCAGGAACATCTTCATCTGTTCGTTGGTGGTGTTCTGCGCCTCATCCAGAATCACGAAGGAATCATTCAGCGAGCGTCCGCGCATGAAAGCCAACGGCGCCACTTCGATCACATTACGTTCGATCAATTTCGCGACTCGCTCGAACCCCAACATCTCGTACAACGCGTCGTACATGGGCCTTAAGTACGGATCGACCTTCTGCGATAGATCGCCGGGAAGAAATCCCAGCCGCTCCCCCGCCTCCACCGCCGGGCGAACCAGCACGATGCGGCGCACCTTTTCCGATTGGAGAGCCTCGACTGCGCACGCCACGGCGAGATATGTCTTGCCGGTGCCCGCGGGTCCAATGCCGAACGTCAGATCGTGGCTCCGGACATTGTTCAAGTACTCGGTTTGGTTCGCTCCGCGCGCGCGAATCGCGCCTCGCGCCGTGCGCACCTTCAACTCATCCGATTCCAAGGCTTCCGTATCGCGGCTGTCCATGTCCAATTCTTGCAAGGCGATGTGCACTCGCTCGGAATCTACCGGTTCTCGCTGGGCGCGCGCATACAGATTCTGCAACACCGATTCTGCGCGTTGTACCGCCGGCTCCAAGCCAACCAGTTGGAATCGATTGCCGCGCCGCCTTACTTCCACGCCCAACCGCGTCTCGATGAGCCGCAGGTGCTCATCCAACGGACCGCAGAGCTCAACCAGCCGAACATTGTCGGCGCCCGCGAGCAGCACATCTCGGGTCATTGGTACCGAACTCACGGCGACCCAGCCGCGACAAGCCGTCCGCGCAGCGAATTCGGCATGGCCTCGGTAACGATGACGTCCGTGAAACTATTGATGAGATGCATGGGATCATCCGCGGGACCGTCAAAATTCACCCAACGGTTATTATCCGTTCGGCCTGCGAGCTGCGAAGGATTGCGCTTCGCCGTGCGCTCCACCAGAACGCGTTGACGGCTTCCCACCATGCGTTCGGAGATTGCGCGCGCTTGGCCGTTCAGCCGCTGCTGCAACAATTCGAGTCGCTGCTGCTTGACCTCATGCGCCACCTCATCGGGCAAAGCGGCCGCCGGAGTGCCGGGCCTGCGGCTATAGAGGAAGCTGAATGATTGGTCAAATCCGACATCCGCCACTAAATTTAATGTCGCGATGAAATCCGCCTCGGTCTCTCCGGGGAATCCGACGATCAAGTCGGTCGAGATGCAAATGTCCGGCCGCACGGCGCGCAACTTGCGCAGCTTTTGCTTGTATTCAAGCACGGTGTGTCCCCGCTTCATCGCGGCAAGGATACGGTCGGAGCCGCTTTGCACGGGAAGATGCAAGTAGTTATTGAGCTGCGGCACGTTGGCGTAGGCTTCGATCAAACTGTCGTTGAAGTCGAGCGGGTGCGAAGTCGTGAATCGAATGCGCTCCACGCCATCGATGCCGGCTACGAAATGAATCAATGTAGACAGGTCGGCCGGCGTACCGTCGGCCATGGGCCCCGTATAGGCGTTGACGTTTTGGCCGAGCAACGTGATCTCCCGCACGCCCTGGGCGGCCAGCAGCTCGATCTCGCGCAGGACTTGATCGAAGGGCCGACTGATTTCCTCGCCGCGCGTGTAAGGAACCACGCAAAAAGTACAATATTTGCTGCAGCCTTCCATGATGGAAACGAACGCCGTGGCACCGCTGCTGCGCGGCTCGGGCAGGCGGTCGAATTTTTCGATCTCAGGAAAACTGATATCAATTTGCGAGCGGCCGGACGCTCGGAGGCCCGTGAGCATGGCCGGTAAGCGGTGCAGGGTCTGGGGCCCGAAAACCAAGTCCACGAAAGGCGCGCGCGCGGTAATGCCCTCGCCTTCCTGGCTGGCCACGCAGCCGCCCACACCGATGACGACGTGAGGGCGCTGCTGCTTGATGAGGCGCCATTCGCCCAGCAAGGAAAAGACCTTTTCCTGGGCCTTTTCGCGCACCGAGCAGGTATTGACCAGCAGCACATCCGCCTCAGAGGGGTTATCGGTACTGCTCATGCCATGTTCGGCTTCCAATACGTCCCGCATCTTGCCGGAATCGTATTCATTCATCTGGCAACCAAAGGTTTTTATGTATAAAAGACCGGGCATTTAGGACATAGGCTCGCGGGGAAAAGGCCGTTAAGATACTCGGAACCATGGCAATACGCGACGTTATCAAAATGGGCGACCCACGCCTGCTGGCTGTCTCCCAGCCGGTTGCGGAATTTGGCTCGCCGGAGCTTGAAAATCTCCTGACCGATATGCAGGACACCATGCGAAATCTCAATGGGGCCGGCCTCGCGGCGCCCCAAATTGGGGTCGGATTGCGTGTCGTCATCTTTGGTTTCGATGAGAACCCGCGTTATCCGGAAGCCGATCCCGTACCCTTCACAGTCCTTATCAATCCGCAGCTTTCGCCCATCGGCGAGATCATGGATGAAGGCTGGGAGGGATGCTTATCGGTTCCCGGAATGCGCGGGCTGGTGCCCCGCTACCGGAAGTTGCGCTATACCGGCTTCGACGCAGCGGGAAACCCCATCGACCGAACGGCCACGGACTTTCACGCCCGCGTGGTGCAGCATGAGGTCGATCACCTCGATGGGATACTGTATCCGCGCCGGATTCGTGATCTGAAGGATTTCGGCTTCAACGATGCCTTGTTTCCCGGAGAAGAACTGACGGACGACTAGCGGCTCACCTTCAAGCGGCGTCGAAAAGAATGACCCCACGCCCCTGTTTGCCCTCGTTGATGTCGGCAAAAGCGCGCGGCGCCTCATCGATGGTGTAGGTTCGCGTGATCAGCTCGTCGAGCTTCAAGCGCCCGCTGCGATACAAGCCAATCAGGCGCGGGAAATCGAGCTGCGGGCGTGCCGATCCGTAGTAACTGCCGGTCAAGGTCTTCTCGCTGGTAGCCACCTGTTGCGCATTTAGCATAATCTGATCCTTAGGACCTGCGATACCCACGATCACTGCAATACCGCCCCGGCGCAATACCGTCCACGCCATCTCGGAGATTTTGCCGACTCCGACGCAGTCGAAGGCATAATCCGCGCCGCCGCCCGTCATTTTGTACAGATCCTTGCCGGCATTGGCCTGGCCGGTGATGTTGTAGCCGTGCGTGGCGCCGAATTGCTTGGCCATTTCCAGTTTTTCATCGCTGGTATCGACGCCGACAATGGTGCCTGCGCCGGCGATCGCGCAGCCTTGGATGGCATTCAGACCGACACCGCCACAGCCGAATACCACGGCAATAGAACCCGCTTCGACCTTGGCGGTGTTCACCGCGGCCCCGACTCCTGTCATGACACCGCAGGCGATCAACGCCGCGCGGTCGAGCGGCATTTTCTGGTCTATTTTCACTACGTTTCCCATTTGCACCGTAGCGAATTCAGCCATGACGCCGCATCCGCAAAATACATTCAAGTCTTTGCCCGTCGAGTCGCGCGTGCGCACGGTGCCGTCAGGCAAGGTAAAAAGCGATTTGAGCGACTGCACGCACAGCTGCGGCCGTCCCGTTTGACAGTAATGGCAATTACCGCACATGCTCACGAAGGAGCTGACCACATGATCGCCAACCGCGTAATTCTCCACACCCTCGCCAATGGCGACCACTACCCCGGCGCCCTCATGGCCCAAAACCAACGGCAATGGATAGGGGATAGTGCCGTTGGTGGCTGACAAGTCGCTGTGGCATACGCCGCACGCAGCCATGCGGACCGTCACCTCGCCGTGCTGCGGGTCCGCAACTTCAATCTGTTCGACGACCACGGGCTTGCCGACTTCGCGTGCTAGAACTGCCTTCGACAAGTGAGCCATGGACGTTCCCTTAAATTCCTGTGAGCGCAGCATAGCGCTGCAAGTGGCTATCGCTGTCGCCGTACATCAGTTCGGCCGCGGTGAGCCGTTTGAACCAATGGCTGACGATGAGTTCATCGGTCATGCCCATGCCGCCGTGCAATTGCACGGCTTGCTGGCCGACGAAGCGGCACGATTGGCCCACCAACGCCTTGGCCGCGGAAAGGGCGCGCCGGCGCTCGGCGGCGTTCTCATCGGTACATCGTAGAGCGGCCAGATAACTCATGGAGCGGGCCTGTTCAAGGTGAATCAACATATCTGCGATGCGATGCTGCAGAGCTTGAAAACGGCCGATCGGGGCGCCAAATTGCTGGCGTGACTGCACGTAGGCCACGGTGGCCTCGAGTAGCGCCTGCATAACGCCTACCGCTTCAGCACACAATGCGGCCAGGCCGATATCGAGGGCAGCCTCAACGGCGGGCAACGCCTCGCCATCTTTGCCAAGCCGGCTTTCCGCCGGTACTTGAACCGCATCCAAGTAAACATCCGCTGCACGCTGGCCATCAATAGTCGGATACGCTTCCAGCGTGAGGCCCTTGGCGTCACGAGGCACCCGAAACAGCGAGACCCCGCCGGCATCCTGAGGATTGCCGGAGACACGTGCTGAAACAAGCAATGTGTCGGCAGCGCCGGCATGCAGAACGACCGCTTTATGGCCATCCAACTTGTAACCGTTGCCCGATTTGCGGGCCAGCGCTTTGACCCATTGAGTTTCATAGCGCGAGTCCGGCTCGTAGTGCGCGAGCACCGCGATCGCATCACCGCTTGCCATTTTCGTCAGCAGTTCGGCGACCGCGGCGTCATCCGCGAAGCTGCGCAATACCGCGGTCGCGATCACGGCGCTGCTCAAAAATGGTTCGAGCAGCAGGCTTCGTCCGCAGGCGCCCATCACACTCAAGGTTTCGAGCGGCCCATAACCCAATCCGCCCTGAGCCGCAGGCACATTGAGTGCCAGCACGCCTAGC
Organism: Steroidobacteraceae bacterium; assembly: GCA_036401515.1. GTDB lineage: Bacteria > Pseudomonadota > Gammaproteobacteria > Steroidobacterales > Steroidobacteraceae > Bog-1198. The sequence continues at coordinate 24,158 of DASWUU010000255.1, forward strand.
TCGGCCAATCCAGCCCACGCGGTTTTGTCCCATCCTTCGGCCGACGCGTTGACGGCCCGGAATTTCTCGAAGGTGTACTGCTCGGTCAGATAACGATTGACCGTCTCGCGCAGCTGCTGCTGCTCGTCGCTGAATTCAAAGTTCATGAGAAATTTCTCTACAGACCAACGATCATCTTGGAAATAATGTTTTTTTGAATCTCGTTGGTACCGCCGAAGATCGACAGTTTCCGCTGATTCAAATAGGCCGCCGCTAGGGTCGCGGCGTACCGCGGCCCAGGCGCCTCGCGAGTGGGATCCGATTGCCAGCCAGCTTCCATGGCTTCGCGTCGCAGAGGCAATGCATACGGGCCGACTGCGTGCATCAGCAGCTCGGAGATGCGCTGCGCGATTTCAGTGCCTCTAATCTTGAGGATCGAAGCGTCCGGACCCGGCACCGTCGAGCCTCGCTCTCCTGAGAGCACGCGCAGGTTGGTGATTTCCAAAGCCCACAGGTCGATTTCCACTTGCGCGATGTTGGCCGCGAACAAAGGATCCTCGATTAACGGCCGGCCGTGCTTTTTTTCACTCGATGCAATGCGCTTCAGCCGCGCCAATTCGCGCTTCGCACCGCCGATCCCGGCAATATTGGTGCGCTCGTGTCCCAGCAGAAACTTTGCGTAGGTCCACCCCTTGTTTTCATCGCCTACGCGGTTTTGGACCGGCACTTTTACATTCTCGAACCAGATCTCGTTCACTTCCTGCCCGCCATCCAAGAGGGTGATGGGCCGCACCGTGATGCCGGGACTTTTCATATCGATCAATAGGAAACTGATGCCGGACTGAGGCTTGGCCTGCGGGTCGGTGCGCACCAGGCAAAAAATCCAATCCGCGTATTGCCCCAGCGTATTCCAGGTCTTCTGCCCGTTCACCACATAGTGATCGCCTTCCAGGGTGGCGCGCATTTTTAGGGAGGCCAAGTCGGACCCCGCACCCGGCTCGGAATACCCCTGGCACCACCATTCCGCCCCCGAACTGATGGGCGGCAAGAAGCGTTGTTGCTGGGCAGCGTTGCCGAAGGCCATGATCACCGGCGCTACCATTTTCGTACCGAACGGGATCAAGCGCGGGGCGCCGGCCAACGCCGTCTCTTCCTCGAAAATATATTGCTGCACCGAATTCCAACCCGGGCCGCCGAATTCTTTTGGCCAGCTCAAGCCCCCCCAGCCTCGCTCGTGCAGGGTACGTTGCCAGAGCACATGGTCTTCACGGCTCAGCTCGAACCCGTTTAGGACCTTTTCGCGGATGCCGGTCGGCAGCTTTTCGCGAAGAAAGGTGCGTACCTCCTCGCGGAAGGCCTGTTCTTCTTCAGTGAATTCTAGACGCATGGGAATTCCGGTATTCTGTTCTGCAGAACAGAATTTAATTCTGAAATAGTGCAAAATTATGCGGACGCTGATCAGGGGTTGTCAATGACGCTCTCCAAAAGACCGAATATTTCCGCAATAAGCGCCGCCGCCAAGGCCGATCGCCACTTCGTCAATGCCTTGGGCCGCGGCTTGGAGGTATTGGCTTGCTTCCGGCATGGCGATCGCATGCTGGGAAATCAGGATTTGGCGCGCGCCTGCGGCTTGCCGAAATCCACCATCTCACGGCTGACCAATACGCTCACCACGCTGGGGTATCTCGTGTACGTCGAGGAGAGTGCGAAGTACAGCCTAGGAATCGCGACATTGAGCTTGGGCAGCGCCATGTTGGCTCGCCTGGACATCCGCAAGCTCGCGCATCCTCGCATGCAGGAGCTGGCGGAGTTCGGGCAATGCATGGTGAGCCTGGGGACGCGAGATCGGCTCTCGATGCTGTACATCGATGTGGTGCGCGGCTCTGGTGCCGTGACCTTGAGCCTGGATATGGGCGCGCGCATTCAAATCGCGACCTCCGCCATGGGCCGCGCCTACATCACGGCGGTCTCGGAAAACGAAAGAAACGAAATCCTGGAACGGGTGCGCGAGCTGGCGCCGGAGCGCTGGCCCGCGATCAAGGACGGGGTCGAGCGGGCCATGCGCGACATCCGCGAGCTCGGCGTGTGCTGCTCATTCGGGGAATGGCAAAAGGACGTGAACGGCATTGCTGTACCGGTACGTCCCGGCGGCGGCTTGCCGCCCATGTCGATCAATTGCGGCGCGCCGGCCTACATGGTTTCTAAGGAATTCCTATTGGACAAGGTGCGGCCCAAGCTCATCACGCTTGCGAATGAACTCGAGACTTCGCTCGGCACCTTGAGCTAAGGACATCCGCGTTGGCGAGAGAGACCGACCGCTCTAGAACGGAATATCGTCGTCGAATTCCTCTTTTCCACCCGCCGGGGCCGGTGATTGATCATAGTCATCGCGCGGCGGTGCGCCGGAACTGGCGGCCCGATCGACGCCACCGGCCCCACTGCCGGCACCCGCTCCACCGCCGGCACGCCCGCCCAGCATTTGCATGTTATCGGCGATGATTTCGGTTGTGAATCGGTCATTACCCTGCTTGTCCTGCCATTTACGGGTCCGCAGCTTGCCTTCGACAAACACCTGCGATCCCTTGCGCAGGTATTCGGCGGCGATTTCGCCCAAACGGCCGAATAGCGCAATGCTGTGCCATTCCGTGCGCTCTTGCTGAGCCCCGGAAGCCTTGTCTTTCCACGATTCGCTGGTGGCGATGCGTATATTGGTCACCGTCATGCCGCTCGGCATGGAACGGGTCTCGGGGTCCGCGCCGAGATTTCCAACCAGAATCACCTTGTTTACGCCCCGTGCCATGTGTTGTCCCCCAACCTCAATTCAGTGGCCGATATTGTACACGGCGGACCGCGCCCCAATCTTGCTCTTGAGCTTCGCAATAGTGCAGAAACATGGCCGTAACGCGCTCGCCGAGTGCGTTTTACCCGTGCTTGACGCGGCGCGTATAGTGATTGGTTAGATGCAAAATATCCGAATCCGGGGTGCCCGGACACACAATCTGAAGAATATCGATCTCGACTTACCCCGCGATCGATTGATCGTATTTACCGGACTATCGGGTTCTGGCAAGTCGTCGTTGGCCTTCGACACGATTTACGCGGAAGGACAACGGCGCTACGTGGAATCTTTGTCCACCTATGCTCGGCAGTTCTTATCCATGATGGAGAAGCCCGACGTCGATACGATCGAAGGACTCTCGCCGGCCATCTCGATCGAGCAAAAATCCACCTCGCACAATCCGCGCTCTACCGTCGGCACAGTTACCGAAATCCACGATTATCTGCGGTTGCTCTTCGCTCGCGCCGGCACGCCCCGCTGTCCGGATCATCATATCGATTTGGCCGCCCAGACGGTGAGCCAGATGGTCGACGCGGTCATCCAGCATCCGGAAGGTACCGCCATGATGCTGCTGGCGCCGGCGATCGCCGAGCGCAAGGGTGAGCACGCCGAGCTCATCGAGGAACTCCAGGCGGGCGGTTTCGTGCGTGCGCGAATCGACGGCAAGGTGGTCGAGTTGGACGCGGCGCCGAAACTCGATGTGCGCCGCAAGCACACGGTGGAAGCCATCGTCGACCGGTTCAAGGTGCGACCGGATTTGAGTCAGCGCCTGGCGGAGTCCTTTGAAACCGCCCTGCGCTTGGGCCAAGGCGTTGCGCGTGTCGCGTTTATGGACGATCCGCAGCGTGCCGAACTCGTATTTTCCGACAAGTTCGCCTGTCCGATTTGCAATTATTCTCTGAGCGAACTCGAACCGCGCCTGTTCTCATTCAACAGTCCGATCGGAGCGTGTCCCACTTGCGACGGCCTGGGCACTCAGGAATTTTTCGATCCCTCAAAAATCGTCGCCAATCCGCATTTGTCGCTTGCCGGCGGGGCGGTGCGCGGATGGGACCGGCGCAATGCCTATTATTTTCAATTGATCCAGTCATTGGCGCGCTTCGCGAAGTTCGATATCGAGGCGCCATTCGAGAGCTTGCCGTCGAGAATCAAAGATCTGGTTTTGTTCGGCAGCTCGGATGAGGAGATCGAGTTCAAGTACTTGGATGGCAAAGGCGGCACGGTGTCGCGGCGGCACACCTTCGAGGGCATCGTCCGCAATCTCGAACGGCGCTACAACGAAACAGAATCAGTCGCGGTACGCGAGGAACTCTCAAAATACCGGTCCGCCCGGGCTTGCCCGGATTGCCTGGGTACGCGCCTGAATCGTGCCGCGCGAAACGTTTTTGTCGCCGGCAAGAACGTCCCGGAAATCTCCTCGCTGTCGGTGGAGAAGTCCTTGGAATTCTTCGGCCAGCTGCGCTTGAGCGGCTGGCGTGGAGAAATCGCTGAAAAAATCGTCAAGGAAATAAACGACCGCTTGGGATTTTTGAGCAACGTCGGGCTCGGCTATCTCACCTTGAATCGCAGTGCCGACACATTGTCGGGCGGCGAAGCGCAGCGCATTCGTCTTGCCAGTCAAATTGGTTCAGGATTGGTCGGAGTTATGTACATTCTGGATGAACCTTCGATCGGCTTACATCAGCGCGACAACCAGCGTCTGCTCGACACCCTGGTTAACCTGCGCGATCTCGGCAATACGGTGATCGTGGTCGAGCACGATGAAGATGCCATTCGCCAGGCCGACTACGTGGTCGACTTAGGACCTGGTGCGGGCGTGCATGGCGGCAGCATCGTGGCGCAAGGAAGCGCGGCCGAAATCGCCGCCCATCCCGACTCCATCACGGGCCAGTACTTGAGTGGGCGGCGCCGCATCGAGATTCCCGCGCTAAGACACGTGCCGGATCCGAAGCGCATGCTGCGGGTGATCGGCGCCACTGCGAATAATCTCAAGAAAGTCACGGCGGAATTTCCCTTGGGTCTCATGACCTGTGTCACCGGCGTGTCAGGCTCCGGGAAATCTACCTTGATCAACGACACGTTGTTCCGCGCCGTCGCGACCTCGCTCAATCATGCCTCGGCCGGGACTGCGCACTTCGATCGGATTGAGGGCCTGGACTACATCGACCGCGTAATCGAGATCGACCAAAGTCCGATCGGGCGGACGCCCCGCTCCAACCCGGCCACATACACGGGCTTGTTCGCGCCGATTCGCGAGATCTTCTCAGCTGTTCACGAAGCCCGAGCGCGCGGCTATGAAGCCGGCCGATTCAGCTTCAACGTAAAGGGCGGGAGATGCGAGGCATGCCAGGGGGACGGGGTGATCAAGGTCGAAATGCACTTCCTCGCCGACGTATATGTGCCCTGCGATGTCTGCAAAGGCAAACGTTACAATCGCGAGACCTTGGAGATTCGCTTCAAGGGCAAGAACATTCAAGAAGTGCTGGACATGACTGTCGAGGATGCACTGCCGTTTTTTTCGGCGGTGCCCACAGTTCAACCGAAATTGCAGACGCTGCTCGACGTAGGTCTCTCCTATGTGCGGCTTGGTCAAAGCGCCACCACCTTATCGGGAGGGGAGGCTCAGCGCGTTAAGTTGGCAAAGGAGCTTTCCAAGCGTGCCACGGGCCGCACGCTGTATATCCTGGATGAACCGACCACCGGGCTGCACTTCGCGGACATCGCTCAGCTGCTCGTGGTATTGCAGCGATTGCGCGACGAGGGCAATACCGTCATCGTCATCGAACACAATCTGGATGTCATCAAAACCGCTGACTGGGTCGTGGACCTCGGGCCCGAGGGCGGCGATAACGGCGGCAGGATCGTTGCTGTCGGCACCCCGGAACAAGTCGCGGCCAATAAAGGTTCGTACACAGGACATTATTTGCGCGCCGCACTGGCGGCGCCGCGTGCGTTCGAACGCAAGCGGGCATGACGGCTCAGTGCGCCTAGCCGGTCAATTCGCGCCCATCACCGGGGCGCTGATCGGCCTGCTCGGAGGAAGCCTCTATTGGCTGGCGGTGCAGGTTTGGCCCGCCAGTGTGGCCGTGATTCTAGCCGTGACGGCGACGGCGCTCCTCACCGATAGAGTCTCGCGGTTGCCGGCGGCCCGCTACTGGGTTCTATGGCGCGTGATGCTTGTGCTGGTCAAGTACAACACGCTGATGGCGTTGTCGGCGGCGAAATTACCCTTTGCGGCTCCCGCGGACACGTCACTGGGTCTAATCATGGTTTGCGGCTACGCTTGTAGTTTCGCATTGCTGGTATCGGTGATGGCGTATCGTCCGCAAAAATCGGCGCCGAAGATAGGCAGCGTGGCGCTCGCTACCGCCCTAGGTATTGGCTTCGCTCCGGCCGCGCTGCTCGGCATCCCGGGTCTCATCGGTGTGTCGGCCGCCATCCTCGCCGGTATAGGTATCATTGCATTCTTGAGATTCAAGCGAGCCGACGGGGCGGCCGACGCGCTCGACATGACGCAAATGTCAACCGAGGCATGTTTCTATTTGGGTGCGCTGGCAACATGGAAATACGTATGAAACGGTCCGGCGCAGCCATCGCGCGCGCGGCGCTGCCGATACTCACGCGCCTCGATCCTGAAATGGCGCACGATCTGGGGTTGGCCGGTTTGAAATGGATGCGGCCCCTGTGGCCCGCGTTTGAGTCCGGGGCGGAACTGAACCTACCTTGTCTTGGTCTGCGATTCGCCCATCCCTTAGGCTTGGCCGCGGGCTTCGACAAGAACGGCGACTATCTCGATGCCTTGGGGGCGTTGGGCTTCAGCCATATAGAGCTGGGCACGGTGACACCGAGGCCCCAGCCCGGTAATCCCAAACCCCGCATGTTTCGAATTCCCGGACGCCTCGCCCTCATCAACCGCATGGGCTTCAACAATAAAGGTGTCGATCATCTGGTCGCCCAAGTCTCGCGCAGCCGCTATGGCGGAATTCGCGGGATCAGCATAGGGAAAAATTTCGATACACCGATTGAGAACGCTCAAGACGACTACCTCGCCTGCTTGCGCAAGATTTATCCGCATGCTGACTATGTGGCTGTGAATGTGTCCTCGCCCAATACCGCGCGATTACGCGAGCTGCAAGATCGCGATGGCTTGCAACGCATTCTCGGCGCTTTGCTGGAGGAGCGCCGGGCGCTCCAGGCACGCCATGGCAAACTCGTGCCGCTGCTGGTAAAGATCGCGCCGGACTTGACCGCCGAGCAGATCGGCGCCCTCGCGCGGAAGGTGCGGGCGTTGCAAGTCGACGGCGTGATCGCCACGAATACGTCGAGCGATTTGAACATCCTGGGAAAGCCTGCCGCCGCCGCGCAGCGCGGCGGTTTAAGCGGAGAGCCGCTGCACCTGCTATCCGTGAGGGTCATTGCGCAGCTACGCGCCGAACTTGGGCCGGGAGTGCCCATCATCGGCGTGGGCGGCATCGTCAGCGCGCAATGCGCGCGCGAAACCTTACGTGCCGGTGCAAACCTCTTGCAACTCTACACCGGCTTTGCCTACCGAGGCGCCGATTTGCTTGCAGAAATAATCAACGGATTGAGGACACAAAAATGAAGACAATCCCCTGTATCATGTTTGTCTCGATGCTGCTCTTCGCGATCTTCTATGTGACCGGTTCGGTCTCGAACTTGCCGCTGCTGGTGGCCTCGCACTTCGACGGCAACGGTGACCCCAACGCATACATGCCTCGCAAATCCTATACGATGTTCGTGCTGATCTCAGGCGTCGGTTTACCGCTCGCGATCGTGGCGTTGCTAACCGCGGTCTATTCGAAAGCTCGGGACATGAAATTACCGAATCGAGACTATTGGCTCGCTCCGGAACGAATTGCACAAACGCGAGCGCTGCTCGTCAATCACGGCGTCTGGTTCGGCACCACCATCACGGCCATGGTCTGCTTCATGCATTGGCTGGAGTTGGACGCGCACCGTACCGTGCCGCCGCACCTGTCCAGTCAGCTCTTTGCCGGCGGCTTAGCGGCTTTTCTACTGATCACTCTCGGATGGATCTTCGTACTGCTCCGTGCCTTTCGCCTGCCGCGCGCTTAAGGGCAATCCTCAGCGCAAGATTGCCGTCAAGGTGATCTCCGGAACGCTTGCCAATGCCTTGGACAACGGACACTCCTGTTTCGCCTTGGCGGCGATCTTCTGGAAGGTCGCCTCATCGATTCCTGGGACGCTGGCCTCGAGCCGCAAGCTTATATGGTCTATCGAAAAGCCCCCGCCTTTCCCCACCAGGCGAACCGCGGCCTGTGTGTCGACGGCCATCGTTGCAAATCCTGCCGCATCGCAAGCAAAAGAGAAAGCCATCGTAAAACAGGCCGCATGCGCTGCTGCCAATAATTCCTCCGGATTGGTGCCTCGCTTGTCGTCCTCAAAACGGCTGGCAAAGCCATAGGGATAGCTCTTCAGCGCTTCGGTCTGCGTGCTGATCTTACCGACGCCCTGCTTTCCCCGACCTTCCCAGTGCACGGTCGCTGTTTTATCGCTCATAAAAGCTCCTATTTGCTGGTTGTTGAATTCAAGGTGCATCGATCGCGTAGCCGCGTGCGCGCAACTCATCGAGAAAGCCGCCCTGCCCAATCAGCATATCCATGCTGACGACCGCCACGGTGACGCCGCCGGCCCGCAAATGCCGTTCCATGTTCTCCAGCCATGTCTGGCGCAGCAGCGCCAACAAGTCGCCCGCACCTGGATCCACGGTAACTGCGGCTCGGCACGCGGCAACTTCGGCGGACTCAGGCAGACTTTGGATTCGCTGTACGTCGCCGGTCGCCCAAGCCTGCGCGCGGTCAATCAGCCGCGGCATTCCGCTTTCGATAGTGGCCAGACTCGCCGCTACGCATTTCTCTTCCGTTGCGCGAGGCAGCGTCTTCAACGCCTCCAAGACATCGTGCAAGCCGGCTATCTTGAACTCTTCGATGCGCACGTGATGTTTCCGAGCGAGGCTTCTCGCCTCCTCGGCCAGATCCAAATGCGTAGACAAGCCGACCGCGTGCAAGGCGTCCTCCTCGAGGAATGCAGCGGCAATGATAGGCCGATATTTCTCCCATTTCTCCGTATCCTTGGTGTATTTGGCGCGTTCCACGGCGAAGCGCGCGTGCAAATCGGCAGGCATCAGGTCCTTGAGCTTTTTGCCGCGGCCCGCCATCAATAAATTCCGCTGCGTCACGAGCAGCCACACCGCACGGGCGATGCCGATTTCCACCGGCTTGAGCACCAGCAGTTGATCCGTCCCGTCAAGCACAGTCTCGAGCTGCTTCGACCGCCAGGTCATATCTTTGGGCAAAGGCGACACCGTGCCGAAAATCCATAGCTGTGCAGACCCTTTATGCACATGCCACAACCCAGGTCCAGCGCGCTCGCCGGTGACTACGATCTCATCCACATTTGCGGGTGGCTCCGCGCCGCGAGCGGGCGCAAGCAGCTCTCCGACGAGCAGCGCCATGCCTGCCCATACAGCGGCCAACCTCATCACGCGGAAGGCAGCGGAATGAATTCGGTCTCCCCCGGCACCGGGGCGAATTCGCCCTTGGCCCAACGCTCCTTGGCACGCTCGATGCGCTCGGGGGAGGAGGCGACGAAGTTCCACCAAATATGACGCGGCGTGGAGAATCGCCTGCCGCCCAGCAGCATCGCACGCGTGTCACCGACGGCACGCAATGCGAGGCTGGTTCCAGGCTCCAGCACTGCGAGTTCGCCTTCGCCTACGTTGCTGTCGCCCACGGCGAGTGCGCCCTGCACGACATATACAGCACGCTCTTCATGCTCGGGCGGCACATCGAGTTTCGCACCGTCCGTCAATCTGGCGTGTACATAAAGCGTCGGCCATAAAGTGCGGACCGGCGAGGTTAAGCCAAATGCGTGGCCAGCGATTACCGTGAGCGCAACCCCGCCAAGCATGTGCTGCGGAAGCACGCTGGAGGGATAGTGGGCGAAATTCGGGTCGATTTCCTCTTGCCCATCCGGGAGCGCCACCCAGCTTTGTATACCGTGAATTTCCGCGCCCGTCGTGCGCACCAGCGGCGGCGTCCTTTCTGAGTGTGCAATACCTGCGCCAGCCGTCATCCAATTGACATCCCCCGGCAGGATCTCGCGCACATTGCCGAGGCTGTCGCGATGCAGGAGCGAGCCTGCGAAAAGATACGTAACGGTGGCGAGGGCGATATGGGGATGCGGGCGCACGTCAATTCCGTGGCCCGGGTCGAATTGGACCGGCCCCATGTGGTCAAAGAAAATGAACGGGCCGACCATTTTCAGTCCCTGCGCGGGAAGTACTCGCCGCACGACGAAGCCGCCCAAATCACGCTGCCGAGCAGTTACCAATTGTATATTCGCCATGCCGTACTCGCGGGAATTTCAAAGCTCATTATTATGGCATCTGTGGAATTCGACCACCGCAAATCGCCTCAAGACACGAGCAACGGATGTCGTGAAAATCTGACATCTGCACTCGCTCCTCGCCCTCGTCTTGGTGATATCTTCACAGCGAGCGTGCTCTTAGCAAGCGGAGGCGGGCGGTGACGGAAATCGAGACTTGGAGGAAGTGGGAAAGCCAAACGGTCAACGGAATTTTCCCGCTGCGCCGCTTTCTCGGGAGATCAAACCACAGCGTTGTATTTCTTACCGAATCTGCGGCACAGAAACTTCCCAAGGCCGCGATCAAGCTAATCCCGGCCGATGCGGCGCTCGCGGAAGGAAAACTAGCGCAGTGGCGACGCGTCGCCGATCTACCGCATCCGAACTTGCTACGGATTTTCGACATGGGCCGTTGCAAGCTTGGCGGCCACCCATTTCTATACCTTGTGATGGAATATGCCGAGCAGACTCTGGCGCAAATTCTGCCCAAGCGCGCACTGACTCCCGAGGAGGTGCAGGAGCTCTTGAATCCCACTCTTGATGTCCTGGGTTTCCTCCACGGGCGGAGCCTGGTGCACGGCCAGTTGAAGCCGACAAACTTTTTAGTGGTCGATGACCAGCTGAAGCTGGCGAGCGATACCATCCGTGCGGCCGGCGTTGCGGCAACGCCTATCTCAAAAACCTCTGTGTACGATCCACCGGAAGCGCGCAACGGCGTGATGAGCGCCGCGGGGGACATTTGGGGACTGGGCGTCACGGCGACTGAAGCCCTCACTCAAACCGCGCCTACCTTGAGTGCCGAACAACCCGAAACCGTTTCCCTGCCCCCCTCGCTTCCGGCGGCCTTCGCATACACGCTGCGGCGATGCCTGAGCCTTAATCCGGCTAATCGGCCCACGATATCGGAACTCGAAACTCAATTCAGTCCCGTGCCGCGGAGCAGTATCCCGCCCAGCAGTGTGCCGCCCAGTGGTGAGCCGCCCAGCGGTGAGGCGCCCAGCGGTGAGCCGCTCGGCAGTAACCAGCCCGGCGTTACGCCGCCGCCCGACCGTCCGCCCTCGCTCCCGGCATCGGACGAGCACATGGGCGAAGACATCCCCATCGGAGGTGAGGCCGCGCTGCATTCGTCGAAGATGCGCTTGGCCCTCGCAGCGGTGGGACTGAGCGTTATCGCGCTCGTCGTCCTTTGGGCCACTATGCGCCCATTCCGCACGCATTCAGCCTCGCAGGTCGTAAGCCCGCCGAGCGCTGCGCATACTGCCCTGCAACAGCCGGCGCCGGCCGCTGTCGCAGCACAGGCCCCCAAGGCCGCGATCTCTGAAGGGTCAGTGGTCCACGAAGAAATTCCCAGTCTCTCGCACAGTACGCGCAGGTCAATCCGGGGCACAGTCACCATTCCCGTGCGCGTCACCGTCGATCGAAGCGGAAATGTCATCTCGCAAGCCCTGGAAAGCGGGGACGCCAGCGGATTCTTTAGGCGCTTGGCGCTCGAAGCTGCCAAAAAGTGGAAGTTCACGCCGACTGTGAGTCAGCCGGTCCGAGCGTGGCGGGTACAGTTCGAGCTCAGCCGCGGCGGCGCCGCCGCGCAGGCCATGCCTCTCGCGCCTACGAGCTAATCACTCGCCCGCATGGGTTCTCACGTAATTCACCGCGAGTGACTTAAGCTCGCGTAGCGCCGCGGCGCGACCCGGCAGACTTTCCTCATCGCTGATCGCGCTGGCGGCCTTCATCAGTTGCAGCACCACCACGGCCATGTCGCGCGCCGCGTCCGTGGGCAGCGAGGGCACGCGCGCACGTAGGACCGCGGCGATGTGCTTGCGCAGCATCTGTCGGAAAGTGCTGCGCAGGGTCTTCTCGTCCATTCGCTCTTCGGCTAGCGGCAATGCTGCCGCGCGCTCGCGCCGGTGGCCGCGCAGCAACCCGAACAGCTGCTCGACCAGCGTAGTGATGTCGATCTCGCCGGCGCGAGTCTCGAGCGCCTTAAGGTCAGCGGTGAGAAGCGCGGCGTAGCCATGCAACAGGGTATCGGCAAGCGCATCCTTGGCCGGGAAGAACTGGTACAGCGAGCCGATGGGTGCACCGGCGCGGGCGGCGATTTCAGTCATGGTCGCCGCCTCGTAGCCCTTCTCGGCGAACACCGCGGCAGCCGCCTCCAAGAGCTCGGCAACGCGTTGCTTGCCGCGTGCGCGTTTAGGCGCACGCATACCCATGATTTCAGCATCAC
>DASWUU010000256.1:0-5448 GCA_036401515.1 Steroidobacteraceae bacterium
CCTGAGCAATTCGGTCGCGAAACCGAGAATCTTCGATCAGGGGCCGGCCGTTGCTCATCTGTTCGGCCGCAATCTGCTTGAGCTTTTTCAAGGCCCGCTTGCAATTGCCGATGCCCGCGTTGCCGCTGCGCTCATGCGTCAGGAGAAACTTGGCGTACGTCCAGCCCTTGTTTTCCTCGCCTATCAAGTTTTCCACAGGCACCTTCACGTTATCGAAGAAAATGTCGTTAATCTCATGTTCGCCGTCGAGCATGATGATGGGACGCACCGTGATGCCAGGAGATTTCATGTCGATCAATAGAAACGAAATGCCTTGTTGTGCGCGGCCCTCGGTGCTGGTTCGCACCAAGCAGAAGATCCAGTCGGCATACTGGCCGAGCGTGTTCCAGGTCTTTTGGCCGTTGACGATATAATGTTCGCCCTGGCGCACGGCACTGGTTCGAAGCGAGGCAAGATCGGAACCGGACCCTGGCTCGGAATAACCTTGGCACCACCAGTCTTCACCCGAAAGAATCCGCGGCAGAAAATACTCCTGCTGTGCCGCATTGCCGAATGTCTGCATCACCGGCGCCAGCATTTTCAATGAGAAAGGATTCTGCGGGGGAGCACAAGCGTCCGCGCGTTCCTCTTCAAAGATATGTTGCTGCACGATGTTCCAACCCGTGCCGCCGAAGGCCTTCGGCCAGTTCACGGCGCCCCACCCTTTGCGGAACAGGATCTTCTGCCACCGCACCATGTCATCTTTGGATATGCGCCTGCCGAGTTGCAGTTTGCTGCGGATATCGGCGGGGAGTTCGGCGTCGAAAAACGCACGCACTTCGGCGCGGAATCTCTCTTCTTCGAGGCTGTATTTCAGATCCATGATTATTCTCCGAAGGTCTCAACCCATCGTGACCACGATCTTACCGCGCGCCGCACGCGAGCCGAGCCTGGCGATCGCCTCGCCGCCGCGCGCGAGGGGAAAGCGCTCGGTTACCGCCGGCTTGATCGTACCGCTGACATATAGCGCCATGAGCGCCGCCACGTTGGCGGCGTGCAGCGCAGGAAAGCGGCGGGTGAATTCGCCCCAGAAAACGCCAACGATCGATGCGCCCTTGAGCAGAGGCAAATTGAGCGGCAGTTTCGGGATGCCGGCCGTGAATCCGATGACGAGGTGCCGGCCAGCCCAAGCAATCGCGCGCAGCGCAGCTTCGCTGTAATCGCCGCCGATGGCATCGTAGATCACGTCCGCCCCTCCCGCGCCGCATGCCGCCTTGAAGCTGTCCGTCAAAGCACGCGCCGCGTTCTTGTCCAAAGCGCCGGTGGGGTACTGCACGCCGTCATCCGCGCCATGTTCACGCGCCAAGGCGAGTTTCTCGGCACTCGAGGCAGCTGCAATGACCCGCGCACCCATCGCCTTGCCCAACTCCACGGCTGCGAGTCCGACGCCGCCGCCCGCGCCCAGGACGAGCAGCGTTTCGCCTTCGCGAAGCTGCGCGCGGTCCTTCAGGGCGTGTTGCGAGGTGCCGTAGGTCATGAGAAGCGCAGCTGCCTCGTCAAACGGCATGCTATCGGGAATTTTCCAGCAATTGCCGCCTTGCGCGATGGCCTTCTCGGCCATGGCGCTGCGCACCGGGCTGACCAGCACGCGATCCCCGCTGCGAAGCGTAGTCACGCCCTCGCCCACCAAATCAATGACGCCTGCAAGTTCAGCGCCGGGGGAAAATGGCCGCGGCGGCTTGATTTGGTACAAATCTTGGATGATGAGAAGGTCCGGAAAATTAACGCCGACGGCCCGAACGCTGATGCGCACTTCACCGGGGCCGGGATTAGGATCAGCTACTTCTTCGAGCACCAAGGTCTCGGGGCCGCCGGCCCGGTGGCTTATCAATGCTTTCATGTTGGTACCGCCGTGATAGAAGCCGGTTTAGCGTTCTCGCGTTCCTGCAATTCTCGCCACATGATCTTGCCGGAGCCTGACTTCGGCAGCACCTCGACAAACTCTATGACACGCGGCACTTTATAGGCCGCCATCTGCTCCCGACACCAATCGATGATGACCTGAGCCTCTATCTTGCCATGCCACTCGGCACGCGGCACGATGAAGGCCTTGACGGTTTCGCCGCGATGCGCATCTTTCGTGCCGATGACGCACGCTTCCTGAACTGCCGGGTGTCGATACATGAGCGACTCGATTTCGGTTGGCCATACTTTATATCCGGCGGCATTGATCATGCGCTTCAAGCGATCCACGATAAAGAAATAGCCCTCTTCGTCCATCCTGCCAAGATCGCCGCTGCGGAAGAACCGCTTGCCCTCGATTTGAATGAACACCTGCGCGGTATCCTCGGGCTTATTCCAATATCCCAAGAACACCTGAGGCCCGTGCATGACGATCTCGCCCACTTCGCCCGGCGGCAGCTCGCGCAACGTGGCCGGGTCAATGATGCGAGAGTCGACGTCGAAGATCGGAATGCCCAAACATTGTTGTTTGGCGTGCTCAGGCGGATTGATGTGGGTGGCGGCGATGGTCTCCGTCAACCCGTATCCCTCGACATAGGTAATGCCCACATTCGCCAGACGTTGCGCTACCGCAGACGGCATCGCGGCGCCTCCGCCGCTTAAGCGGCGAATCGAAGACAGATCGTACTTTTCGATGTTGGGATTGAGAAAAAAATCTTGAATCATGGTGGGTATGGCTGTCCAACTCGCTACTTTGTACCGCTCGACGCACTGCGCAGCGACGTCGCGGTCCCAGCGTGGCAAGAGAACCATGGTGTTGCCGATGAAAAGCGGCCCGTTCATGCCGCCCTGCATGCCGGTGACATGGAACATCGGTGCCACCGCCAGCAAGGTCATTTCCGGCTGAAGTGCAAACCACTGCATGCTGGCCACGGTGGTGTGCATCACCGTGCGGTGCGTGTGCATGCAGCCCTTAGGCTGTCCGGTCGTGCCGGACGTGTAGGGCATCACACAAAGGTCATCGGGTCCCGCAATCAGCGGGCCCGGCTGCAAGTCGCTGGCCAGCACGTCCTTCCAGAGAGACAAGCCGTGCGCTTTGTGCTCGATGCGCGGCGCCCTGATGAAATCCGGGACCGTCAATGTCGTAGCTTGCGTCACATAATCCGAGTACGCAGCGACGATCACATGCTTAACATCGCCGCTCTGGAGCAAGGGTTCGACGCGCGAGTACAGCTCCTGCGAAACCAGCATGGTGTTTGCTCCCGCATCCTTGGCGAAGCGCAGAATTTCCTGGGTCAGATTCATCGGGTTCAACGGCACCACAACCGCGTTAGCTCTCAAGATGCCGTAGTAGCCGATCATGAACTGCGGGCTATTTTGCATGAGCAGCAGCACGCGATCGCCCTTGGCGATTGCGCATCGCCGCTCAAGATAGCCCGCGACGCGCGTCGCTTCGTCGTGAAAGGCAGCGAAACTCACCTGCGTGTCGTAGTACACGAGAAAAGGCTTGTTAGGATATCGCCGCGCCGAAACTTCAGCGTTGTAGAACAAATTGGTGGCAGGGGCGATCAGGTTGTGCATCGCGTAGCTCGGCCAAACTTTGAAATGCGCGTCCGACATGATTCTCAAGCCTGCGGTCGGTAGCGAGACAGCTCCAGTTTGGCTATTTGTTCGCGATGCACTTCATCCGGCCCGTCCGCCAAACGCAGCGTGCGGGCGCCCGCCCACAGTGCAGCCAACGGGAAGTCATCACTCACGCCGCCGGCGCCGTGCATCTGTATGGCCCAATCGAGAACCTTAAGCGTCATGGTGGGGGCTGCGACTTTGATCATGGCTATTTCCGCCTTGGCCGCGCGGTTGCCCACGGTATCCATCATATAGGCGGCATTCAGGACCAACCAGCGCGTTTGGTCGATCATGATGCGCGCCTCCGCAATGCGCTCGAGCGTGACGCCTTGCTCCGACAGCCGTTTGCCGAATGCGACTCGCGTCTGGGCGCGCTTGCACATCAGTTCGAGCGCGCGTTCCGCAACGCCGATGGTGCGCATGCAATGGTGGATCCTGCCCGGCCCGAGACGGCCTTGTGCGATTTCAAAACCGCGACCCTCGCCGAGCAGCAAGTTCTCGGCCGGCACGCGCACGTTCTCGAAGTCGATTTCAGCATGCCCATGCGGCGCATGATCGTAGCCGAACACCGATAGGGTGCGCAGGACCTTTACTCCCGGGGTCTTCATCGGCACCAGGATCATCGATTGCTGGCTGTGACGTCCCGCTTGCGGGTTGGTCTTGCCCATGAAAATTAAAATCTCGCAATGCGGATCGCCCGCGCCGGAAGTCCACCACTTGCGGCCGTTAATCACATAGTTCTCGCCGTCGCGCACGATGGAAGCCTGAATATTGGTCGCATCGCTCGAAGCTACGCTGGGCTCCGTCATCGCGAACGCGGAACGGATCTTGCCCTCGAGCAGCGGCTCGAGCCAGCGCTGCTGTTGCGGTTTGGTGGCGTATCGCGCCAGCACCTCCATATTGCCGGTATCGGGTGCTGAGCAATTGAAAGCCTCGGGAGCAATGTGCGAGCGGCCCATGATTTCGCACAACGGTGCATATTCAAGATTAGTCAGGCCCGCGCCATGCTCGGAGTGCGGTAAGAATAAATTCCACAGGTTCTCTGCCCTGGCCTTTCGCTTCAGTTCCTCCACAATCTTGGCCGGTTGCCACGGATTCCCCGCACGTCGATTTTCCTCGAGCTCTTGGTGAAAAATCGGCTCGGCTGGATAGACGTATCTATCCATAAACGCTGTGATGCGCTCTTGCAGGTCGCGGACTTTGTCACTGTGCGAGAAATCCATGGGAATCCTTTGAATGATTCAAACGTCGAAAGATTGCTGCACGAGCGCCCAGCCCAGTTCGGCTAACGGGCGAGCCCGGCGGCCCGCTTGCAGCGCCGTCGCGCTCGACGCATTGCCCTGCAGCGCGCGCGCCAGCACCCCTTGCAGAATACCGGCCAGTCGAAACATGCAAAATGCCGAGTAATAGGCCCAGTCCTTGACGGGCACGGGCCCGATGCCGCGCAACCTGCAATATTCGGCAACACATTCAGCCTCCGTCGGAATCATATGGGCCTCGGGATCGATTCCCCCAAGAGCACGAAATTCCAACGCAGGCAGGTGATAGCGCATGCAGTAATAAGCGAGATCGACCAGAGGATGGCCGAGCGTGGAGAGTTCCCAATCGAGCACGGCTAAGATTCGCGGCTCGCGGGGGTGAAAAATCGTGTTATCGAGCCGAAAGTCGCCATGCACGATGGCGGTCTGTTCATCTGCAGGGATGTGCCGCGGCAGCCAGTCGATCAGCCGTTCCACCGCCTCTATTTTTTCTGTTTCGGATGCGCGGTACTGCTGAGTCCAACGAGCAACCTGCCGCTCGACATAGTGGCCCGGCTTGCCGTAATCCTGTAGCCCTAAGGCCGCATAATCAACCGAATGCAACGCCGCCAAAACCCGCACC